>NZ_CP040059.1:1641009-1969211 GCF_005280755.1 Coxiella burnetii
AACGAAGAAGCGATTGCGCAGATGAAAGATAACGTCGTGGTCCTTAATTTCGCCCGCGCTGAAATTGTGGACAATCAAGCGTTAGCCCAAGCCTTAGCCAAAAACAAAATCCAAAACTACGTTTGTGATTTCCCCAGTACAATTTTTAAATCTTTTCCCCAAGTTATCTGTTTGCCACACCTAGGTGCTTCCACCAAAGAAGCGGAAGAAAATTGCGCCATTATGGTGGTCGAGCAAGTGCAAGATTTTTTAGAAAACGGTTATATTCGCAACTCGGTTAATTTTCCCACCAGCAAGTTAGCGCGCACCGAAGGCTGTCGAATCGCCATTACTAATAAAAACGTGCCCAATATGGTTGCACAAGTTTCTACCGTTTTGTCACAAGCGGACATTAATATCATCGATATGATCAATAAATCCCGGGATGAAATCGCTTACACGCTCATCGATGTCAATAAAAAAATTGATCAGAACATCCTTCACCAGTTGCAAAGTATCGACGGCATTATTCGAGTGCGTCTTCTTTAAGCGTAGTTAAATTTTATTGAATTCTTAAGTCCTCTTTAAGGCAACACCTTTTTGTCTTCATTTTTGAGGCCCAATTTTCTCTTAATTTAAGTTTTTATCTAATAAGTTTTTTATACTCATTTTTTGGAAAAAAGGAGGAAGGATGCTGACCAATAAAAAGGACGCCAAACGTGAAATGGAAATGCCGCTTATACCTATATCTCGTGAATACAGCATAGACTACAGCAAAATTAAAACCAATATCGAAGCCGGCCGTATACCGACTCCTTCAGGACTGCTCAGAAATCTTGAGGGTTTATATTTCACCATTGCTCATACCGACGTAAAAATTCCCGTTATTAGGGACGAGGGAGTGGTCGTCATTCGAGACTCAGGAATTCAGGGCCATTGGAGTATGGAAAATATTACTCCTCAAGCTTATGTTTCCACAGTGTTATCTAAAAACCGGACTTCACCCTTATCCGCTGAGCAAATTATTCCTGAAATCCCTGACTCTGTAAAACACGCTATTAGTCAATTCAACTATCAGGACAAAGAAATTGCCCAACGGTATGTTTCTCGTTTAGCTGTTTTAGAAGCTTGGCGAAGGGTGGGGCATACGCCCAATCGAAATTTTCAAAAAGAGATATATTCTTTGGGAAGATTAGCGGCAACCGCCTTACACGTTTTTGCGGAAGGCATTTTAAAACCCATGGGGTTTCCTTTATGGTTTATTTATGGCTATCAATATATCTTCGGACTTTTAACGTTGGAAAACATGGACAAGCCCGTTGAATATCCCTGGTGGCTTCTTCTTTCCACAGGAGCGATAGCCGCATCGTGCATAGCGCCTTGGCTTGTTCCGCTCCAATTTAATTACGCCACCCGCACGATGGGCCCCCTTTCAAATGATGAGCTGAGACGTCGCTATTGGGACCCCCAAGCGCTTAACCTTTTTTTGGAGGAAAAATACCATTTCAATGTCGATTTTCGCAACGAAGCGCATAGACGCTTATCGAGCGTTGCGCCTCCCGGCGACCTCCTTTCCTCATCCTCATTATTCCCTTTATGGCGAGAATCTCCAGACAAGCCCGCTAACGAAGAAGAAAAAATAAGAGCCAATCAATTATGTCAATTCACTCAAAGAACCATTTTTTTCGGCGTCTACCCAACGGAAATCTTTGACAGTCTCTCTTTGGCTGCTGTTTTTTTCTGTAATCAAACATTGCGTTTTTCCCCCAATTTAATAGAACGAATGGGTGCCTTTGCAGGCTTTAGTTTGATTGGGTTGGCCGGAGGCTATTACATAAAAGCGACCGCTGCGGTGGTTAATTCAAGCTATCAAGCTTTTATGGTAGACGACGCTAAGAAACGATTTCAATCCGGAAGAATTACCGAAACGCCTTTTGAGCGAAGCAAAGCCATGCGGGGCGCCCTCAAACATTTTCCGCTTTTAACGTGGGGATTGCCTTTATTATTCGGCAGCGCTCACGGTCTGGCCGTGATTAATTCAGAGATGAATTTGTGGATTAAATTTCCGCTGAGTTTGCTCGTTTTCATCGGAGGAAGTTGGAAAACTGCGCAGTATGACGTAGAAAATATTCGTAAAGAAATCACCGGTTCAACGCAAAACCTTGATACAACCCCGACTCGATCCAGTTGGTGCAAGCGGTTAATGCGACTGGTTAGAACCGACTATCTGAAGATCAACCAATTTTGGAAAGTGATTGGCATGGACACGGTATATGCCACTGGCCTTTTTTATTTAGCCTATGCCAGTTTACGAAATTTTTATACGCATCTGCTATTACCCTTATTCACCGAAAATGGTGCTTCGCTTAGCTCTTTCTTTGAGCCGCTCGGTGATCCCGCCTCTCCTGCTGGCCTCGTAATGGCATTTTTAGCCGCCGGAGTGACACTTACTCAAACGCACCAATGCCATACCACCGCCATGCGGCTTTTCAATCAATCCGGAAAACCGCTTTTGAACGAAAATGAAGAACCTGTCGATCTCGATCCCGACCGATTCTCTTACGGTTTTAGCTATGGCGCGATAGAACCGTAATTCTAATTTTTGAGTTCGTCATTCCGCAGGCGAATCCAGACGCTTTTAGCGCACTGCGCACGCCGTGCGCTGGAACCCCGTCTGCGGCTTTACGTTTTTTAATCTTTCCCGCTTGTGGGTAGTGATATATTCAAAACTTCTTTCACAAATGGCACGGTTAATTTGCGTTGGGCAATTAGCGAAGCTTGATCTAATTTATCCAGTAAATTGAATAAGGCGGACATATCGCGGGGATAATGACGCAATAAAAATTGACCCACCTCATCTGATAATTCAAAACCTCGATCGTGAGCGCGCATTTGAAGGGCTTTTATTTTTTCAGCATCCGTAAGCCCGATCACTTGAAAAACCAGACCCCACGATAACCGCGAACGTAAATCGGCTAATTGGCAATTTAATTGCGGAGGAACGTAATTACCAGCAATGACTAATTTAACCTGAGATTCGCGCACGCGATTGTAAAAATGTAATAATGCTTCTTCCCAATCCGGCTGACTGAGCACAGCGTCAATATCATCGATACAAATTAATGGCTTGCTCTCCAAACCTTGCAAAATCGATGGCGCTAATTGCGGGGTTTTTAATGGCAAATACATTGCTTCCAACGATCGGTTATTCATCGTATGACAACATGCTTGTAGTAAATGAGTGCGCCCAACGCTTGGCTCACCCCATAAATAAATAAACGATTCACCTTTGCCTTCTAATAATTCATTTAACGCTTTTAACAGCGTGATGTTGTTGCCGCCGTAAAAATTCGCAAAAGTAGTTTCTTCTCGTAACTGCACTCGTAATGGTAATTGATCTATCATTGTTAATGAATGGGAGGAGTTAACATTATCGGGGTTTCTGAATCCCCTGGAGGCGTATTCGATTTCCATCGATAAAATAAATTAGCCGCGTTCAGCTCTGGCTGAGTAGGTGCTGTTTCAGCGACTAAATGCGAAACGGATTTCAACGATTTCACTAAATCATCGAGATTACCGATGGTTTTTATTTTTAATAAAAGCATATCGGCATTCATATCACTGACAGATACTTTGGCCACCGGCGTTAAATGTTTTAAAGTTGAAACGACGTGGACATAATCGTCGAGGGTTTTCACGCCAGTGACTTGCATGGTGACTAAACTTCCCATTCCTTTGCTATCCAGCGTAGCAAATTGATTGGCCATCATGTCAGCCGCTCGATCGATACCGTTATTGACCACTTGAACGACATTGGCTCCGCTCGTCTGCCATTCATAAGGGGTGCCATTCAAAAACAATTGCCATTCTCCTTGGAGCTGGCCGTTCTCCCCGCTCACCACAGCGCCTGATAAAATACTATCAACTCCGTAGCGTTGGGAAATAGCCTGTAACTGTTGATTATTGGGTAAAGTAGAGGCCGGTTGCGCGACATTGATTTGATCTTCAAGATCCATCGCTGGGAAAATAACAGGAACACCGCGGAAGGCAGCCACTTGTTTTAGCGCGTGAAGCGCTGGATTTTGACTATCGCTGGCTAAAATTTGGGATTGCTTCCCGTTGGGAATAGACACCCACACCATCGTCAAGGGACGGTTGGCACTCCAAATAGCTTGATTCGCGTTTTGCAGTAACCGCTTAACGGCCCGCGTGTCAAAAACGACTTGTAGCAGGAGCTGCTGTTTTCCGCTCTCATCCGTTTTTGTAGCGTAACTGTATTTTTCAACATAATGACTGATTTGGGGCACGGCGTCTTGCACCGTTGGGAGCGTCATCACGCCCGTGTTTCCGCTCATCCGAATCAACACCTGCTCTAAAGCTTGAGGTAATGCTGTTTGCAGTGTTTGCGGCGATTGATCAGAGACGGCGACAGTAGCAACGTTTATGCCACGGATTTCAACAGCCATTCCCGCATTAGTGAGAAAGAAACACGTCAGGGTAATTACTAAAATAGATATCTTCCGAACGGCCATCATCGCAAAGCCTCCAGTCACTCAAATTATACGCCTTCACCTTTTCATTTGTCTTCTATTTTACTCGCTTTAAGTCGTATAATGCAGTCCATGCCAGATTCCACTCGACATCCGCCTCTTTCCTACTGCAAAGCCGGCGTTGATATTGAAAAAGCGGCTGACTTAGTTGAAGCCATTAAACCAATTGCTAAGCGCACCCGTCGGCCGGGGGTCTTAAGTGGGATTGGTGGCTTTGGCGGTTTATTTGAATTACCCCGTGGTTATAAACAGCCGGTTCTCGTCTCGGGCACTGACGGCGTGGGAACCAAATTAAAACTCGCGGTTGAGCTTAATCGCCACGATACCATTGGTATTGATCTGGTGGCGATGTGCGTTAATGATGTCATTACCACCGGCGCGGAGCCCTTATTTTTTCTCGATTATTATGCCACCGGCCACCTGAATAACGAACAAGCCAAACAAATTTTGACAGGCATCGGCGCCGGTTGCGAACTGGCTGAAGTGGCGTTGATCGGGGGAGAAACGGCCGAAATGCCCGGACTTTATAGACAAAAGGATTATGACCTTGCTGGCTTTTGTGTGGGCGTTGTTGAAAAAGAAAAAATTATTGATGGAAGTCGGGTCCGCGTCGGCGATGCCCTCATTGGGATAGCTTCTTCTGGTCCGCATTCCAACGGCTATTCTCTCATTAGAAAAATTTTAGCTCGGGCGAAAATACCGCTTTCGCAGTCCTTTGAGAACAAATCACTCGCCGATGGGTTGCTCGCCCCCACCCGAATTTACGTGAAAACGATTAAGCGCCTTTTTTCGGAAATTAATGTCCATGCCCTGGCCCACATCACGGGCGGCGGTCTTATCGAAAATGTTCCTCGCGTATTACCGTCTTATACCCAAGCGGTTATTGATTCAAACGGCTGGGAATGGCCGGCCATTTTCCACTGGCTGCAAAAACAGGGCAAAGTCCCGATAGAAGAAATGTGGCGCACCTTTAACATGGGCGTGGGGATGGTACTCTGCCTGGATAAAAAAGAAGTACGAAAAACGCTGGAATTGTTAGCCGCTTTAGGAGAAACCGCTTGGATCCTTGGCGAAATTCAATCCTCATCCGAGGAACAACCGCGTGTAACCATAACGCCATGAACCGCGAACCGTTGCCTATTGTTGTTCTTATTTCTGGAAATGGGACTAACCTTCAGGCCATCATCGGGGCCATTCAAAAAGGTTTAGCGATTGAAATACGCGCGGTCATCAGCAATAGAGCCGATGCCTATGGATTAAAACGCGCCCAACAAGCTGACATTCCCACTCATATCATTCCTCACGAAGAGTTCCCTTCGCGCACCGATTTTGAAAGCACGCTTCAAAAAACGATCGACCACTATGACCCCAAACTAATCGTCTTAGCCGGCTTTATGCGTAAATTGGGCAAGGCATTTGTCAGCCATTATAGCGGACGGATGATCAACATCCACCCTTCTCTGTTACCTAAATACACGGGTCTTAACACCCACGAACGCGCGTTAGCCGCTGGCGAGACTGAACACGGTGTAAGCGTCCATTATGTCACCGAAGACCTTGATGCCGGCCCCCTTATTTGCCAAGCCCGTCTTTCCATCACTCCCCAGGACACCCCAGAAACGCTAAAAACCCGCGTCCACGCACTTGAGCACATTATCTACCCTGAAGTATTATCCTGGTTCGCTGCCGGAAGACTTAATTATCACAACAACCAAGTTTTTTTGGACGGAAAACCCCTCGCAAAATCAGGACACGCCTTCCCGTAAAGGCGAAACGCACTCGCCCATTCCAATAAACTATTGTATAATGGGTACTTGTTGTATCATTAAACTATACGGTAGAGTGGCAAGCATGGTTAAATCAGAACTTATTAATCGTATTGCAATGCAGCAAAAAGCCTTATCATGGAAAGACGTTGAACTGAGTGTTAATTACATTTTGGAATACATGAGCAACACCCTGGGTCAGGGCGATCGTATCGAAATTCGTGGTTTTGGAAGTTTTTCCCTTCATTATCGGCCGAGGCGTAAAGCACACAATCCTAAAACCGGCGAACGCGTTTACACGGAAGCTAAATATACGCCGCATTTCAAACCGGGCAAAGATTTACGCGACCGCGTCAATGATAACCGTCACCAATTTCCCATTCGCGAAGTTAATAACGGTGATGGGGAAGATGCTGCTGAATAGTTAACGCTAACGCGTACAGTTTTTTTCGAGGAAGACCGCTAATTTTAGTTGCTAATGAAACGGCTTGTTTAAGTGACAGCTCTGAAAGCAATAGGGTTAGTAACTGTTGGTGTTCTTCGTTTATTTCCGTCAATTTTTCAGTCTGGCCTGCCACAATCACTACAAATTCTCCCTTTTCCTGAACAGGATTTTCATTAATCCAGTTTTTTAACTCCGCTAACGTCGCGGTATGGATAGTTTCAAATTTCTTTGTGAGTTCCCGTGCAATTGTGGCCCGACGCTCGGTTCCAAAAATTTCATTTAATAAATCAATTAAATTTACAATACGGTGAACCGATTCATAAAAAATGATTGTCCGGCGTTGATTTTTTAAATCTTCCAATTTTTTGCGTCGCACCTCGCCTTTTGAAGGAATAAAACCTTCAAAAATAAAACGATCCGTCGGCAAGCCGGACGCCACCAAAGCGGCGATGGCTGCACAGGCTCCGGGAATAGGAACAACCTCGATCCCGGCTTCACGCACAGCATTTACCAATCGATAACCGGGATCGCTAATCAGCGGCGTTCCCGCATCGGAAATAAGCGCAACATTGAGCCCTTGTTTTAATTTTTCACATAAAAGAGTCGCACGCGCCGCTTCATTATGCTCATGTAAAGATAGCAACGGAGTTTTTATCCCGTAATGCTCCAGCAATTTTTTGCTATGCCGCGTATCCTCCGCTGCAATAAGATCCACGGAGCGAAGCGTGTCAATCGCGCGTAACGTAATGTCCTCGCGATTCCCTATAGGGGTTGCAGTAATATACAAACTACCTCTGTTCATTAAGTCACAGCCATTTCAATATATAAATGACGATTAACAACAAAACCTTATTATAAATCTTCCCATTCTAGATTATTTTTTCTATTTATTAGCCTTAATTTCAAAAACCCCCCGTCGTCCTCCCGCGAGGCCGTCCGCTGTATTATTGAAAGATACAAAACCTTCACGGCCGAAGTCACGGGAACGACGGGCATTGTGGGTAATGATATGAGTACAACAGGCCGCTCCCCTTGCTTGACACTTTAACACTCTACGTTAGACTTTGACCATGTGGCAAAAAATATCCTTCGGTTGTGCGATTCTGCTTGCGGCATGTTTGGGCTTACTGACAAGCTGCACCCCTCGCTATCCTGGCGCAGCTAATAATCAAGTCTTCAGGGCCTTTGAAAATCCTTCCACGGTATCTGAGCAGCGCATTGCCTTGCTCTTACCGCTTGAGGGAACGTTTGCCAAACAAGCTGGTGCCATTCGCAACGGTTTTTTGGCGGCTTATTATCAAGCAAAACAAAGAGGTCCCGTCCCCACCCTCACTGTCCTGAATACCGGCGGAAAAAATATTAAAACCGTTTACCAAGATGCCCTCCAACAAGGTGCGACTATTATTGTCGGTCCGCTGATTAAAAACAATTTAGCTACGCTCGTTAATTCGCACGAAATTACCATTCCAACATTGGCCTTAAATACCTTAGTTTCTCATTCCAATGCCAGTAATTTGTTTCAATTCAGTTTATCTCCCGTTGATGAAGCCACCGCAGCCGCTATAAAAATGCGAAACGATCAGCACAACCGGGCGATCGTAATCACACCAAGCGGTGAGTGGGGAAGTTCCATTGCCAAAGCATTTCAGACACAATGGACATCATTGGGCGGACAAACGACGGCCCAATTGGCTTATGGAAATAACGCAAGTATGAACAACGACATTCGCCGATTGCTGAATATCGATAAATCGGAACAACGCGAACATCAACTGAGACAGTTATTGCAAGAAAAAATGCGCTTTATTCCGCGACGACGAAAGGACTTTGACGCTATTTTTCTTGTCGCTAATGCCAATCAAGCCCGTCAAATTGTCCCTTTACTCCGATTTTACTATGCCGGCGATATCCCAATTTACACCACTTCCGCAGTTTATTCACCCAGTTCGCGCCCTAGCGACAATTACGATATCGAAGGGGTCCAATTTAGTGACATGCCTTGGGTTTTAACACCAGAACAATTATCGCCTTCCCTTCAGCAAACACGCGAACGCATTCGCGCTTTATGGCCTCGTTCTTTCGAGCGCAATCCTCGATTGTACGCACTCGGCGTCGATGCCTATAATATTCTATTTGAGTTGGCTAAATTAATTTCAACTCCACAGTATAGGATGAACGGAGCCACGGGCACTTTGTATTTACTGCCAACGCAACGCGTTTATCGACAGTTATTGTGGACCAAAATTACCAGCTAACCTAAAAACCCCATTATCACATCTCCTTGTCCCATGCTAACTTAGTCACATGTTTTCCCTTACCCAAAAAATCGGCTTTAACGCTGAAAAAACAGCTTGCCGGTATTTACAAAAACAAGGGTTGTCATTTATCACTAAAAATTTCCGTTATAAACAGGGTGAAATTGATTTGATTATGTCTGATCAATCAATGTTAGTTTTCATTGAAGTGCGTTACCGTCGTTTTTCTGATTTTATTCACCCTGTGGCCACCGTCACTCCTTTGAAACAACGGCGGCTGATAAAAACCGCGCTTCATTACTTACAAAAACACCGACCCCTTGATAAAATTTCCTGTCGTTTTGACATCGTTGGCATTACAGCGGATCGACAAATCACGTGGATAAAAAACGCCATTGAGGTAGAATATTAAACCCTATGAATTTATTTCAACGCGTTAAGTATAATTTCGAAGAAAGCATCAAAACTAAAACCGCAGCAATCGAGCTATTGGTCGATCCCATCGTCCAAGCGGGGGAACTGATGGCTCAATGTCTACTCAACGAGCATAAAATATTAAGTTGCGGGAACGGGGGCTCCGCTGCTGATGCGCAACATTTTTCATCCGAAATGCTTAATCGTTTTGAAACAGAACGGCCCAGTTTTCCTGCTCTGGCATTAACCACCGACGCATCTACGGTGACGGCAATCGCCAACGATTACAGCTATGCCGAAGTTTTTTCAAAGCAAATCGCAGGTTTAGGATCCACCGGAGATATTTTGTTAGCCATCAGCACCAGCGGCCATTCAAAAAATATTCTTCAGGCAATCACCGCCGCTCATATAAGAGGCATGAATGTTGTGGCGCTGACTGGCCGAGATGGAGGAGAATTATTCACCTTATTGGGCACCGATGATATTGAAATTCGCGTACCTGCAGAATCCACCGCTCGCATTCAAGAGACTCACGCTCTTATTATTCATTGCTTATGTGATATTATCGATCGGAAATTAATCCCGAGCTCTGAGGATCACTGATGAAGAAATTGGTCGCTTTGCTGTTGTTAGCTTTCCCTTTAATGGGTTGCGTTCCCGCCGTTCTCCTCGCCGGCGCGGCCGGGGCTACGCTGGGAGGTGCCGTTGTCTATGATCAGCGCAGTTATAAAACGATGAATCAAGACCATAATGCTCGCGCTGTCATCCAAGCAGAGATCGATCGTGACCCCCGGTTAAAAGGCCAATCTCATATTTCTGTTTCCGTGTTCAAAAACATAGCGTTGTTGGTAGGTCAAGCAAAAACGGTAGCGTTACGCGATCGGGCTTACCAGATTACTGCAAAGGCCCCTTATGTCCGACGTATTTATAATGAAATTACCATCGCTGCGCCTGCATCAGCCGTACAACGCGCCAATGATTCTTGGATTACGACGAAAGTTCGCACAGCCATGTTGGGGAAACCGGGGTTGAGTTCTTCTAATCTTAAAGTCGTTACCGAAAATAAAATTGTCTATTTAATGGGCATTGTCAGTCCTCGACAAGCTGCCATGGCCGCTGAGGTTGCACGACGCATTTCAGGGGTGCAAAAGGTAGTAAAAGTATTTGAATACGAATAGGTGTATTTACAATTCTACTAAGCTGGCCATAGTTCATCGATTCCCCGTGCTCACGTACTTCTATTTACGCTGCGTTGCTCGAAAATCAATGAGTTCTGGCTCAGATTAGCGAATGTAAACAAACCCTAGCCATTTCAATTTTAGGCTTCGTCATCCCCCGAAGGTGAGAACGAGGCGCACCTTCGTGCGCAGCGCGCTAAAAGCACGCCTGGATTCTCCTGCGGAATGACGAGAGGCGGGGATGACGGAGTGACTCAACATCGATAAACTCCGTCATTCGCGTGCGAAGGCCGTTTACCGAGAGACAAAGAATAAAGGGCTTTCACGGCTGAAGTTATAGGAATCCAGGCTAAATGCTAAGTAAAAGTGCCTTCGGGGTTTTCTCGACCATGAGCATAATTTCTCTTTTTTAAAAAAGGAAATTTCCCGGCAGCCCAAAAATTGAACGGACAAAATTCATCAAATATAAAACCATCGGCAAAAGCAGCCGACCCAACAAACCGAAAATAAGCAATCCTAAAAGAATCCAAATCCCATAAGGTTCTATTTTTGAATACGCATAAGCCGCTTTTGGCGGCAAAATCGCTGAGACTATGCGGCTTCCATCCAATGGCGGGACCGGAATTAAGTTTAATAACATCAAAACAAGATTAATTAATATTCCGAAAAGCCCAGCGTGGTAGAAAAAAAGCGTGACGGTCTTAACCACTGGATTAACGGCATTCACACCAAAAGTCACACTTAACTTTGCAATAGCAGCCCACAACAAAGCCATAAATAAATTAGAAAGGGGGCCTGCAACCGCTACCAGCGCCATATCTCGGCGAGGTTTTCTTAAATTTTGCCACGTAACCGGAACCGGTTTCGCCCATCCAAAAGCGAAGGTGAATTTACTGAGAATTAAAATTAAAATAGGAAGAATGACGGTACCAAAAGGGTCGATGTGTTTTAGCGGATTAAGCGTGACACGACCCATCATCAAGGCCGTTTTATCGCCTAATTTATTCGCCACCCAGCCATGCGCCGCTTCGTGCAAGGTAATCGCAAACAATAATGGCAGAACGACAACAGCAATGATATGGACGATATTGTTGAAACTCATATCAGCTCAGTATAACACTAATCGAAAGTAGAAATAAAAATACCTGGAAAGCAATCCGTATGTCCCTTCGTATAGGCGGCCACTGGATTATTTCACAATCTTCAAATTCGGCCTGCCTTTTTTTACGGGTTTATAAACGCTGCTGTTGCTGGGAGGCGAGGTTCTTCCATCGTTGCCGCCATCTTCATCTTCCGTAAATACCATTCCACGACCATTTTCAAAAGCATAAATGGCTTTAATTGCTCGAACGGGAATAAAAATATGATGAGCGACTCCTGAAAAGCGAGCGTCAAATTCGACGGCGTCATTACCCATTCGCAGACGTCCGACAGCTTGTGGCTCAATATTTAATACTATTTTACCGTTTTCTACAAAACGCTCGGGGACTTCCACATCGGGCATTAGCGCATCCACCATGATATAGGGTGTTAATTGGTTATCAACAACCCAGTCATAAATAGCCCGCACGAGATAAGGGCGGCTGGAATTCATTTCAAATGCCATCGACTTCTCTAAGTTCCGATTCAGACTCACTTAAACTGGCTTTGAAGGACTCCCGTTCGAAAATGAGCTTTTTGTATTTATACATTGATTTTGCAGCCCGCGGCGGCACATGAACACCGAGGTGCGGCAAACGCCATAACAACGGCGCCATCACGCAATCGACTAACGTAAAATCGTCATTCATGAAATAAGTCTTCTCCCCAAACACTGGATCAAGCTCGATCAATTCTTTGGTAAGAAACTCTCGCTCTGTTTCGGCTTGCTTGGGAGTCCCTTCTTCAATAATTTTCATGGAATGGTAAAAATTCCGTTCAATACGATACATTAACAAACGACACCGACTTCGAGCGACCGGATAGACAGGGAGCAAAGGAGGGTGAGGAAATCGTTCGTCTAAATATTCCATGATGACCCTCGATTCGAATAAAACCAAGTCACGGTCCACTAAAGTTGGCAAAGTGGCATAAGGATTCAATTCGATTAAATCTTCGCTAGGATGGTTGGCATCTACATTGTGAATGTCCACAGTAACGCCTTTTTCTGCCAAAACAATGCGAACCTGATGGCTGTATATGTCCAAAGGACCAGAATACAACGTCATAATCGAGCGTTTTAACATAGTTATTCCTAGTTTATAAGTAACCACCGTCATTGATATGACGAAGAGAGGGATTACTAATCCTTATCGTTTGGAGAATTGCGTGCCTCGCCGCGCTCCATGCAGACCCACTTTTTTGCGTTCAACCATTCGGGGATCTCGCGTGACAAACCCGGCTTTTCGCAAAGTGCTGCGCCACGTGCCGCCTTCCCCGCCTTCTTCATCGTACTGGATGAGAGCACGGGTAATACCATGGCGAATCGCGCCGGCTTGCCCGCTGTCGCCGCCACCTTGAACAGTGGCGTAAACGTCAAACCGAGATTGAACATCAAGTTTCACCAAGGGCTGGCGAACAACCATGCGAGCCGTTTCTCGACCAAAATATTCGTCTAAAGGCAGTCCATTAATGATAATTTGACCAGTACCGGACCTTAAAAAAACCCGTGCAGAAGATGTCTTACGTCGCCCCGTACCCAAATTCTGCTTTTTTGCCGCTTGTGCCATACGCGTTAAACCTCTTAACTATAAGTCGATCAATTCAGGTTGCTGAGCCTGGTGGGGATGCTGATCGCCCGCATAAATTTTCAATTTACGATACAGTTGACGACCTAAAGGCCCCTTAGGGAGCATGCCCTTAATAGCTAACTCCAGGATACGCTGTGGTTTTTTGGCTTGCAAGTCAGCGAAGTTAATCGTCTTCAAACCGCCCGGATAGCCAGAATGGTGATGATATTGCTTATCTTGAGTTTTATTGCCTGTGACTTTAAGTTTATCGACATTAATCACCACGACGAAATCACCCGCGTCGACGTGAGGCGTAAACTCAGCTTTATGTTTGCCTCGCAAAATCGCAGCGATCCGACTAGCCAGTCGCCCCAGCGTTTTCCCTTCTGCATTAACCAACAACCAGCGCGGGCTAACCGTTTTTGCATTCGCCATGTAAGTCGCCATGAATCCAAGACCTCAAATAAAAATAAAGAAGGGACAGGATGGTACAGCACATTTTTATAGGATGCAAGCACCCCAAACGCCTTCGCCCGAAGGCAGGAATCGCGTGCGAAAGACCAAAAAGGTAGAAGAAACATATGCTTTTAGGTAAAATTATGTTACTTTTGTCCCAAGTGGTTTTTGGCTGCCACATCAATCATTTAACCATGGATAATCAAAAGAGGGAATTACTATGCCAGCAAGAAAAAAACGCTCTACTAAAACTAAATGGCGCACCGGCGCAAGAAAAACGGCAGCGCGGCGCAGGCCGACTGCAAAAAGAAAAACGGCTAAACGCAGAAAAACAGCGAAACGCAAATCAACGGGTACAGGAGTTCGCACACCGTATAAAAAATCCCAACTGACAACCCACATAGCGGGAGCGACTAATCTGAGTAAAAAAGAAGTGAGCGCTGTTCTGGATGAACTGGCGGATGTCATGCACCGTCATCTTCGCAAAGGTGCCGCAGGCGAGTTCACGCTTCCTGGCTTAGTAAAATGCACCGTGAAACGCAAACCCGCCACCAAAGCCCGCAAAGGCATCAATCCCTTTACCGGCGAAATGATGACCTTCAAAGCCAAACCCGCCCGCAACGTCGTCAAAGTTCGCGCGTTGAAGCGTTTGAAAGAAATGGTGGAATAACCGGCCCGTCTCTCCGCCCTTACTACGAGGGCGGAGCTTAAGATTATCTTAAGCTTTATGCTGTATTATTACCCTTCATTCCATACGTTCGGTGAAGGAGTTGGAATATGGGTAGAGTTTTTTCGTACATTCAAAGGAAACGCGATATCCAGGAAAAGGATCATCAGGATCGTCAAGTCGATCCGGAAAACTATCTTGGGCAAAAGCTGCAACAAGCTCGAGAGGAAGTAGCCGCGTTAGAAAAGAAAATACCGAACCGTCTTCAGGAACTTGAGAGAGAGATTTCTGCCCTTAAAACTTCCATCGACTCAGATGTGCTAAAAGCCCCCCCCCGCGAACGACAAAAGATATTAATAGAGAAAAAAACTTCAACCATGTTAACAAGTGCGGCCCGGGAGCAGTGGGAAGCTCAAGAGGAACGGCTACCGAAACTGGCTCTCTTAGAAGCAGAGCAACGAGCGCTCACCGCACACCACGACCAGTTCACCAACGAAAATAGCGAACTCAACATTACTTGCCGCGCATTAGACAATGTAGAAGCCGAATTCAACGATAGGCAAACTAACAGGAGGAATATTCAAAGCCTTATTGCTGAAGCTGACCCCCATCTGCGCGTCCTTGACAAAACTCTAATGGCATCAAGAGTAAAATTCGAGATTGAAGACCTTTGGATGCATCTAAAACGTGACGAGCCACATGATTTAAATAATCCTCTCAAACCTCATTTAGATGAACCTTATCGGCTACCCCTCTTAGAAAAAGACAGTGGCAACATTAACCAGCTAACTAAAGCTGTTAATAACGACTTAAAAGAACTTCAGGAGTTATATAAAACCGCTCAACTCACTTTGGAGGGATCGAAATTTGAGGCCTACCTTAAAGAGGAATGGAAAAAACTCCATGATAAACTGAAAAGAGATTCATTTGCACTTTTAAAGGAAATGCGATCGCGCGTGAACATCGTAGGGGAAAGGCCCAATGCCGTCCCTTTAATGGAAAAAGTCACAAATATTTGCCAATTTTTTAACAGCGGAGTGAAATCGAAAGTAACTCTCCTTAGCAAAACTACCGATACCTTTGCCTGCTGCCATGTTAATAAAGCAGGCGAGCTGACCCAGCTATTTGGTGGCATGGAACCAACTCGAAAAGAAATTCAGCAAGCACTCGAGCAGTTTGACCGGAAGGTTGCAATTAAGTCTTACCGCAAATTCTGGCTTTTTGGCTCGAAGAGATTCTGTCTCGACTTCGCAGACGCGGGGGACAAAGAAAGATTCTGTCAAATCCTAGAGGGAATCCTCCAAAAAAGAAAGGAGGAGACAGTACCAGAAGAAGTGTCTACGTCGATTGCGACCCGACCCGCAAGGCCTTAATGGTCGTGATAAATTGTCATTGAGGAACGAGTACGATGAGAGATCCAGATCAAGAAATGCAGGAAATAAAACCTGAAGAAATCTTTGCTAAGATTAGCAGCAAAATCAAAAAAACCGATAATCTGACAGAGGTTGAAGAAGTATGGAAGGAAGTAGCGAAAGCACCCCTTGCCGCCCAGATTAATGTTTTAATATTTCAAAACAAAAAGTTATTTGGGATTGAGTCTACGAATGGAGCCGCTGTTTCTGATGAGGATGCGTTTAACATTCAAGATTTAATTATCGATCGATATACTCAGTTATCAATAAACTCGTGCAGTGATATAACCATCTTACAATCCCTCTCTTCTGTGACAAAAATCGACGATTTATTCCTACACATACGCCAACAAGGCTTATGTCCTTCTCGGGAGACATTTAAAAAATTTACTGGTAACGCCCATCAAAATTTACGAAAAATTCTAGCTACTCAGTATTGTAAAATCGCAGTACATCAATTATCTGAAATCACCATTAGACAAGCTTCGGAAGGTATGTTGCAATCCCTTGTGAACAGCGCTGATGTATCTCAAGCAAGAAGGGATTTGGCTAACATAATAAACATAGATGAAAATAGATTTAACACCTGTATTGATGAGGCTAGGTTTAACTATTTACGCGAGATGGCCCACAAGAAACTCACTACATTAAAAATACACCAAAATTGGCGTTTGCGAGCTAAAGGCGATCCCAACCTATCGAACAACTTGTCAAAAATTGAGATTGAGACCGTGTTTTCTGGCGGCAAAATCACTAAAACAGAATTCCTGGAGATATTGAAAGAATGCCGTCCTTTTATAGACCCAGATATGAAAGAGACAGATCTTTCCGAAAAAAATATTACGCAATCCTCTGACAACACGTTTAAATATACATTCTCTAACGGAATTATCCTAAGCAGAGAAACAATTATTGATGAAAATCGCCCCCCCAATGAAGACGGTAGCGAGGAGGTTAAATTTTCATTAACCATACCTAAAGCGGATAAGGATAAAAAGCCTATCTCCATCGATCATTATACTGTTTATCGTGGTTTTGCTGAGGCACTTAAGAAAGACTTTGAAATTAAAGGAAGAAATGAAAAGGAGGCTGTAATCAGTTTTTTAGCTATTAAACCCCCGGATAAACGTAAACTTTGTGAAAAAGCATTTGTGGATGCAGGATTCCGTCTAGCTATCTCCGCTGATGAAGAAGCTTCCGTTACCTTGTCTGTCCCGGCATTCGGCCCTTCATAAATTAGATAAAACCCTGTAATAAACTATCAAGCTCTTTATTTATAATAGCAGCCATTAATCCGATGAGGAAAATATGGCAGTCGCCTATCAATCAAAAGACACGGCATGGAAAGAAATCTTAGAAGCGTATTTCAAAGAGTTTATAGCGTTGTGCTTACCGGATTTAGATAAGCTGATTGATTGGTTAATTCACTTACCCAAGGCCTTTGAGATAGAATATCGAGAAACAGTTTATCAGTGGGAGGAAAATAACATGGCGTATATCAGTTCCATCGAGCGTTTTGGGATTCAAAAGGGCCTTCAAAAGGGCTTGCAGCAAGGGCGGCAAGAAGGCGAATATGCGCTTTTGTTAAAGTTACTTCAGCGTAAGTTTCATGGGGTACCGGCGGATTATCGGCAAAAGCTTGAAAAAGCTGATGCTGACACTTTATTGAAATGGGGTGAACGACTCCTCGACGCTAACTCTTTGGAAGAGATATTTCACGATTGACTCAGAAAATAATACAAACGCTCACCGACGAGTGGGCTTAACGTTGATTTTAAGCTGATCTTCCACCTCAGACCGTTTAACCCGCTCGCGTTTTTTACGCGCTTTTTCATCGGGTTCATAGCCTTCTAAGTGGAAGGCATCGTCAGTCGCCTGCATCCAGGCAGCCCATTGCATAAGGGGGTGGCCGTCGATAATTCGAACTCCGCGCCAACCCGATTTCTGAGCGAGTGCAATCATCTCGGCAGCCGTCGTAAAGGCTTGTTTAACGATTGTTCCCTTCCCTGGATTAACGATAGTGCCCCCTTCGCCGTCATCGCCTTCGTCATCATCCCCCAAAATGCGATAATCACCGCCCTGAAATAAGAGCGGCCCCGGAGAACTGCTCATGGCCTCACCGTAGTGATGAATGGTCCAGCCGGATTGGGCTGTAATGAATTTGGTTTCGGAAAAGGCTTCTATTTCATTGGTACTAACGATTTGCAAAAAAGGACAGCGGTCTAAAAGATACAAAATCTCATGCGGCGACAAAGCGCGAGCCCAGTCCACATCATCCAAATGAAGCTTTTTTAACGCTTCTTCGATCTCTTCAGAAACCTCACGTTTTTCGTCATCAACCATAAGTCTGCCTCAATCTCTTAGGGTTACTAATTGTACAGGAAAAAAGCGGGGGCGAAAATCCCGATAATATTTATGACCACCGATCGCCCGCCTGCCGGAAAAGCCACTCTCTAGATCCTCCAATTTATTGACCAATCAGTTAACTTTAAATAACCTATGCTATTGTCAATAGGCTAATTCAATGAGTTCTAATAAGTTATTATTTTTCGTGATCGCCTTAGCCGCCTGTCTGACGCAATTTGCAGCTGATATTTACGCGCCTTCACTGCCAGCCGTGGCGTTAAGCCTTAATACGACCATTGATTTAGCTCAATGGAGCATGGCCATTTATCTATTTGGCGTCGCGCTAACCTTATTGATTTACGGTCCGCTGTCCGACGCCGTGGGACGTAAACAACCGATGGTCATTAGATTGTGCATCATGGCCGCGGGCAGTGTTGTCGCCATGCTAGCTCCTAACATTAAATTATTAATTCTCGGTCGATTTATTCAAGGTTGCGGGGCGGGAGCGTGTGCGGGATTGTGGCGCTCTATTTTCAGAGATGTGTTTACCGGCGAAGAATTGGCTAAATACGGTTCTTATTTTGCGATACTCGTTATGTTTATCGTTCCTCTCGCACCGGCTTTAGGCGGATTTTTACAGCATTATTTTGATTGGCGTGCCAATTTTGTTTTTATGACTATTTACACCTTGTTTGCGCTTTTAACGGTCGCCTTTGGATTTAAAGAAACAAGTCGGCACCATCATTTGGAAAATTTACGATTGCCATACGTCATTAACACTTTCCGTCGATTGGTTAAAAGCCCCATTTTTATGGGCATAACCGTGAGTACGTTTTTAAGCTACGGCGCTTTCTTTGCGTGGATCACCTCCGGCTCCGTCCTGTTAATTCACGTCTTAGGTATGAGCCCGCTCGCTTACGGATTATTCGTCTTTTTTGGCGGCGAAATCGCCTACGCGCTCGCCGGATTTTTGAATGGACGATTAGTCAGTCGTTTTAGCATGCCTACCATGATGCGATTCGGTTGGAGCGTGATGGTTCTCTCTGGAATATTAATGGCGTTAGGTAAATTAGCGGGTATTAATGTGTGGGTCATCGCCATTCCCATTATTTTATTTTATTTCGGTTCTACCTTTATTTGGCCTAACGCATTTGCCACAGCATTTACACCATTTGGCGACATCGCCGGTTATGCTGGCGCTTTGTATGGATTTATGCAGCTTAGCGGCGGCGCTGTAATAGGGTCGCTAATGGCTTATTTACCGCATGCTGATCAGCTACCTCTTGCACTAGTGATTATCGGGGCTTCATTATTAGCCTGGATAATCTACGAGCGCGTTGTCGTCAAACATCAACAATAAACATGCAAAAAATTCTAACCACACCGAAGCAGAGAAGCCCTAGACTCATCCATAAAGCCGGAAAAGACCACTTTGAATAGCCTGGGTGAGCTGCTTTTTTGTGAATTATCTCGGTGTAAAGAGGTAAAAGGCGCACGCAATTCCAAATTTTCTTTTTCCTCCTTTCGTTTCTCATTAATCGTTCTTAATATCTTTTCCCAACAAGCATGAGGTAAGGCTACTTTTCCTTCGCTTCCATAATAGTCGCAAAATAATTCCACTGACTGGGGTTCCCAATCGGCTTCCGTTTTTGGCTGTTCGCTTACAACGCCTATTCCTCCCGATAAGGTCGCATTAATAGTTTCTAATAACTCTTCAGCGCCTTGGGCTTCATTATCCCAAAGGAGGTGATACGCTTCTACTACATTTTTCCGTATTTTTAATAAAATTTCTTCTTCGCTATCCAGTGAGGGGAGACTCATTATTTGCGAATGCTCATTTTTTTGTTCGAATGTAGACTCTTCCCGCTTTCGTTCAGTGCTTCTGGCAAAAATAAGATTGGCTAACTCACAGCGGATTTCATCCCGTTGCGCTTTATCAAATTGACTGTCTTCTAAGACCTTTTTATAGAATTTTTTGGCTGGCTCATAATCGCCCCCTAATCGAGTGAGACCGAGACCAATTCCTCGGATTAATTCAATATCATAAGATCGAACTAATGCGTTAACTGCATTTTGATAATGTGTCGACCCATTCTTACTGGAAGCTATTAATAGTGGCAAAACGCAACTAATAAGCACATCCTTCAAATAAGGCGCCTTTTTCAAATAAGAACGCTCTTTAATGCTGCGACGTGAAGAAGCCCAATCAATAATTACATCTAAGCTACTTTCCCCGCCAATCTGCATCAGCTTATTTAAATAATGTTCAAATATAAATTTGGCACAGGCAGTCTGTTTTTTTTCAATAGCAAGGTCTAAGGGAAACCCTTGTTGGGTCTCACCTAAACTCTGTTTCTTTTCATTCACTAACCATTGCAACAGTTCCAGATGACCATTCTGCGCTGCCAGTGAGACAGGCGTGTGACCTCGCTGGGTAAGAACATCCAGAGATTGGCCGTGTCGTTCTACAAGATATTTCACAATCTCGAAATGGCCCTTGGATGTGGCTAACAGCACCGGGGACGTCCCGTATTGATTAAAAACTTTTACCGATTGTTTTGCTGTTTCTACCAAAAATTCTAGCGTTTCAAAATGTCCTCGGGAGGATGCTAATAATACGGCGTTATCCTTTTCATTGTTTCTCACGTGTAAGGGTAGACCTTGATCTTTTAAATATTCCAGCAGGTCTTTGTGGCCATAGTAGGCTGCTAATAAAACAGGTGTATTTCCATCTTGATCAACCACCTCCAACAAGAAATACCTTTTTTCCACCAAAAATTTCAACATCCGAAGGCAACCATGCATAGCGGCTAATAAGACGGGGTGCTTACCGCGTAGCTTTACAACTTCAAGCCCCAGAGTTCGCCCTTGCTGTTCTTCTAAGTATATTAATACCTCAACTTGATCATGGATTATCGCGCACAACAAAGCGTTGTCCTTTCTCTCCCTGCCAGAAAAGTTCGAAGGAATTAGCTCTTGATCCATCCACCATTTCAGTCCGTCAATATTCCCGCCCAGTATGAAAGTCAGCTCATGATCCACAACCTGATTTCCGTCATAAGGAATATCCGAGAAAGCTTTCCACATCTTTGCATTTTGTTTGTGCCAATAATTCTTCAACAAATCGAGTTGGCCGTAAAAAATAGCCAATGATATTGCCTCGGCTTTATAAACAGGGTCCACCACGGTAAGCTCTGCGCCCAATCCCAATAATTTCTCTACTTGCTGCTGATCACCTATTTTGTTCGCATATAAATAAAATAAATTAATTAAGTCTTGATCCTTGGGTAACTCTAGAGAATCGAAATCAATTTATCCTGAGAGGTTGCCTCGAAAAATCGCTTAATAACAAATACGACAGAGCCATTAACTGTTTAATTTCCAATAAATAATCGAACGCCGTTTTTCCTTCACCATCGGGACAATTAACATTAAAAGTTAAATCACTGCAAAATGAAGCGTTGGTTTGTTTTATCTCCTCAGGCACAGACTTAAAATCGATGGTCGGCGCTGGTCCCTGTCTCAATTTTTTCTTTACTATTAATTTTACGCTCGCTTCAGAAAGCCCTTTAATCATTATTTCAGGCTGCGCTGATTGAGAGGCTATGTGCCAAATCGTTTTACCCATATGGTTTTGTAATTCACACGCACGCTCCCAGAGTTCTTTTCTAATCAACCAATTTATTAAATGTTCGGTGATTTTAACTTGATTTAATAAGATAGCTTCATGTAAAGCGGTATTGCCCGTTTTCGGGTCCTGTGCAAACACAAACTCAACCGCTTTATCAGTCCATAACCAGTCAATGACTTCTGATAGGGACTGTGCTCTAACAGCTTCTATTAAAGAAACGTGGGCAAGCGAGGGATTCGAAATATCGATTGATTTGGTTCGAAACTTATAACGACGTTTACTCAATAAATTACCCATAAAAACCTCCCTTTTAGTAAAGAGTTTACCACTTTTAAGTTAAGAAAAAGTTAACATTTGAAATTCTTTTTTATAAAAGTAGCCCAATGAAATGGACCCACCCCTTAAAGACGGCGTCATAATGCGCCAACATAGAATTTCTATTTTCAAAAAAAGGAGAAGGTCCATGAAAGATATTAAAATACTGGGTGTTGATATTGCAAAAGATGTTTTTCAACTGTGTGGAATTGATGAGTGGGGTAAAGTGATCTACACGAGACGGGTTAAGCGTGCTCAGTATGTATCCACCGTAGCCAGTCTTAAGGTGGGCTGCGTGGTGATGGAAGCGTGTGGAGGAGCGAACCATTGGTATCGGACGTTTATGGGGATGGGTATCCCAACGCAGTTGATCAGTCCGCAGCACGTCAAACCGTATGTCAAAAGTAACAAGAATGATCGTAACGATGCGCAGGCGATAGCTGAAGCGGCTTCCCGCGCCTCGATGCGGTTTGTGCAGGGTAAAACGGTGGAACAACAAGACGTTCAAGCGCTGTTAAAGATACGCGATCGTTTAGTCAAAAGCCGCACGGCGCTGATCAATGAGATTCGGGGGTTGTTGCAAGAATACGGACTCACGATGGCGCGTGGTGCCAAGCGATTTTATGAAGAGCTCCCGTTGATTTTAGCGAGCGAAGCGGTGGGATTAACACCGCGGATGAAACGGGTGTTGAATTGTTTGTATACCGAATTGTTGAACCGGGACGAAGCGATTGGTGATTACGAGGAGGAATTAAAAGCGGTGGCAAAAGCCAATGAGGATTGTCAACGGGTACAGAGCATCCCGGGGGTGGGTTATTTAACGGCGCTCTCGGTTTATGCGAGCGTGGGTGACATTCATCAATTTCATCGTTCCCGGCAGTTGTCGGCGTTTATTGGGTTGGTCCCTCGACAACATTCGAGTGGGAATAAGGAGGTGTTGTTGGGGATTAGTAAACGCGGCAATGTGATGTTAAGGACGTTATTGATTCATGGCGCCCGTGCGCTATTGCGTCATGTAAAAAATAAAACGGATAAAAAGAGTCTGTGGTTAAAAGCACTCATTGAGCGCCGCGGAATGAATCGCGCTTGTGTGGCGTTAGCGAATAAAAATGCGCCGATCATTTGGGCGCTTTTAACACGCCAAGAAACGTATCGCTGTGGCGCCTAAACACCGCCGTGGGTAAAAAAAAGAATTAACAAAAGGAGACACACCAACCGAGTTCGAAACAATGAGGGCTGATGAAAGTAAGGTAAAACCTGAGGTTGATTAAGCTGATTCATACGGTGGCTCTGTGAAGCCGATAGCCCGATAAGCATCAACCTTGCATAATTCATCAAGGCACCAATGGTGGCCAATTTAAATCGTGATGCCGGATATACGAATGCAACCGCTTTCTTTTCATCAAAACTGATTGTTGACAACAAGGGTGGGTCCATATACGTATGAGCGAAGCGAAATACGGGAAATAATAATGCAATCCCGTATTCGCTGCGCTTCATATATATCATTACCGCAAAAAGAAATTATTAGGGCATTAAGAAAAACACCGATGGCGCTTTTCTCAGCATTTTAGGCGGGATTTCCGTGACTTCGGCCGTGAAAGCCCTCTATTCTTTGTGTTTCGGTAGACGGCCTATACATGGGAGCGACGGGCATTTTTTACATCGTGCCAAGACGCAGGCGCTTATCCATTATTGATGTTAAGTCTAATAAAATGGAATTTCTCAACAGAACTTAAGGTTAATTGGAAGCGCAGGTGGGCTACGAGTTAGCCGTTGCTAAAACCGCTTGGAGTTCTTTTTCTAGCTTATCATAGTAAGGTTTCAAATCGATTGGCGAACGAGAGCGCAATTTTGATTCAAAATCCACTAAGATTTTTTGAAGTCGGGGAGTCGGTGCGTAACACGCTGCACCGTTTAATTTATGCACGTGAAAAGCTAATGCTTTGCGATCATTGGCTTCGAAAGCTTTTTTAATATCCTCATGAAATCGAGGTAATTCTTCTAAGAATAATTTAAACATTTTTTCGGCGGCGGCTTTATTTCCAAATATACGAGTCGCCGAAGTCCAATCAATGACCTTGTTATTGTTATTTCTTTTTTCAGCATCAGAAGCCGGGGACCCAATTTCTCTTCTCTCGTTGTTAACGAACCGATTCAAAATCCGCTGCCCGTATTGTCCCAGCATCGGTTTGTGTAATACCAAATTCATCCCGACCTTGTAACATTGTTGTTCGCCCTCTTCATTGACATGTGCGGTTAGCGCAACGATCGGCGTGGGCGATTTATGATGCTCTTTTTCCCAGGCACGAATCCGCGCCGCTGCTTCATAACCATCGATGCCGGGAAGGCCAATGTCCATAAAAATAAGAGAATATCGGTTTTGGCTCGCTTTTTTAATCGCAGCTTCACCATTATCGGCAAGATCAACGGCACAACCCAGCTCTTCCAGTTTAATTCCTATCGCTTTTTGAGCCAGCGGAGTATCTTCGACCAGCAGAACAGGAACTTTCTTTAAATCAGATTTTTTAGCGATACTGGGCAGCAATTCAGGTTCTAAAAGCTCCTCGAGCTTCGTTAAAGCAGCGTCGTAGCTTTTTTCTTTTTGAGACCTTAAGTCCTTGCGTTTGCCAACCGTTAAAGGAATTGTGCAGATGAATCGACTTCCCCGACCAGGCTCGCTCTCTAAAGTCACTTGGCCCTGGAGGGCCTCTGCATAAGTTTTAACGAGAAATAATCCTAAGCCCGATCCCCGATATTTACTGGCATAAGAAGGAGTGAGCCGTTTAAATTGGGCAAATATATTCTTATGTTCTTCTTTAGGTATCCCGATGCCCGTGTCCGACACAATTAATTCAATAAGGACCTGATTACCTGAACGGTTGGCTAACTTGGTTTGAATAGTTACCTGACCTTCTTCAGTAAATTTTAGCGAATTTCCTAACAAATTCATTAAAATCCGAAAAATCATTATCTCCGAGCCGATAAGTACTTCGGGAATATGGGGGTCGTAATCGTTATAAAATGCTAACTGTTTTTGTTGAAAGGAAGGGCGAAGCATTGCGAATACTTGGTCAATTAATTTTTTGAGTGAGAAGGATTTTTTTTCATAATCGATATTCCCTGCTTCAACGTTGGTTATTTCTAACACTTCGTTAATGAAATGAAGTAATTGTTTTCCAGCAAGTATTAGGTCCTTCGACAGTTGCTTATCCTTTTCTTCGGTTTGCTTTTTCCATAAATATTCAGCAATCAAAATTATCCCCGTCAATGGCGTTCTCAAATCATGGCCCATATTCGCTAAAAATTCGGATTTAACTTTATTCGCTTTGCGCAGCGATTCTTCCATGCGCTTTCGTTTTGTAATATCGGTATAAATCCCTAAAATGCCGACAATATTGCCTTCTTTATTGCGATAAGGAACTTTACTCACCAACACAGTTTTTATCGAACCATCGGCCTGCACTTGTGATTCTTCATAATCGAGCTTTGGTTTTCCGGTCTCTATGACGGAAAGATCATCTTGGCGATATTTTTTTCTCAATTCTTTTGACCAAGGGAAATCTTCATCCGTTTTACCGATAATGCCCGATTGATCCTTATAACCAAATTGTTCAGCGAACATTTTATTGCAGCCGCGAAAAATTAAGTTTTTATCTTTCCAAAAGATATAATGAGGAACATTATTGATAATCTCTAAAAGCGCTTCTTCGTTATTATTCTTTCCACCCTGCATTTTTTCCGTTCCTCAATTATTTAGGAGCCAAATTCGGTCGATCGTTTTTCATTTCAAGCGCACCCTCTTTTTACAACACGGGGCAGGTGCTCAAGTGAGCGACGCAAGATAAAATGTCGATCCATTATTTCCCGCACTTTAATGGCGTTATTCCTTGTATAGGTCATTTTCATACCGGAATGCGAAATATAACATAAGCCTTTTTGTTCAACACCATCCTCAGGTCTGCGATGAATAGGACTTGCCTTATCAAAAATCGTGTAAGTTTCTTTCGAGGAAGTAAAGATTTTAACATAGCCAAGCCGTACTTCTTTGACCGTTGCCCCCTTAAGGGCGGGGATATAACGTGCGGCGCCCTCCATTATAGCGTCTGCTAACGCTTTCCCCTTACCTTCGTGGGGTCGCAATTCTTGGCCAATGATATCAGCCAAACGCGCGTCTGCTTGTGAAGGAATTTCTCCCGCCATGTAATGGCCCACGTTGGTAGCGGGCTCATAGGTTATGACTGCTGTTCCATCACCTAAATTTGTAACCGAACAATGCGGGCCCGCAAAAAAAATGCAAGTATTTATTAACCGAAGGATTTCCGGAAGACAAACAAGAAGACTGACTTTAAGCCGGACTAATCGACCATCAGGCACATAATAACCAAGTCCACGATCCAAGGTTTCGATATTCTGCCAAGCACAATTGACGACACCTTTTGTGCGTATAATATTGGTTTTACCCTCCAACCAATCGTATGCTTCCACCTGGTAATCTAAGCTGTCCGGTGCGAATTGAATATTTTTTACTTCATGCTGGGTTGCAAAGGTTAATTGATCGAAATGACTTATCTCGCGTTCAGCATAACGTCTTAGCTTAACGATGTTGATTTGTGATTCCGGCGTTTCTATTCCTAAAATCACGTGAGCATCCGCATTTTCATTAGGCATATCCGGTTGCGCAATTGTTTTTGCCACGTAAGGGTATTCACTCGCTTTTAAATACCGAATGAAATGAGCAGGCTCACCAAACACTTTATTGGCTGGGTCCTGCTGCACCAGCTCTGCATAGGTTTTTTGTAAAAGAGAACAAGTCTTTTTTATGGTTTCTTCATCAAAGAGGGAATTTGACATAAGGTAATGCCGGCCATGCCGCCACGGGAGAGTATCGTCTTCATAGCCAAGGATGTATTCAGGGAATTCACGAGCGAATTTAACGGAGTCTTTTAGGCACTGGATGGCGGTCTGCGGGTGACCAGCATAATGTACACCCGTGTGCAGTTTATAACATTCATTATAACTAGAGCTCGTTTTGCCTAAAAGGCCGTCTCCTATCTCCAATAAGGCCACTTTATAACGAGCACGACTCAACTCTTGGG
Source organism: Coxiella burnetii (assembly GCF_005280755.1). Classification (NCBI taxonomy): domain Bacteria; kingdom Pseudomonadati; phylum Pseudomonadota; class Gammaproteobacteria; order Legionellales; family Coxiellaceae; genus Coxiella; species Coxiella burnetii. The sequence continues at coordinate 1,668,231 of NZ_CP040059.1, forward strand.
CGGTATAAAACCCTGCAAAACCGGCACCAATGACCACGATGTCATAGGTGTCTGCGGATAGTTGAGTTTTCATTCATTGCTCATATAGCCTAACGGTGAAATAAAATGTTACAGAGGACGCTTAACTGTTTCAATATTGTAGCATTTTGTTGCTTTTTTAACCAAAATGAACGATTGCTAACGTTACTAACGTTAGATACGCTAACGCCAATAACGTTAATAGAAAGGGCTTGAGTTTGACCGAAATTAACGAATTCCTAGCATCCGGTGAAATCAACCGGCCTGGTCTTTTCCCTCACCTAGATCAACTGGAAAGAGCGTCTTTTATCTTTGAAGTTGACTTCGGCTTAAAGACTTTTCCAACCGAGCCTGGAATTATCTCCATTCGCGGCCCTCGCCAATACGGCAAAAGCACTTGGCTTGAAAGAGAGTTGCGTCAAAGTATTATAGATTTTGGTCCTGCAAGCGCCTTTTATCTCAATGGGGACGATATCTTAGAAAGGGATAGGCTTGAACAAGCGATCCAAAAACTGCTACCTGCTTTTTCAAAACAAGCTGCCGTCCGCCGCTTATTTATTGATGAAATCACAGCGATCCCAAATTGGGAAGTGGTATTAAAAAAATTATCTGACCGTGGACATCTCGGGGATATTTTGATCGTTACAACCGGCTCAAATGCAACCGATCTGCGGCGGGGATTCGAACGATTGCCCGGTAGGAAAGGCAAACTCGACAGAACCAATTATTTCTTTACGCCAATCGCTTACAAAGAATTTCATCGCGTATGTCATTCAACACTGGGGACAAATACTTTAGCCGCTTATTTGTTATCTGGCGGATCACCCATTGCCTGCGCAGAGTTGGCGGAGCAGCATTTTCTTCCCGAATACCTCATTGAACTCACGCGCGATTGGATTGATGGTGAAATCATGCGCGCTGATCGATCCCGGGTATCTTTATACAATATCCTTCAGGTTTTATTTAAGTTCGGTGGAACGCCGGTAGGCCAAGCCAAATTAGCGCGCGAAGCGGGTTTGGCAAACAATACCGTGGCCAAAGGGTTCATCACTATCCTTCATGATTTAGGTGTTGTTATTCATTGCTATCCTTGGGATGCGGATAAACAAATACCGATATTGCGAAAACCGTCTAAATTTCCGATCACTAATTTACTGGCTGCTGTCACGTACTTTCCCAGACGTCTGCGAAGTATCGATGATTTTCATGCGCTTTCTTTTCAAGAAAAAGGCATTTGGATAGAGTGGGCTGTGGCCCAGGAGTTATTTCGCCGAATGGCTATTCGCAGTGAACAGATGTTGAAACCGCTGATCTTTTGGCAAAACAAATCGCACGAAATCGATTTCGTCTACTCACCTGAGCATTTTTTAGAAGTGAACTATGGAAAAAGTTCTGCATTAGAATTTTCCTGGTTTGCACATCAATTTCCCCAAAAGCAGCTAACCGTCATCAACACCCGGTCATTTTCAACGGATCAAATAAGCGGCATTACCTTGGAGGAATTTTTGTTATCGCCTGACTGTTGCTTATCGGCAGATAAAGTTTAAATTTTTATACTTTTGTGATATCTTCAAAAAGACTGTTTTTCTACAGGACAAAAAACGAGCGAGGCTAGTTGCATTTTTGTTAGGTAGAAAGAAAAAAGGATTTCTTTAAGAAAGCGCAAGGAGTTAGCCATGAAAAAAATAATCGCATCATCATTAGTCTTTTTAATGTTTCTACCCCTTTTGGCATTGAGTCAAGCAACGGTTATCTGTAATTGGCACCATGAAACCAGTTGCAACAAAGGGGGATGGACGAGTACTAATACCCAAACTGGGTGGAATACGCTATGCAGCCCCCTGGAAATACGCTTCATTCCTGACAAACGTCATCCTGAAGTCAAAATTGTACTCAGCGTAGATGCTAAGCAAGACTTCAAGACTCATTGTGATAAAAAGGACGTGCTCATTTCATATTCCTATGACGTGAAGAACGAAAAAATATCAAAACCGGTTTGCTATCGTACTGTTCCCAGTAGAATATGCTTTTAGCTAAGTAGCCCGTATGAGCGAAGCGAAATACGGGGACGATGATGACATCATTGTTTTCCCCGTATTTCGCTTCGCTCATACGGGCTACTTTACTGCGCGGGGATTGTGAATAATGATGGGCTTAGCTACTCCACCCACCGATAAATTTCCACAAACTGCGGTTGGCAGCGTTGGCATTTTGTGCCGCAGCCGGCGGGTTTTTCCTGGCAGCGGATTTTTCCTTTGCGTATCCAGTGGGCTAGTAAGCAGCGCATTGTTTCAGGTTGCTTGCAAAAATGGAGGGATAATTCTTGTAAATTGGCGGATTGGCGTTCTTTTAAGAATGCTTTTATTGATAATAACATTAAGCCTCCCCGTCGCGTTTTTTTAAAAATCTCGGCCGCAAGCGCCAGAGATTTCTTTCTTTAAATACCCTCCCGGCAGCGATGCTACCATCTTTTTCGGCCAGCGGGAGAGGAGAGGTCTTTTGATCGCGGCTCGCGTATTGTCGAAGACTTACAATTGCTGTGATTAAGGCCGTTACTAATACGGCACTCCAAATTAAGGTCAGTGCAGGATGCTCAACAACGGTGAGCCATTGATAACACATGACAGCCAGCGCGTAGGCCAACCCAGTACTCCATAATACCGAAAATAAGGCCCATCGCTTTCCGACTTCCCGACGCATCGCCGCCATCGTTGAAACACAAGGAAAATACAATAAAATAAATAAAAGATAAGCAAAAGCGGCTTTCTTTCCGCCAAATTGTTTATACATAATGCCGTAAGCGGTTTTATTCATGTCATGCGGGGCCTCGCTGGCTGCCACAGGATTTTTAAAGGCATCGCCCAATTGACTTAAATTTTGTGGCACCGATTCAACCGCTTCTCGCAATCCACCCCAAAAATTAAACTGCGATGCGGATTGTTGGGTGAGGTTGCCTTGTTCGCTATAAAGCGTGTTTAAAGTTCCCACCACCACTTCTTTTGCTAAAATACCTGTCGTTAATCCAACCGTTGCCGGCCAATTATCTTTTTTCACGCCAAGCGGCGAAAATAGCGGTGTCACTAGTCGACCGACGGCTGACAGCAAAGAATGCTGGCTCGCATCTCCCACCAGTTTTCCGGTGACAGTCACTGAATTTAACACACCAATAAGAACACAGATTGGAATAATGTAACGTCCTGCACGGAACAAAAAGTTTTTTAACCGCTGCCACATGTGTCGCCACAAAGAACTAAAACGCGGTATGTGATACGGTGGTAACTCCATCACGAGTGGCGCGGGCTTTCCTGGCAAAACCGTTCTTCGTAATACTAAGCCCGAAAGAACGGCGACTGAAATACCCGCTAAATAAAGCAAGAAAATAATAGTAGCACCTCCTTGAGGAAAAAAAGCGCTTGCAAATAAGGCAAAAATAGCTAATCGGGCGCCGCACGACATAAAGGGCATCATCATCACGGTTAACACACGATCCCGCCGGTTTTCCAACGTGCGTGCGCCCATGACGGCCGGCACGTTACAACCAAAACCCACAATCATCGGCACAAAAGATTTGCCTGGCAATCCCAATGTTTGCATAAAACGTTCCATCACAAATGCTGCGCGCGCCATGTAACCGGAATCTTCCAAAAAAGCGAGAAATAAAAACATTCCGCCAATAACAGGCGCAAAGGTAATAGTTGTGTTAATTCCTTTCCCGATGCCGCTCGCCAAAATAGCAGTCAACCAAACCGGAAAATACCAACTCGTTAATAAATGCGCAAGGCCATCTACAAAAAGAGTGGTACTGCTGATATCAAAAAATCCCTGAAAAGCGCCGCCGATATTAATAGCAAATAAAAACATAAAATACATAACAGCGAAAAAAATCGGAATGCCTAAGAAACGGTTTAATACAATCCGATCAATCCACTGGGTTAATGTTTGTCGCGGCGTTTTAACCAGTTGTGTTACAGCGCGGGCCAGTTGATTAACAAATACGTATCGCGCATCCGCAATTAAAATATCAGGTTCTTCACCTAATTTTGCTTCGATAGCAAGAATTTCGCGTTCCGCTAATTTTAAAACCGATTGATCAACGAGCGTTTTGGCAAAATGGTCGCCTTCTAATAAACGCAGCGCCAACCATTTCGCGTGACAGGCATCGTCGATTGTCATCACTTGTGTTAAAAGACGCACCGCCTGATCAATTTCCGCAGGCAGCGGTAAAATAAATCGGCCCCCGTCATTCCCGCGAAGGCGGGAACCCAGGCGCGCTTCGCGCGCTGAGGTACGCGGTGCATTCTGGGCACTACGGTCCGCTTTTTCCTTTATTTTTAAAATACCGTCCTTCAGCGCCTCAATTCCCTTATTTTGCCGCGCTACTAAACCAACCACAGGGCATCCCAATCGCTTACTCAATTGTTTCAAATCCAGCACCAACCCCCGTTGTTTAACGATATCCATCATGTTGACAGCAAGGATGGTGGGAATATTCATTTCTAATAATTGGAGTGTGAGGTAAAGGTTCCGCTCGAGGTTACTTCCGTCGATCACATTAACGATGATGTCGGCCTCGTCCGAGAGTAAATAACCGCACGCAATTTTTTCATCGATGGCCCCTGCCTCTGATGTCACGCTGGTCGAATACGTGCCGGGTAAATCCACCACCTTAACCTTGTAGCCCTGGTGCTGAAAATAGCCATACTTTTTATCCACTGTCACCCCAGGCCAATTACCCACCCGTTGGCGGCTGCCGGTGAGCGCATTAAAAACAACGGTTTTACCGCAATTGGGATTCCCGGCTAAAGCAATAATGAAATCGTTATCCATTTATTCCTTGCCTCGCTCAATTTTCAACAGCGCAAACTCTTTCTGCCGTAAACTCAAATAAAAATCACGCACGCGAATTTGCACAGGATCACCCAGCGGCGCACGGCGGATAACTTCAAACTGGGTATTCGGCGTCAACCCCATCGCCAACAACTTTCGCCGATAAACCTTGTCGCCCGGATGAAAGCCACAAATGATCCCGACTTCACCGGGTTTAAGATCAGAGAGTGTCAGCACCGTCAGCGACTCCTTAATGAGAATGAGATGCAATTACTACGCCAGTCATTATCGATCGGCGCCCAAGCGGTGTCAAGTTAATTGAGAATGATTCTTATTTATGAATGAACTGACAGTTTCCGGCCGCCTGGTTGCAAATATAACCGGGGAATACCCATGTCCACTCTTTTCCTAGATCGTTACGATAATTTACATTATAAAGACCGACAAGACTCCCAAAAATAGTATAATAACAATAGGCGTTCATCCCATTTAATCGTTTAATTTTCTCATAAAGCGCCATTGAATAAGTGGCCCTATACTTTCCTGGCGGCAAAACGGAAGGCGCACTATGAGGGTCATCGCCCCGTACCATGCCAGAAATAGGTTCATCGGGTGCTACAAAATGCCATCGCGGCGAGACAGATGAATGGATTTTGCACATGGTGTGCTGTTTGTCCGATCCGGCTCGACAAGTGAACTTAAAACTATTGGGACAAGTCAGCGCGTAAGTAATTGGAATGGTGAAATACATTAAACCTAATAGAAACAAAGGATAACTTAACAATTTATACATATGGCACCTCTTATCTGATCATTATTTTACCACAACAAAGGTGCTAGGGGAGCGTTGAGGTTCTATGCTAAATTTCGGACCAATAATTCCCTTAACTCAATCAAACGCCCATGAAAAAAATGGCTTGCGCCGGACATAACTACAAACTCTACCGGAGAGGAAATTTGGTTAACAAATGCTTTTACCTGCTCAAATGGCACTACTTCATCCTGGTCACCCTGAACAATTAGCCACGGGGAAGCCATTTGAGTCAACGAAGCGAAGCCTTCGTAAAAAACAGGAGGAGCAACGCTAATCAACTGCGCTACTTTTTGATCGTATGCCACCTTCGCTGAGATATAAGCGCCAAAAGAAAAACCAGCAAGCCAAATGTCATCCTGAGACCAGTGGTGCTCGACCCATCGAAGAACCGCTTTTAAATCCTCGACCTCGCCTACCCCATTATCGTATCGCCCCTGACTCTTACCCACGCCACGAAAATTAAAACGCACGGTTTTCAATCCCAATTCGTCCAAGGCCTTAGCTAAGGTGGTAACCACCTTGTTATTCATCGTCCCACCATGCAAGGGGTGTGGATGACAAATAATCCCCGTCACCGACTTTTCAATTCCTTTGGGACGAGTAATCATTACTTCTAACTGCCCAACCGGGCCTTGGATTAAAAAATCTTCATTCGTCATTTTTTAAACTCAGCTTTTTTAAACAGAGTGTAGCCCGTATGCAGCGAAGCGGAATACGGAATCCGTGCTTTTGTTCCCCGTATTCCGCTTCGCTGCATACGGGCTACGGATTTTCTAGGCTTAACATTCCTGAATTGTAATCGTAAGCGAAAATTTCCGCGTAACGGCCCCAATCGATGACGGTGGTTAACACTTCGTCGGCGGCTTGTTCGCTTAAATAATTTTCAAGGTCCGCTAGGAAATGTTCTTCGGAAATTTCATGATTAGGATGTTCATCTAATTCTTGGCGAATTTGACGAGCCAGCGGAACATACTCAATTAAATGCTGAGCAAAGATATTTTTACGCTCTAAAATATCCGCCTCCACCAATTGACGTCCCGCGGGCGTTAATACAATATCGCCCCCGGATACATGAGCAAAATGCAATATTTCGAGCGCTTCGGTAATGGGAAACAATTCATCGATTTCAAAATGCAACTCTTCAGCCAGCTCGGGTAAGTCCACTTTTTTTTGCTCATGCGATGCCAGTGTTTCTAAAAAACCCATCATTTCAGAAATGGGAACTTGCGGCAGACGATACCCAACATCGATCGTTTTAAATTTAATGGCGTCAGGAACAGCTTCAACAGCCGGCCTTGTCATGAGTCCATAAATATCATCCACTAAACGACGGAATTCAGGGTCTTGATCATTACGCGGATGCGGCAACTCAACGTTTACTTCTGAGCGAATAGTTCCTGGATCGCTTGAAAAAACTAAAATGCGATCCGCTAAAAATGTAGCTTCTTCAATGTTATGCGTTACAAGGATCACGCTTTTAATATTAGTTTTACCCGAATGCCATATATTAATTAAATCACCCCGCAAGTTTTCAGCCGTTAGTACATCCAGTGCGGAAAAGGGCTCATCCATCAATAATACTTCGGGGTCCACCACCAGCGCTCGCGCTAATCCCACTCGCTGCGACATGCCGCCGGACAATTCTTTGGGATAAGCAGATTCAAACCCATCCAGACCGACGATATCGATCGCTTCAATCGCACGCGCGCGGCGTTCTTCGCGCGCAATACCTCGCGCTTCTAATCCCAGTTCCACGTTCTCTAACACCGTTAACCATGGCATCAATGCGAAATGTTGAAACACCATCGTTAATCCTGGCACAGGCGCATTAATCGGCTCACCGTGATAAAGCACAACGCCCGAAGAAGGTTTAATTAAACCCGCAATGGTTCGTAATAACGTGGATTTTCCTGAACCGGACTTTCCTAAAATAGCGATAATTTCCCCTTCACCCACATTAAAACTAATGCGATCGAGTACAAGTAAACTTTGTGTCCCATGTTTTTTGAACGATTTACTGATGTTTTTGACTTCTATAATGTAATTGGTATTTTTTTTCATGATCATCATCCCCCACACAATTCTAAGTGTTTAAAAAAAATAATTTGAACTGCGTTTATAAAAAATTTTAAAACTCCTCTCCCAAGGAGATAGAGCACGAATTAAAACCTGCCGTTTATTTCACACGAAAACGCTCTTCGGCCAGCCGGTATAAAGGTCGCCACATGGTGCGGTTGAGAATGACTACATACAAAGACATCACCATGACTCCTAAGGCCAAGCGAGGAAAATCACCCTGTTGTGAAACTGCGGCGATATAAGCGCCCAAGCCGGTGGCATGCAAATGCGTATTCCCCCAACTTACCGCTTCAGCGATAATACTAATATTCCAAGCTCCACCGGCCGCGGTAATCGCCCCGGTGATGTAGTAAGGAAATATGCCCGGCAATATAAACCGCTTCCACCATAACCATCCTTTTACATTCAACGTTTCAACAGCGTGATGCAAATTTTTAGGTACGGCCATCGTTCCAGCGACAACGTTAAATAAAATGTACCATTGAGCTCCCAAAATCATTAACGGCGAGGTCCAAACATTCACATTCAAACCGTAGCGAATAATCACCATGACCACCAATGGAAATAATAAGTTCGCCGGAAACGCTGCAAAAAACTGTGCAATCGGTTGCACGATGCGAGATGCATTGGGCCGCAAACCTACCCAAACACCAATGGGTACCCAAATCAAAGAACTAACAATAATTAAAATGGTCACTCGCAAACCCGTCACGAGTCCTAAATAAAACACATGCAATACTTCATTCCATCGGACTTCCGCCAAAATAAATTTCGACAATAAAAAAAGGGCTGCGGCAACACCGAGGATTAAAAGAACATTCCACGCAATGGTTAACAACCGTCGGAACTGGTAGTTAGGCTCAATTAATTTTCTCGGTCGGCGATGTTGAAAGAGTCGCCAATTTACAATGGCATTACCCGCCAACGAAAAATAATGCCCAATAAATCGTAAAAAACGCGTGCGTTGAAAAAGATTTAAAACCCAAGATTGCGCTTCTGTTCCGCCAACGCTAACTTCGGCCTCGAACTTTTCCGCCCAAGCCACTAACGGTCGGAATAACAATTGATCATACAAAGCAATCACAATAAACATCGTGACGATGACATAAATGATGGCCATTTTATTAGCGTGCTCGATGGCGAGGGCGGTGTAAGAACCAATGCCTGGCAGCATAATATTATGATTAGCGACACTAATCGCTTCTGACGCCGTTAAAAAAATCCAACTCCCAGACATAGACATCATGGTGTTCCACAATAAGCCCGGCATCGCAAAGGGGACTTCTACCCGCCAAAATCGCTGCCACGCGGACAATTGAAATACAGACGCTGCTTCTGAAAGGTCCGGTGGAACGGTACGAAGGCTTTGATAAAAGCTCAAAGTCATGTTCCAAACTTGGGCCGTAAAAATAGCAAAGATAGCCGCACTTTCCGGTCCTAACATACTACCGTGAAAAAGTGCGATAAAAGCCATTACAGTAATGGTTAAAAACCCAAGCACCGGTACCGATTGCAAAATATCAATGGCAGGAATAATAACCCGCTCCGCTTGACGGCTCTTGGCGGCCCAAGTCCCAAAAACAAACGTAAATAACAGTGAAAAAAACATGGCGATGCCCATCCGCAATATCGTGCGCAAGGCATAGTAAGGCAATACTCGCGGATCGAGAGAAATAGAAATCGGTTCCCCAATATCAAATCTCCCTACCATGGCGTTGGCGCCATAACCCAATAACACAATGACCGCTAAAACGAAAATTGCAGCAATCACATCCCAATAATTTGGGATTGGCCAAGAAGTCACTTCATTCTTGGTATATGTTTTCTTTGAAGTTAAAAACATGTCCCGTCTCCATCGGTTAATGGAGTAACAATAACAGCATTATTTATTACAATAATGCCACGCCTAAAGGAATTAAGCTAAGGGACTACTGGGAGGTTTTAGACAGGTGTAATACATCAACACGGCTGTGTCCTCCATTAGGAAGGGATTTCAATGGTGGGGTACTTTACCCCAGTTTTTTTGAAAAGGCAATATTTAACCATCGCAAAATTATTCACGAAAGTAGAAGGGTCTTTATGGCTCTGAACGGAACCATTGGCTCAAAACCGCTTTGACTTCGTCTAATCCAGTGCGATCATGAGAGGAAAATAATTGAAGTGTCAGCTTCTCTCCATAGGCGCTAATCGCCGTTTGTACTTCTCCTAGCGTTTTTTTAGCGGCATTTTGGCTGAGTTTATCCGACTTGGTTAATAGAATATGAATAGGGATATCATAGTTAACTGCCCACTCGATTACATCCTCATCCATTTCCTTTAAGGGATGACGGATATCCATCACGACAACCAAGCCTTTTAAGCAACGGCGGTTTTTTAAATAACTGTCCACTAACTCTTCCCAACGCTTTTGTACCATTCGCGGGACTTTTGCATAACCATAGCCGGGTAAATCAACCAGACGTTCATGCTCGTTTAACGCAAAAAAGTTAATCATCTGAGTACGCCCCGGCGTTTTACTCGTGCGGGCAAGCCCTTTTATTCCAGTGATTATATTTAACGCGCTCGATTTGCCTGCATTTGAACGGCCAATGAAAGCAATCTCGGCCCCCTGGTCTGGGGGAAGCTGGTCAAATTCAGCAGCGCTGGTAAGGTATTTCGCCTCTTGATAGGCGGGGGCTGACTCGAATTCAGTCATAATTCCTGAACGTCTTTAATTTAATGGAAGCGCAGTATAGCATCGTTTAACTTAAATGCCCAATAGCGCTCATTATCAAGGGTGCCGCTGGCAAGAGAGCAACCGTGAATTCAAAGGGGAAACTTGATAATATCCTAAATTATGGTTTCACGCTCTATTTATTGGGATTTTTTGCGTAAGGACAGACGGATACCGTTAGCGATTACAGCGCTATTGTGCCCGTTGATCGTTGCCACGTTGTGGCAAGCATGGGCGCGACGCTTAGGGAAGTGAATGATCAACGATCTCTGCCAGTCCCCACTTTCCGAAGGCCAGTTCAAACTTTTCCGTCGATTGCAGCGCTTCATTTATTTGGTCGGTATAATGAAAATCTCGCTCATTTACCGCCCACTTCACTGCAATTAAATTTGCAAGGCATTGCTTTATCGATTACGCCTGGTGATAATTCCTCACGCGTTTTAATTGCAGTACCAGCCAAAAGAGGCAATATCCAGGCTCAGTACGCTGTGGGTTACCTGTTTTATTATGGAATCGGTATTCAACGAGATCCCGTCCAAGCCGTGAAATGGTTTCAACGAGCGGCTAAATTTGGCAACGTCAGCACCATCAATGCATTGCAATCCATTCAACGAACCGCGCCGCAAGCTTTGTGACAACGAAGGTCAAAATTTTTTTACCTCCCATCATCAAACTTTGACAAAAATTGTGCGAAGTCAAAAAACTTTACCTAAGGTTAGTTTAATCTTGCTAAGGTAATATACTTTCAAGTGTAGCCCTGTAATCACTCTCTTGTGAGAGTTACCAACAATAGGAGCAAATCATTATGCCATTAAAAGACTTACGCGATTTTATGGAAGGAAAAATAGCTTTACTTTCTCAATCGATGAAAATTTACCTGGAAACATTGAGCACAGAATCTTTTCAAACTCTATTCTCAAATTTAAAGGACCTGTATAGCGCATATAATTACTATGAATTAGATACAATTTACAACCAATTTTTAGAGATACATTCGTTAGCTGAAGCCGAATCTTATATTAAACTTAGAGATGATGACTCTTGGTATTTACAATTTCTCTCCCCACAAAGTCAAAATCAACTGCAAACTATGAATAATCCTTTACCCATCCTTGAAAATGCGTAATGATTTTATTTTCTTGTGCGAAAAACTTTCTGCTCTTCGAGGAGAACTTAAATTTTTGTATATTAACATCAATCAATCCACAGGAAGGCAGGATGAAATAGGGCCGCTCATTGGTTTTATGATAGCAACAATGGAAATCGAGGTAGGCATGAAAGAAATTCTTCAAAATCATTCGTCAGCAGAACAAAAAACGATAATTTCCTCGATTTTTTCGCTCCCCAAATCCTATTTAAAAATACTACAACAACTAAACTTAGCGCTGGCTTGTTTAGAAACGCCATTTAGAACTTTTTTAAAGAATGGTGAGTATATTATGGTATTCCATCGAATGGTCAAAACGTTTGAACGTGTTCAATTTTTGATGCGAGACCCTCTTCACATTTCCGAATCGAAATCAGCCGAACCATCGGTGGACAGAATTCCCCTTACGGTTAAGAAGATTATCCTTGAAGAGCTATGGCCTGGTCTACAATTTCTACAAAAGATGAAGAATGAGAACCTAGAAATTAAAGACGAAGTGGAAAATCCCCTTTTTAATATTGAGGAAAAAGAGGAATTTCAAGAAAATCGTAATAATTATACACGGACTTTTATAAAGTAACCTAAACCACTTCATCATATCTCGTTAAGATTTGGGGAAACTTCCGAATTTAAAATGAGCAAATTCCACATTTGCAGCGAGGTTTTGTGTTTTTGTACGAGATGATCATGAAGCGCGGGAATTGTGATGGTGGTTTTAGGCGATTGAATGGATTGTTCGGTGTGGGAGGTTGCAGCAATAATGAATACGGGTACAAACAATCACATTAACAAAAACCAACGCATTAAACACCCCTGAGGGGGAAACAGCACCTCCTTTTATCGTTAAGCCCCGCTTGATACTGGTTGAATATTTTGAATGCGTGGGTCTAATTCACCATCCTTATAACGACCCGCCATATTTTCAAGTGAAATAATTTTTATTTTTTCGGCTTGACCCGCTGTGCCGAATGCTTCATAACGCGCTTTACAAATCGCTTGCATCGCTTTTTGCGCTTCGCCTAAATATTTTCGTGGATCGAATTGGGAAGGGTTTTTCGCAAGGTAACGACGGATCGCGCCAGTCGATGCCAGCCGCAGATCGGTATCAATATTCACTTTTCTCACCCCATGACGAATGCCTTTTTGGATTTCCTCCACCGGCACCCCGTAAGTTTCTGGAATTTCGCCGCTATATTCATTAATTATTTGCAGCCACTCTTGCGGTACAGAGGACGAACCGTGCATAACCAAATGCGTATCGGGCAAACGTTCGTGAATGGCTTTGATGCGGTCGATCACCAATACTTCACCCGTCGGCGGTCGAGAAAATTTATAAGCACCATGGCTGGTACCGATGGCAATGGCCAACGCATCAACTTTGGTTTTATTAACAAAATCAGCGGCCTGCTCAGGATCTGTCAACATTTGGTCACGCGATAATTCGCCTTCCGCGCCGGAACCATCTTCTTCTGCAGCCCTTGATGTTTCCAAGGAACCTAAGCAACCCAGTTCTCCTTCCACTGAGACTCCACACGCATGAGCCATTTGCGTAGTCAATGCCGTTGTATGCACATTGTATTCATAGTCTGATGGTGTTTTTTGGTCTTCCAATAAGGAACCGTCCATCATGACTGAAGTAAAGCCAAGTTGGATTGAACGCTGGCAGACGGCGGGAGAAGCGCCGTGATCTTGGTGCATACAAATGGGAATATGGGGCCATTCTTCGGTAGCGGCGACGATCAATGCCCGGATAAACTGAGGGCCGGCATACTGACGCGCGCCAGCGGAGGCTTGAACAATAACCGGACTTTTTGTCTCATCCGCTGCTTCCATAATGGCTCGAACTTGTTCTAAGTTATTAACATTAAACGCCGGAACACCGTAACCGTGCTCGGCTGCATGATCCAGCAATTGTCGCAACGTAATGAGAGCCATCGGTATCTCCTTTTTAAACTAGGGTCCACTATAAATTCTCTTGCCCCCTCAGGCAATACCTAATTCATCGTCCCCTTAACAGTAGCCCGTATGAAGCGAAACGAAATACGGGAATTGCATTATTTCCCCGTATTCCGCTTCGCTTCATACGGGCTACTTTTATAGAAAAGACAATAGCTCGTGTCGCTCCTAATCTGATTTAAAAAATTTCGGCTTCATTTTTCTTTAAGTTTTGATTGATAACATGTACTGGGTTGAATATTAATAACTTGGCTAGGGAGGCTAGTGGAATGAGCCGTGGGAACTCTTCGTTTTCTTTTCCTCATCAACATCCAGAAAATAGTGATCAACGTTTAAGCGAAACTCCCGCTTTCGTGGGAAATACTTCGGTTATTTTGCCTTCCTCGGGAAGGTTTCTTAGCCCCCTTCACAGCCTCTTAGAGGGAAAGCAACATTTTAACTTCGATTGTGAGCCAACGCCCACATCACTTTTACCCGCAAGTTCACAACCATTGGTTAATTTTATCGACTTGTCTGAGGAAACCTCTTCCTCCAACCTTCAGGAGGCTATTCCCGAAGAGAAGGAAGAAGACGACCCCCTCCTGAGCCAGGATATAACTGAAAAAATAATAGCCTATTATCGTGCTAAAACGGGAGAGACCGAATTAAGAATTATTGGTACAACACGAGCTAACTTTCGAGCCGTTCTCGATGCGAGGAAGATAGTTGATAAACGGAACGTCCCTGTTTTAGAACGTCTAGTTGATTTCTACCAAGAAAAAAAAGAAAATGAGGGCTTAGTAGGTCCCCGTCATAAGCAGTTCGCAACAGTTTTACGCTATATCGAAAAAGGAGTTTACTGTTTGCAGCAATGGTTTTCGAACGACCAGATTCGAGTCTTGATGGCAAAAATTAGCTACTATACCTTCGTCCAAATCAAAGACATGCCTCACCTCGTTTCCCCAGATTCGATGCAACGAGCAGTAAAGATCTATCTTCGTGATGGAAATGAAAATGAATTGTGCCAGCGGTTAGAGTCACTAAAAGCCAACTTTGTACGTCAAAGTCCGAACGCTTCATTAAATTCATCAAACGAATCCACACCCCGCTCAGAAACGAAATCACCGTCTCCCCTTTACTCACCCTCTCACAATTCTCACCCCAACTTTTTTAGCCTCTCGGGTATGTCCCATTCGCTTCAAGCATCGGGAGGGTCATTAGTAAATTGGCAGCATATGAATCAATTATGGAACCAGTTAGTATCCGAAAAAAAGGAATTCCTTCGTTTAACTCCAGCATCCACCTTTTGCTCGCGGGTTTGTGAACTTATAGACGTTAGCGGATGGACATGGGAAGACATTGGTACGCTTCTGGCGCAAGTCTGTAATCCTGAGCAAGCACCGAGAGATTTAGCGGCATTTCTTACTCAAATCAAAACTGATGTTATTCATTTGCAAAATACCGGCAACTTTACGCAAGCGCAAATTCGTGAACTATTTATGAATTATCCCAAAGCACGTACTAAGCTTAGCGAATATATTGATGAATACTCATCCGCCAATACTGTTTTCCCCCACTTTAGGGACGTTCACCAAGTGATGGAATTAATGAAAGAATGGGCATCTGCGTCATCTTATTTTCCTCAATTATTTTCAGACCACACTTATACAACGCGATGGTCGCAGCCTTATGTCGAATCATTCCTTGAAATACATAACTCGACTTTGAAAATCCACCTTAATCAGCTTATTCAGCCTCTTCAGCCTTACACTAATGGTTCTCAACCCAAACGGAAACATCATACTTATGCCCCCGGGGCTAACTAACCCTTAAACGACTTTCCCCACCACCATAATTTTCATTGCGTTAGACCCGCCACCCACGCCCATGTAATCGCCTTTGGTTAAGACCACTAAATCGCCGTTTTTCAATAAGTCCTGACTTTGCAACGTTTCAACGGCTTTTACATTAATTTCGTCGCGCGTGTATTGAGTTGGATCAAATTTAATAGGGTAAACACCGCGATAAAGTGTCATTCGCCCGAGCGATTTATCGAATCGACTGAGACCATAAATAGGGATAGCCGTACGGATACGCGACATCCACAAGGGGGTGATTCCCGATTCGGTTAAGGTGATGATGGCTTTGATATCGAGATGATTAGCTGCATACATAGTTGCCATCGCAATGGCTTCATCAATCCGTTTGAAACGGCATTCAACGCGATGACGAGAAATATGCGAACGCGGCTGAGATTCCGAAACAACGCACGTTCGCGCCATCGCGGCTACGGCTAAAACGGGATAATCGCCAACAGCGGTTTCCGCTGACAACATAACGGCATCGGTATTATCGAGTACGGCATTTGCCACATCAGACACTTCAGCCCGTGTGGGCACGGTCGCGTGAATCATGGACTCCATCATTTGAGTCGCGATAATGACGGGTTTATCCATGGAACGAGCGCGATGAATAATATCTTTTTGCACCAAAGGCACTTGTGCATCGCCAATTTCGACCGCTAAATCGCCTCGCGCCACCATGACGCCGTCGCTCGCTTCAATAATGGCGTCGATATTTTTAACCGCTTCAGTACGTTCAATTTTAGCAATGATACCCGCCTTTCCTTTGTAACCTTGCACCAGATGCTTGGCTTTTAAAATATCCTGCGCATCGCGGGGAAATGAAATAGCCACATAATCCACATCAAAATCAACTGCAAATTTCAAATCGTTGATATCTTTTTCCGTCATCGCTTCCGCTGAAAGCCCGCCGCCTAATCGATTAATGCCTTTGTGATCTGACAACGCGCCGCCTTCAACAACGCGACAAATAATTTGTTCTCCCTTGACGTTTTGCACCTTTAAGGTAAGGCGCCCATCATCCAACAATAAAATATCTTCGGCTTTTACGTCCTTCGGCAAATTTTTATAATCAATCCCAACGCTTTTCTCTGTACCTTCTTCGGGCGGGAGCCCGGCGTCCAAAATAAATAACTCGCCTTTTTTTAAATTAATTTTGCCAGTTTTAAAACTGGATATGCGAATTTTAGGCCCTTGCAAATCCGCTAAAATTCCGATTACCCGTTCTTGTTTTTTCGCCGCCTTGCGAACCATTTCAATCCGTTGTTTGTGTTTCTCGTGAGTGCCGTGCGAGAAATTCAAGCGAATAATGTCAACCCCCTCGTGAATAATTTCCTCAAGTATAGAAAGATCATCGGTTGCCGGCCCTAAAGTGGCAATAATTTTGGTGCTGCGTAACATGTGATTATTATTTTTGCTCATACTCTTTTGCTCGTTGCGTTAAAATTTTAATAGCAGGTAGTATTTTTCCTTCCAAAAACTCTAAAAATGCGCCTCCGGCTGTACTGACGTAAGACATTTGATCGGTCAGATTGAATTTATCCAAAGCAGCCAGGGTGTCTCCACCCCCCACTATAGAATAAGCGGTACTTTTTGCAACGGCTTGTGCCAACGCGCGTGTTCCTTGACTAAATGCTTCTATTTCGAAAACGCCGATGGGCCCGTTCCAAACGATCGTGCCCGCTTGCGCCATTAACTTGGCGTAGGTTGCCGAAGTGTTTGGCCCTACATCGAAAATAGATTCGTTACTGGTTACGGCATCGATATTTTTCACCGTTGCTTTCGCATCTTCTGACAATTCATCCGCCACAATAACATCCACCGGCAAGGGGAGAGAAACGTTTTTTTCGGCGGCTTTTTCCCAAAATTGCTGAGCCGCGTCCAACCATTCATTTTCACAGAGCGATTTTCCAATTGAATAGCCCTGCGCTTTTAAAAAGGTATTTGCAATACCACCGCCTACGATTAATTGATCGACTTTATCTAATAAATTTTCTAACAAATGAATTTTGGTTGAAACTTTTGAGCCGCCTACCACAGCGACCAATGGTTTTTGAGGATTTTCTAAGGCGCGCGATAAAGCTTCGACTTCGGAAATGAGCAAAGGACCGGCGCAGGCTAATTTTGCGTATGCAGCGACGCCAGCCGTGGATGCCTGGGCACGATGTGCCGTTGCAAAAGCATCCATAACAAAAATATCGCACAACTCCGCCATCCGTTTAGCGAGTTCGGTATTATTTTCGTTTTCACCTTTATTAAACCGCACATTTTCACAAAGAATGGCCTGACCCGGTTCAACCGCGACTCCTTTGAGCCAATCATTGATTAGCGGCACTTTTTGATTTAATTTTTTACTCAGCAATCGCGCTACCGGGGCTAAAGAAAATTCTTTTTCGAATTTCCCTTCTTCGGGTCTTCCCAAATGCGATAAAATCATCACTCGTGCTTTTTGTTCTATGGCTTTTTGAATCGTCGGCAATGCGCGCACGATCCGTTCATCATTCGTAATTTTTCCATTTTTCATTGGCACGTTCAGGTCTTCACGAATCATCACGCGTTTGTTGTGAAGATTGAGATTGGACATGGATAGAAATGGTAATGCCTTCATTTTATTTTCACTCACTCTCCTAACTAACCCATCTTAATTCCTAAAACCCTTGTCGTCCCCGCGTAGGCGGGGATGCCAGAAATGATTTAAGCTTTCAAAAAAGCCAATGCCGTATCTAGCATGCGGTTTGAAAATCCCCACTCGTTATCATACCAAGAAACAACTTTTACGAGTTGATCAATCACACGGGTTTGACCCGCATCGAACACAGAGGAATGTGGATCATGATTGAAATCAATTGAAACCAGTGGTTCGTCATTGTAACCAAGGACGCCTTTCATTTTCCCTTGCGCCGCTTTTTTCATCATCGCATTGACGTCTGACGCACTAACTAATTTTTTCGCATCAAAAGTAAAATCGATGACCGACACGTTAATGGTTGGCACGCGAATCGCATAACCATCCAACTTTCCATCCAATTCCGGCAACACCAATCCCACCGCTGCCGCCGCCCCCGTTTTTGTTGGAATCATCGATTGCGTAGCAGCGCGAGCGCGATGTAAATCTTTGTGATAACTATCCGTGAGATTTTGATCGTTTGTGTAAGCGTGAACGGTAACCATTAACCCACGCTCAATCCCAATTTCATCGTTTAGTACTTTAACTAAAGGCGCCAAACAATTGGTCGTGCAAGAAGCATTTGAAATAATTTCATCATCGCTTGAAATAATATTTTCGTTAACGCCAAATACAATAGTTTTTACATCATTTCCCGCAGGCGCAGAAATTAAAACTTTTTTAGCACCGGCTTTTAAATGCGCTTCTGCTTTTTCTTTGCTGGTGAATAGACCCGTGCATTCCAGCACGAGATCCACTTCTAAATTACGCCAAGGCAATTCCTCCGGATTTCTTATCGCGCATACTTCAATTTTATCGCCATTGATCACAAGACTATTGCCAGATACACCCACCTCGCCAGAAAATCGGCCATGCACACTATCATATTTAGTTAAATGCGCATTTGTCTTAATATCACCGAGATCATTAATCCCTACGATTTTAAGATCTTTATTTTTTCCTGACTCATATAAAGCGCGCAAAATGTTTCGTCCGATGCGGCCATAACCATTAATAGCGATGTTGAAAGACATTTTATTCTCCTAATTTATTTATATAGTTGATTAACCACATTAAGAATATTTTCCACCGTGAACCCATATTCACGATACACCACTTGCCACGGCGCAGAAGCGCCAAAGCGATCAATGCCGATCACTAGGCCTTCATAACCCACAAATTGATACCAATAATCGGGATGAGCGGCCTCGATGGCTACTCGTTTTTTAACGTTCGGGGGCAATACCGAGTTGCGATAATCGGTGTTTTGCTTTTTAAATAGTTCGCAACAGGGCATGGAAACAACACGAACCGAAATATTTTCCTTCGCTAATGCCTTTGCAGCTTCGATCGTAACAGCCACTTCCGAACCCGAAGCGATTAAAATAACCTCGGGATTTGCAGCAGACTCCCACAAAATGTAACCGCCTTTGACAATTTGAGCGATTTGTTTTTCGTCTCGGTCTTGATGAGCGACCGTTTGGCGGGTTAATAAAAGGCAATTGGCGCCCGGTTCTTCGATTATCTTTTTCCAAGCCACTGCCGTTTCCACCCCATCGCACGGGCGCCATACGTGCAGACCCGGAATCATGCGTAGTGAAGGCAATTGTTCAATCGGCTGGTGCGTCGGTCCGTCTTCACCTAGACCGATTGAATCGTGAGAATAAATGAAAATAGCATGGGCTTTCATCATCGCTGCAAGCCGCACCGCATTGCGCGCGTAATCGGAGAAAGTTAAAAAGGTCCCCGCGAAGGGAATAAATCCGCCATGCAGCGCCATGCCATTCATTATGGCCGTCATGGCGAATTCACGCACGCCGTATTCGATATAATTTCCCGAACGATTATCCTGACCCTGAATAATAGCGCCCGTCCATTTAGTGCAATTGGATTCAGATAAATCCGCGGAGCCGCCGATTAATTCAGGCAATAACGGCGCAAATGTATTTAAACATTTTAAAGAAAGTTTGCGAGTGGCGTTATTTTCTTTTGATGCTTGCATCGTTGCTAGTAACTCTTTCCCTGTTTGTTCCCATTGTTCCGGCAACTCTTTTTCTTGCCGCCGACGAAATTCTTTGGCCAAGTCGGGATGCTGTTTTTCGTACTCGGTAAACAGTCGATTCCATTGCGTTTCGTTTTTTTCGCCTTTTTCTTTACAATCCCACGCTGCATAAATCTCCTCGGGGATTTCAAAAGGCGGATGCGGCCAATTTAAAATTTTACGAACCCCAGCGACTTCTTCTTCGCCTAAGGGGGCCCCATGCGTGACAGCTTTGCCCGCTAAAATGGGTGCGCCATAACCGATGATGGTTTTACAACAAATGAGACTGGGTTTGTCCGTTACGTTTTGGGCTGCCTCAATCGCTTTCAAAATTGCATCGGGGTCATGACCGTCGACATTCGGCACTACATGCCAATGATAAGCTTCAAAGCGCTTGGGCGTATCGTCGGTGAACCAACCGCTGACTTCACCGTCGATAGAAATCCCATTGTCGTCGTAGAAGACGATCAATTTGCCAAGTCCCCATGTCCCCGCTAACGAACACGCCTCGTGGGAAATACCTTCCATTAAATCGCCGTCGCCGGCAAAAACATAAGTGTAATGATCCACGATGGGGAAATTTTCGCGATTGAACGTTGCCGCCAGCATTTGCTCAGCCATTGCCATGCCAACGCCAGTGGCTAGCCCTTGGCCCAGAGGCCCAGTGGTGGTCTCCACACCCGGGGTGTCACCGAACTCCGGGTGGCCGGGAGTGCGCGAATGCCATTGACGAAATTGTTTAATATCCTCAATGGTTAAACCGGCCCCGGTCAAATGCAGCAACGCGTATTGCAGCATAGCGCCATGACCATTGGATAAGACAAAACGATCGCGATCGACCCAATTAAGATTAGCGGGATTGAATTTCAAAAAATCCCGCCACAAAACTTCGGCAATATCTGCCATCCCCATGGGCATCCCTGGGTGCCCTGAATTGGCTTTTTGAACAGCGTCCATCGCCAACGCACGAATCGCATTGGCACAGTCTCGGCGTGAAGGCATGGGCATTCCTACTGGTTGGCTCAAATCAAGGGCAAATGATAGCGTGTCTGGTGGGGGTGTGCAATTTGCTAGCTAGCGTCGGGTGCGATTGAAAGTGTAGGTTTTCTAAGCCGCCTCGGGAGCCGAGTAGCTAAGTAGCCCAATGAAATGGACCCACCCCTTAAAGACGGCGTCATAATGCGCCAACATAGAATTTCTATTTTCAAAAAAAGGAGAAGGTCCATGAAAGATATTAAAATACTGGGTGTTGATATTGCAAAAGATGTTTTTCAACTGTGTGGAATTGATGAGTGGGGTAAAGTGATCTACACGAGACGGGTTAAGCGTGCTCAGTATGTATCCACCGTAGCCAGTCTTAAGGTGGGCTGCGTGGTGATGGAAGCGTGTGGAGGAGCGAACCATTGGTATCGGACGTTTATGGGGATGGGTATCCCAACGCAGTTGATCAGTCCGCAGCACGTCAAACCGTATGTCAAAAGTAACAAGAATGATCGTAACGATGCGCAGGCGATAGCTGAAGCGGCTTCCCGCGCCTCGATGCGGTTTGTGCAGGGTAAAACGGTGGAACAACAAGACGTTCAAGCGCTGTTAAAGATACGCGATCGTTTAGTCAAAAGCCGCACGGCGCTGATCAATGAGATTCGGGGGTTGTTGCAAGAATACGGACTCACGATGGCGCGTGGTGCCAAGCGATTTTATGAAGAGCTCCCGTTGATTTTAGCGAGCGAAGCGGTGGGATTAACACCGCGGATGAAACGGGTGTTGAATTGTTTGTATACCGAATTGTTGAACCGGGACGAAGCGATTGGTGATTACGAGGAGGAATTAAAAGCGGTGGCAAAAGCCAATGAGGATTGTCAACGGGTACAGAGCATCCCGGGGGTGGGTTATTTAACGGCGCTCTCGGTTTATGCGAGCGTGGGTGACATTCATCAATTTCATCGTTCCCGGCAGTTGTCGGCGTTTATTGGGTTGGTCCCTCGACAACATTCGAGTGGGAATAAGGAGGTGTTGTTGGGGATTAGTAAACGCGGCAATGTGATGTTAAGGACGTTATTGATTCATGGCGCCCGTGCGCTATTGCGTCATGTAAAAAATAAAACGGATAAAAAGAGTCTGTGGTTAAAAGCACTCATTGAGCGCCGCGGAATGAATCGCGCTTGTGTGGCGTTAGCGAATAAAAATGCGCCGATCATTTGGGCGCTTTTAACACGCCAAGAAACGTATCGCTGTGGCGCCTAAACACCGCCGTGGGTAAAAAAAAGAATTAACAAAAGGAGACACACCAACCGAGTTCGAAACAATGAGGGCTGATGAAAGTAAGGTAAAACCTGAGGTTGATTAAGCTGATTCATACGGTGGCTCTGTGAAGCCGATAGCCCGATAAGCATCAACCTTGCATAATTCATCAAGGCACCAATGGTGGCCAATTTAAATCGTGATGCCGGATATACGAATGCAACCGCTTTCTTTTCATCAAAACTGATTGTTGACAACAAGGGTGGGTCCATATACGTATGAGCGAAGCGAAATACGGGAATTGCGCAACGTATTTCCCGGTATTTTGTTTCGTTCCATACGGACTACTTTCTACTGAGATCTAAATTAGCCAACCACGGAATTAATTTTCTTATTTCAATTCCGTCGAGCGACGTGCTTTCTCTTCTGAGCGTTTTAACCAATTGAATTTTTTTGGCGGTGGGAAACCATTTCGAAAAATATTTTAAATGATGGGCCGGTGTCTCATCGGCAGATTTGACTTCAATTAAGTGGGATGGTTTGTCATCAAGACAAGTTAGAAAATCGACTTCTTTGCCATCCTTCGTTCGCAAAAAATGAAGGCTTGTCTTGATTCCTCTGGTGTCTCTTAAATAATGCAATTCTTTGAATAGCGCATTAGCAACGAGATTTTCGAGTTTGGCACCGTGATCGTTTTCAGCATACACATGATCATAAAAAAAATATTTAGGTTCTTTTCGTATCGAGCGCGCGAGGTTGTAGTATGGCGTAACACGATAAATGATGTAAAGTTCTTCCAGCAATTGTAACCAGCGCTTGATGGTATTCGCGTCGCGATCGAGATCACGCGCTAAATTAGCATACGAAACAGTTTTCCCAATATGCTCTTTTAGCAATAAAACAAGCGTTTCAATCGCTTTAATATCCCGCACCGCGTGCAAATCAATTAAATCTTGACGGAGGATAATATCTAAATGACTCTGACGCCAACGCTTATAGAAAGTTTCACTTCCCGAAAGAAAAGGTTCTGGAAAACCGCTGCATCGCCATAATCGTTCAAAAATTTCTTGCTCATCCAGATGATCATATCGCTTCGCCTCTTTTAGATCGAGGGGATGCAATGTATAAGAAAAATAGCGACCCGCCAACGAATCCCCGACGCGGCGATAAACATTCATTTTAGCACTGCCCGTCACTAGAATTTCTGGTGGTATTCCTTCTGTGTCATAAATACCTTTAAGCCAGCGCTTCCAAAACCGCATTTTATGCAATTCATCGAAGATGATAAGCGGTTTTGCGCGATTCCAACGTTTTTTTTGGAGCGCGTGTCTATCTTCAGCTAGATCATAGTTAAAATAGTCGTAGTTGTTGCGAAATTGCTTTGCCAAGGTGGTTTTACCACTTTGGCGTGGCCCGCTAAGTAAAACGATTTTATGAGGCAAGTCTTTTTCAATATTTTCAGTTAAATAACGTTTCATAAGACCATTATGACTCAAATGTCGGAATAGTCGAGCCACCTCGTTGACTCTTATGCCGATATCCACCAAGATAGACGCCAGTTCTTTACTGTAAGGAAAATAGGTATGTGCGGCATCGTAGGAGCCGTTGCAGAACGCCCTGTAGCAGACATTTTGTTGGAAGGTTTAAATCGTTTGGAATATCGCGGCTATGATTCGGCCGGGATGGCGTTGCTGCACCCGAAAACCCATCAAATTCAATGCGTTCGGGTTAAGGGCAAAGTGGCTGCATTGGTTGATTCTGTCAAAAAAAAACCGTTACTCGGTAAAACTGGCATCGCGCACACGCGCTGGGCCACGCACGGTGAACCTTCACAAAAAAACGCACATCCGCACTGTTCTGAAAAAACCATCGCCGTTGTCCATAACGGCATCATCGAAAATCACGATGCTTTACGGCGAAAATTAACGAAAGCGGGCTACAAATTTAAATCGGAAACGGATACCGAAGTCATCGCTCATTTGATTCATTATCATTTACAATCTACTCCTGAGTTGTTAACAGCCATTCACCAAGCCACAAAATCGCTTAAAGGCGCTTACGCACTGGGTATTATCAGCACGCGCGAGCCAGAAACGTTATATGCTGTTCGATGCGGCAGTCCTTTAGTTATTGGATTAGGAATTGGTGAAAATTTCATTGCCTCGGATCAACTTGCTTTGTTACCCGTCACGCAACGGTTTATTTATTTGGAAGAGGGCGACATTGTCAAAATCGGCTTAAAAAGCGTGGCCATTTATGATAAAAACAAAAAAGCGGTAAAACGCACCATTCACGCTACGAAAATCGATTACAACGCAACGGGTAAAGGCAAATATCGTCATTACATGCAAAAAGAAATTTTTGAGCAACCGCAAGCCGTGCTGGATACGATTAATAATCATTTCAGTAAACCGCAATTGACAGTACAACGGTTTGGCTCACAAGCTGCATCGATTTTTAAAAAAATTCAACGCATACAACTCGTTGCGTGCGGAACCAGTTATCACGCTGCTTTAGTAGGTCGTTATTGGTTGGAAGCTTTAGCGGGAATTCCTTGTCAAGTGGAAGTGGCGAGCGAAAATCGCTATCGTCAAGGAATTGTTGAGCCAAATACCTTGTTCGTTGCACTCTCGCAATCTGGAGAAACGGCTGATACGTTAGCCGCCCTACGACAAGCCAAAAAAGCTGGCTATGCAGCTACACTTGGCATTTGCAATGTGCCACAAAGCTCATTAGCGCGCGAAGCAGATCTGATTTTTTTAACTCGGGCTGGCGCTGAAATTGGTGTCGCTGCCACTAAAACATTTACGACGCAATTAGTTGCTCTATTATTATTAACTTTTTTATTCCACCAAAATAATCAAAAATTAATTCGCAAATTCACTTCTATTTTACCACAATTAAAACAACTTCCCGCGCTGTTGCAAAAAACGCTGGAGCTCGACCGTCAAATTAAGCAATTGTCCAAACGATTTAATGATAAAGAACATGCACTATTTTTAGGACGCGGTGCGATGTTTCCGATCGCACTGGAGGGCGCGTTAAAACTCAAAGAAATTTCTTATATGCACGCCGAAGCTTATCCCGCTGGCGAATTAAAACACGGACCCTTAGCCTTAGTGGATAAAGGCATGCCTGTTATTGTCATCGCACCCAATGATCATTTGATTGAGAAATTAGCGTCTAATATGCAAGAAGTCCAAGCGCGCGGCGGTGAATTATACGCTTTCGTTGATCATCGCATTAATTGGCAGCAAGAAAATGGCACCACGCTGATAAAAATGCCACCCACCCCCGATTTTGCCGCGCCTATTGCATACACGATTCCACTGCAATTATTGGCCTATCACATCGCCGTGTTAAAAGGGACAGATGTCGATCAGCCACGTAATCTGGCGAAGTCGGTGACGGTGGAGTGAAAATGTCACAATCAGCTCAAATCGTTACCATCATTGAAAGACAAATTTTACTGATTCGAGGAGAAAAAGTTATTCTTGATGCAGACCTGGCTAAATTATACGGCGTTGACACTAAGGTCTTAGTGCAAGCCGTAAAACGCAATAAAGATCGCTTCCCCTCTGATTTTATGTTTCAACTTTCCCAAGTCGAGTTCAGTGACTTGAGGTCACAATTTGTGACCTCAACTTGGGGGGGTCGTCGGTATCCGCCTTACGCCTTTACAGAACAAGGCGTTGCAATGCTCTCCAGCGTGCTTCGCAGCTCACGAGCTGTCGCTGTTAACATTGAAATCATGCGAACTTTCGTTAAGCTTCGACGCTTGTTGGACAGTAACGATAAACTTAGGAAAAAATTAGAGGCGTTAGAACAAAAATATGATGAGCAGTTTAATGCCGTATTTAAAGTCATTCGCCAATTAATGGAACCTCAAGTCAAAAAAACTCGTCCTATCGGTTTTGTATGGCCGCATGAAGAATCACCGGCCGACGTAAAAGGAACGGACGTGGATCAGCCCCGCAATTTGGCAAAGTCGGTGACGGTAGAATAATTAAGTTATCGAGCCTGTACCTGTAGAGCACAACTAACTTGCTTATCGCTCTTCACTGTCCAGTTAAGAGGGGTCCCATTCGTGCCCTTGCACTCATAATAATAGTAACCAATCCCAGAGCCTGGAGCTGGGACAAAGGCTTCGCTATCAGCGACATTGATTGAACGAGGACAACTTATAGTTCCTGATTTTGAAGCATCACAGTTAAAAGCAGAAACAGAAACTTGCGAGCAAGCATTCTAGGGAGACACTGAGCACTCACCCTCGCCCATAGTGATGAAAGGAAAGGATAAAAACAACAGTGAAATCAAGACGGTCGGTTTCATTCTCACCTGTTTCATGGACTCTACCTCACAATTAACCTATTCCATTATAACAAAATAAGGCGTTAACCGACAAATGCCGGCTCCGGCAGCCCCCTGACACCCACATTGATTGCAAACACGGCGCCTGCGGGAGGCGGCAGTGTTTCGGCTTCTCCGATGCCTTGCGAACAGGAAGTGATGTACAAGCGATCCAGGTTCGCGCCGCCAAAAATACAGCTCGTTGGGCGCTTAACGGGCATTTCGATGACACGATCTACTTCACCATTGGGTGCATAACGGAAAATTTTCCCGCTGTTCCATTGCGCTTCCCACACATAGCCCTCACTATCTACCGTTAAACCATCCGGTTCGATAGGGCTTTTCTTTAATTGCACGAAAGGACGGCGATTAGCAATCGTTCCCTTTTCAAGATCAAAATCGTATTGATAAATGCAATATTTCAATCCATCGGTGTAATAAAAAATTTTATTGTCGGGACTCCAACCTAAACCATTTGAAATGGTAATGCCTTCTTCCATTTTTATGAGTGTCCCATCGGGATCTAAACGATACAAACCGCCTTTGGGATTTTCAGTATCGAGATTCGCAACACCGATCCAAAATCGACCCTGACGATCGCATTTACCATCATTCATGCGCAATTCATCGCTCCAGGGTTCAATGGCCGCCAATTGCGTCATCTTCCCCGAAGGAATCTGAACAGCAAAAACGGCGTTCCCCACGGTAATTATCACGCCTCCCGATTCACGCGGTACTACGGCGCCGATAAAATCTGGCATTTTCCATTGGTGATAATCACCCGTCACCGGATTTAATCGGTGTAACGACGGCTTTGCGATATCAATCCAATATAAAACATTTTCATACGGATGCCACATCGGCCCTTCACCTAATGCATTTTGGCCTTGCCAGATTATCTCGATATTCATGGATAACTCCTTCTATTAGCTCGAATTTTATTATTATAACCTTAAATTAGATTATCAGGACCTTAATAAGGCCTAAAACCTTATCACAAAAAGAAAAATACTTGATTTCAATCAATAGCTCCCGTATTTTTGCATTGGCACCTCCGTTCACATTTAATTGTATTTATTAAGATGCCAGTATGTTTATAGCGATTGAAACGAACAAATCGAAGTTATCACGTCTATTAAAAGGAGTGCGCATTGGCACCCGTCACTATGCTTCTGATAGTAGAGGACGATTTCAATCCTTCAAAAATAAAAGTTGTGACGAACTCTTAAAATTACTTGAAAATCCGGCTATAACCCTGGATATTTGGGATATCAACGAACTTATCAAAGAATTCGCTAGGCACGATAATGAATTAAGTAAAGAAGTATATAGTAAAGCATATCGAGCTAAGGAGGCAAACACTCAGACATTTGCCGCAATGATTCGCGCTTCTGCTGCTAAAAATGATTTTAATTTTCCAAAAAAGGTGTTAACTGACTTTTTTAAAATCTGCTCTTTCGAAAATGAACAACATAAAAATATTATTATTGAGTGGAGCAACTCTTGGTTTTCCGATTTATCTGAGAAAAATGGTGCGCCTCCCCCAAAAGTTGAAATCAAAGCTTTTCTCGACAAGAATCAAAATGATTTTAAAGAAATCATAAATGCGGTGTTGTTTTTATTTAGAAAAATAACTTTAAACAGTGCCGCCAATCAAGCGAATAATGCCATAAATTTATTCGAATCAATGCGCCAGCAAGGTAGGGGTTTTGATCTTTTTTCCTATATCACCTTATTCGATACATTACGAAAATCAAACGAAGAAATATTGATACCGCCCGAGGAGAAGCCTAAGTATACGTATATGAAAGTCCAAACTTTTTTTCAAGAATGTTTAAATTTAATTAACAACGGTTTTTCTCAATTTCAATATTCGGGGTTAAATGAAATACCCATACTCGATGGCAAAATCACTCGAGAAAAATTAAAGGGAATCGAGTCCAGACTTTACAATAGCCGACTGGAAATAGCGGTTACACTTAACGAATTTCAATATGCCACTATTCTGTTTTCAACCAACAGCTCTCCCAGCCCCCATACTTATTTATTAATGCTTCTCTGGATGAAGAAACAATATATCGAGGGGCGGAATGATAATCCGTTCCTAAATAACCCGCTCAAAACCTGCAAAGGAATTGATATGGTTTTTAAAAGAGCTATTGATCATCAACAAGCAACTTCTTCGATAGTGAGTCAGGTACTTCGAATAATAAGAACTCTGATCTATAACACCCGTGTCTCTGGAATCTTATTTGATTATGCCTGCGAAGTAATCGAAATAGCCTATAATTTGAATTTGATTACCACACAAATCATCTCCATTTTTTTTCAATTAGTATGGAAACACAATAAATATGACCAGGCCAAGGATTTTATCCGAAACAAAATTGGAAGTGATGAATTGTGTCAATTTCTAATAGACAAAGTTGCTGCTCAGAAAATTGTTGAGGAAGATAGCTATTATCATCAACTATTTAGACATCAGATAATGTCTTTAGAGCCCGATCAGGCAGACGAACTTTTTATTTCTATTTTTCATTTTATTTCCAAATGTAAGGAGATAAATAAAACCTCTCTCAGTTTGCTAATTTTCAAGTTAACTACTATTGTCGTTAACAAATATTATTTAGCCAGATATCTATTTGAAAAATTAAAAACAATCGCTGATGAAAAAATGTGGTCGTACATGATCGAAGGCGCCATTATTTGCAATCAACCTAATGATGTTAGAGATTTAATGGGTCAATTAAGCTGGCCTGAGAATTGCGGAATGACACAAGCTGTCTTGACTCGTTTGTTTCTAAATCCCTACTTAATTTCTTACCTTTACTCTTTAAATCTAATCCCTTCTCCGGGAAATTTTCAATTCGCTCCCACCATCGTATATCGTTACAACATTTTTTCCCCTTCTGACAGTCCATCTTTCTTTGAAAAATCCGAAGAGGAAGAGAATCCTTTCTTTAATCTGACTGATACTCAATTTCACTGCGGTTAATCGTGCTCATTAAAATAGCGCTCATTGCCATGCCAATTACCGCTAAAATGAGAGGAACATTGACGCCATAGCTTGCTAAATAAGCGGTTAAAAACGAGGTTAGACCGAAGCAGAGTGCCATAATCGCGCCAGTGACGCCCATTACCCATCCCTGTTCATCTCTACTCACCTGATTTGAAAACAAGTAATAATTGCGGAATAGCCAACAGCAATAGCCGTGCCAACGGCGATCATTAGCCCCCATAAATAAACCGCTTGATGCGTAACAATGATCAATAAAATGAAAATGGCGGTTAAGAAAAAACTAATGGTGATGATGGATTTTAAATTAAAGTATTTCACAAAACGATCGACTAAATAAGCGCAACCAATACTAAAGCCAATACCCATGTCTGCCAATAACAGTGAGATTTTTAAAGGGGTGAACCCATAACGGTGTAATACGAACATTGCAATAAAGGAAAAGAAATTACTCCATCCATAAATCATTACAAGCAAAACAATAGATAATTTACGCACTTTTTTATGTTTGAACGCCGACATAAAAATATCGACAGCATGCTGCAATTTTATATTAATTTTTTTGGTTCGCTGGAAAGTTTCATTAAACAGCCATCCTAATAAAAACGCATTAATCAATGAAATCAACGAAGCAAAATAAAGTGGCGTTGAAAACCCAAACCAACTCACAAACTGACTATCCGATAAAACACCCCCAATGATGGGCCCGATGATAAAACCCAACGAAATTGCCAAGAGTATCAAGCCAATATTACGCGCTTTGTGCGCTTCCGAGCTTACATCCACGATGGCCGCTTGCGCGATGGGCTGGCTGCCCGCCGTAAATCCTGCGATCACTCGACCAAGAATTAAGAACGTCAGGCTGTGAATGCCGACAGCAAAAGCTGATAATAAATAACCCAAAAACGAGCCGATTAAACAACCAACAGCGCCTTTTTTCGGCCAACGGTATCGGAAAGATCGCCCAGAATAGCAGCGCCGAAGAACCAACAGATCATGAAAATGCCTACTGTCAGGCCATACAGAAAGTCCCGCGTCGCTAGCGTTGTCGCTGCCGGCAGAAAATTAGAATGGTTATCAATGATAATGGCGTTTAGGACAGGAAAAAGCAGGCTCAATCCCATCCCATCGATAAAGAGCACCAAAAACAAAGGGGCTATTGCGGAAAGTGATTTGCGATTGGACATGGTTAAACCTCACAAGAAGGTGTTGGATTCTATAACAAATGGATTTTTAAAACAATGGCGATTTAAGGTTTTCTTAATAAAGGCTGTTTATACTACTTTTTAAAATGGAGGCTGATATCATGTCACGTGTTGACCCTGGATTGAAGGACCTTTTTACAAATTTACTTAGTGAGATAGAAAGCAATATCCTTGATAAAGGACAATTATTTAAATCCGCAACGCCAAGTTCTATTACGCTCCACTACCTTCCTGGTTATCTTCAAAAATTTAGTACGCTTGATTACCGACACCTTTCATCGGATGAAGAACATCACCTTAAAAAAACGATTCAGAGTTTTATTGACGAGCTACAATGCTGTCCCTTTAATAAAAAAATTTATCAAGGTCAACTATGCCAGCGCATTTGTGGGCTTTTAGTTGAATTTGGAAAGGCAGGAGTGTTTTTACCTGATATGGACAATTCATTGTTATGGTTAGAGATGAGCAATAACGACATGGGAAAATTTACAAAAAGAGGCAAAAGAAATAAAAGAACGAGAGATGTCGATGGCGCCGTCACAATTTACACTGCCAATGTGAGTACCCTAACCAAAACCGAGAGTTGGAATTCGATTTTCGAAGCGCAAGATATTTTACCCCATGACTGTTCGGAATCCGTGGAGTCAATAAATAAATATTTAATCGCTTGGAAAAAAGAGAAAGGGCGTAATTGGGAAAAATCATCCCGTGCTCCTGCGATGCAGTTTTTGGAGGTTTACGTTCAACAGAGACTCGGCTTTCAACCGGTAATAAGTCAAAATAAAAACACGACTTCTTCTAATTCGACTCACACGTTATTTCGATCTCCCCCACCTGGCGACCGAAAAGAACCGGCCCCGACTTTCATCCAGAAATCTAATATCTCATTAACGAGTCATCGATAGCATCTACCCAATCGATGGTGGAATGAAAATTAATGCGCCTCATCCCAATTCCCCCCGACGCCGACATCAACCACTAACGGCACAGATAGAGCAACGGCTTCTTCCATGGCTTTTTTGATTTGGGGGATGACTTTTTCCAAATCTTTTTCGGCCACTTCAAAAACCAGTTCGTCATGCACTTGCATGATCAAATGAGCCTCAACGGGGTTTTTTTGGAGCCAATCGCTGACTTTAATCATGGCGATTTTAATAATATCGGCGGCTGTGCCTTGCATGGGTGCGTTTATCGCCGCGCGTTCGGCAGCGCGGCGGCGCTGCATATTGGAGGCGTGGATGTCTGGTAAATAAACGCGGCGGCCGAAAAGTGTTTCTACGTAGCCTTGGGTAAAAGCAACAATGCGGATTTTTTGCATGTACTCATGCACTTTAGGATAGCGTTTAAAATAAATATCAATGTATTCTTTCGCTAAATCGCGCCCAATTCCCAATTGGCGTCCTAAACCGAAACTCGACATTCCGTACAACAACCCAAAATTAATTGCTTTCGCGCGGCGACGTTGTTCGGGCGTCACTTGTTCCAAGTTCACACCAAACACTTCAGCCGCGGTCGCGCGATGAATATCCCATTCCTTATCAAAAGCCTTAATTAAGCTGGGATCTTTTGAAATGTGTGCAATGATACGTAATTCCACTTGCGAATAATCCGCCGCCACCATCTGAAACCCAGGTGGCGCAATAAACGCGCGTCGGATTTTTCGCCCTTCTTCCGTACGGATGGGAATGTTTTGTAAGTTGGGATTATTCGAAGATAACCGTCCCGTTGAGGTGACGGTTTGGTTATAGGAAGTGTGAATGCGGCGGCTCGCTGGATGCACCTGCACTGGCAAACGATCAGTATAAGTTGTTTTTAACTTAGTAAGACTGCGGTGCTCCAAAATCACTTTAGGTAAAGGATAATCCAAGGCTAAATCTTGTAAAACATTTTCTGCTGTCGATGGCTGACCGCCGGGGGTTTTTTTAAAAATCGGTAGTTTTAGTTCTTCGTATAAAATCGTTTGCAATTGTTTAGGCGAACTCAAATTAAACTCGCGACCCGCTAATTTATAGGCTTGTTGCTCCAACAAGGCAATGCGACCACCGAGTTCGATGCTCTGTGCCTGCAGCATCGCGGTATCCACTAAAACTCCCCGCATTTCCATTTTCATGAGGATCGGCACTAATGGCATTTCGATTTGTTCAAAAACCTTTTTTAAATTTTTTTCTTTTTCAATTAATGGCATTAATTTATGGTGAAGCTGCAAAGTGACATCCGCATCCTCCGCCGCATACGCAGTGGCTTTATCAAGGGTAACGTGATTAAAACTGATTTGTTTCACTCCTTTACCCGCCACATCCTCAAATTTCACCATTATGCGGCCCAAATATTTAAGCGCCAATGTATTTAAATCGTGCCGTGTACTGCTGCTATTTAAAACGTAAGATGCTAGCAGCGTATCGTAAGTCTTTGCTCGGATAGTGAGTCCCTCTTTTGCCAAAACCTCGGCGTCATATTTTAAATTTTGGCATATGATGGTTTTATTCGGGTCTTCTAGTAAGGGTTTTAATTCCCGCAATACCTCTTCTTTATCAAGCTGCGCAGGCGCGCCTGTATAATCATGCCCAAGCGGCACATAAGCTGCCTCGTGCGGGGAAACCGCAAATGAAACGCCGACTAATTTTGCTTGTATCGCATTAAAATCAGTCGTTTCCGTGTCGAAAGCGAATACTTTAGCGTCGGCTAATTTCTTCATCCATTTTTCAAAAGTTTTTTTATCTGTGATTGTGGCGTATTGAAAAGCGGCTACTTTTTTATCTTGGTTTGCCAGAAGTTCGGCAAGCCAAGATTTAAATTCATATTCGGTAAACAGTTCAATTAATTTTTCGCGATTTTTTTCCGTTTGGATTAAATCCGTGGGATTTTCTTCCAAGGGCAAATCGGAAATAACCGTTACTAATCGGCGCATCAACGGCAGGTCATCGATACAAGCGCGAAGGTTTTCACCAACTTTTCCTTTAATTTCATTCGCATGTTTTATAAGATTTTCGACAGAATCGTATTGGCTGAGCCACTTAACGGCGGTTTTGGGGCCGACTTTGGGGACGCCCGGAATATTGTCGGTGGTGTCGCCAGTTAAGGTTAAATAATCGATAATTTTCTCAGGCGGCACGCCAAATTTTTCAAGAACGCCTTTCGAATTGAGCAACCGGTCAGTCATCGTATTAACCAATGTCACGTGTTCATTGACAATCTGGGCTAAGTCTTTATCGCCAGTTGAAACCAAAACTGGCATTCCCTTTTCTTTTGCTTTTTTAGCTAACGTAGCGATCACATCGTCGGCTTCATAGCCCTCCTTAATAATAAGAGGAAAGCCGAGCGCTCGGATGATTTCAAACAAGGGCTTAATTTGACTTCGCAATTCATTAGGCATTTCGATACGGTTAGCTTTGTAGGTGTGATACAAATCATGGCGAAAGGTTTTACCCTTCGGGTCAAACACCACCGCGACATAATCGGGTTGGTATTCCACCATTAGTTTTCGCAGCATATTAATGACGCCGTACATCGCCCCCGTTGGCTGGCCTTTGCGGTTCGTCAGCGGGGGCAATGCATAATAAGCTCGAAAGAGATAAGAAGACCCATCAATCAAAATGAGGGGTTT
This sequence comes from Coxiella burnetii, assembly GCF_005280755.1. NCBI lineage: Bacteria > Pseudomonadati > Pseudomonadota > Gammaproteobacteria > Legionellales > Coxiellaceae > Coxiella > Coxiella burnetii. The sequence goes on from NZ_CP040059.1 coordinate 1,702,748, forward strand.
GGAACTTAATGTTGTCATAATAAAAAAAACGGTATTCACACGCGACTAAAGTTGATAGGATATTCTACACACGTTAACCTGTTGAAGCTATGTTAAAACGTTCTATATCACCGTTCGCCTTGCTGCTCACTTCTGTCAGCGCCATCCTTGGGTCCGGTTGGTTATTCGCCGCTTATTATACCTCAGAATTAGCGGGTCCATCCGCTATTTTAGCGTGGTTAATCGGGGGCTCTGCCGCCATTATCATCGCGTTCGTTTTTGCGGAATTATGCGCTATGTTGCCGATTACGGGCTCCAGCACACGCATACCTTATTATACTCATGGCACACTGGTGAGTTTCCTTTTTGCCTGGATTATCTGGCTTACTTACGCTTCGTTTGCCTCCACGGAAGTTCAGGCCGTACTGCAATATTTCAGTTATTTTTTTCCTTCTTTGGTCCAAAGTAACGCGGGTTTAACGGGTTTTGGTTACTTTCTCGCTACCCTATTAATGCTCGCTATTAGTGCGCTGAATGTTTTTTCTTTACGGTGGTTGTTGCGCTGTAATAATGTGCTTACCCTTTTAAAAATTGCGATCCCTGTTATCGTAGCGCTGGTTATTCTGGCGGTTTATTTCTCGCCCCATCAACTCCTCCATCCTGGCCATTCCTCTTTTATGCCTTATGGGATGCACGGTGTTTTTGCAGCCGTCTCCGGCGGGGGCATTGTTTTTGCTTTTAATGGATTTAAGCAAGCCTGTGAAATGGCAGGGGAAGCTAAAAAGCCCGCGCGGGCTTTACCGTTCGCGGTGATTGGTTCGGTGATCGTATGTTTAATCGTATACCTTTTGTTGCAGTTCGCTTTTTTGACATCAATTATCCCCTCTAATTTAATTCATGGCTGGTCGCATCTCGCTCTTCCTGGGGGAACTAGCCCTCTAACGGCGGTTGCGCACCAAGGGCATTTAGACATTCTGCTTCCCGTTTTATACGCGGGAGCGGTTATCGGTCCGATGGCGGCGGCCTTGATGTACACCAGCAGTGCGGCGCGATCTTTGTATGGGATGAGTAAAAGTCATCATATTCCACCGTTGTTTCAACGGTTACTGCACGGCAATCCCGTTGTGGCTATCATTACTAATTTTCTGCTGGGAATGTCGCTTTTCGCCCCCTTGCCGGGTTGGAACAGCATGATTACCTTCCTTACCTCACTAATTGCGCTCACTTACGGCATCGGCCCCATTTGTTTATTAACCTTACGTAAACAACTGCCCGATTATCAACGCCCTTTTAAATTACCCTTCGTGACAGTATGGGCCACCTTCGCTTTTTACCTTTGCACACTTCTTACTTATTGGAGCGGTTGGGCTGTTATTTCCAAATTGGGCATCGCCTTGGTGGTCGGCCTTCTCGTTTTATTCATTCACCGTGCTTTCATTAGCCCCGATGAGCGAGTTCCCCTGAATGCGAAAGCCGCCTTATGGGTTTGGCCTTACTTAGTGGGGGTCACGCTCATCTCTTATCTCGGCGATTATGGCGGAGGTAAAGGAGTAATTCCCCCGGGATGGGATTTTGGTGTTATCGGCCTTTTTTGTATCATGATTATGTGGCTCGCTCTCAAATTTAGATTGCCAACTATACTCACCCAGCATTACATGAAGGATGGGGATTTCACTCACCAACCGCCAGAGCAAGAAACCGATGGAACCCAAGAACCCGCGTTCGCTCAGCACGGCTGAGGTCATGACACCAGAAAAGGTGAATTTTGCAGGGAATATCCATGGCGGATATATTCTCAAGCTCATCGATCAAACAGCCTACGCCTGTGCTGCCCGTTACAGTGGTCATTATGTCGTAACGCTTTCGGTTGACGGAGTGTTGTTTAAACAGCCCATTTATCTCGGCGAGTTAGTCACTTGTTATGCAATGATTAATTACGTGGGACGCACTTCAATGGAAGTGGGCATCAAAGTCGTCGCTGAAAATTTAATCACCGGCGAAAAACGACATACCAACTCCTGTTACGTCACCATGGTTGCCGTCGATACAAATTTAAAACCTGTAGCCGTCCCCCCTTTAACAATTAATGATGAAATCGAACAACGTCGCTTCGACGAAGCAAAAATGAGAAGAGAAACGCGAATTCAGCTAGCAAAAGCGCATGAAAAACGAAAAAATAAATGATTTTTGAACTTCCTTCTCCCCCTCACTGGGAGTCAAGAGAGGCTTCTTTTAAACAATAATTCCTCCAATCAATTGCGAACACCAGTTAAAAGGATGTCTTCATCAGCCGAGTTTAGTAGAATCACCCCATGCGCCGTATACGTGAGCTGATTATCGGAAAACCTCGTGATCCCATGAAAAAGGATACGCGTAAGCATATCGCTTTAGTGGCATTTCTGGCGTGGATCGGATTAGGCGCAGACGGTCTCTCCTCTTCTTGTTATGGTCCTGAACAGGCATTTTATGCCTTAGGCCAACATACACACCTTGCACTCTTTTTGGCTTTAGCCACCGCCATCACAGTTTTTTTAATCGCGCTGGCTTACAACCAAGTCATTAAATTATTTCCCAATGGGGGAGGGGGTTATAAAGTAGCCACCCAATTGTTAGGACCTTATTCGGGACTCGTATCGGGCGCCGCTTTACTGATTGACTACATTCTAACGATTGCCATTTCAATTGCTGCGGGAACCGATGCTATTTTCAGTTTGCTACCCCTTAAATATTTACCTTATAAGCTCGTGGTAGAACCGATTGTTTTATTGTTGTTATTAATGCTGAACCTACGGGGAGCCAAAGAATCAATAAAAGTGTTGATGATTATTTTCCTGGGATTTTTTATTACTCACATCATTGTGATTACTGCCGGCATTATTTTACACAACTACGGTATTAAAACCGTTATTCAGAATTCCTATGTAGAAACTTTTCATCATGCAAGGATATTCGGATGGTTTTTCGTATTGGCCTTATTTATGCGGGCTTATTCTTTAGGTGCTGGTACATACACCGGCTTAGAAGCCGTTTCCAATAACGTAAATATCCTTGCCGAACCCCGCGTTAAAACAGGTTCATTAACCATGCTTTACATGGCCATTTCATTAAGTTTGGTGGCCGGAGGCATTATTTTACTTTATTTACTGTGGGGTGCTCATCCCGTCCCAGGACAAACGCTCAATGCGGTCGTTTTTGAATCCATTTTACAAACGTGGCCTTATCATCACTTTTTATTATTGGTATTAATGGCATTGGAAGCGGGACTTTTAGTTATCGCCGCCAATACGGGCTTCCTCGGCGGCCCTGCGGTTTTAGCGAATATGTCTATCGATTCGTGGGTGCCTCATCGCTTTGGCATGCTGTCCAGTCGATTGGTCACTCAAAATGGTCTGCTATTTTTTGGATTAGCCGCGTTACTTATTTTATTTGCCACCGACGGCCGCGTGGAATTTCTCGTTGTCCTATATAGCATGAATGTGTTTTTGACTTTTAGCATGTCATTGCTGGGGCTTGCTGTTTATTGGATACGTCATCGAAAATACGAAAAATATTGGTTCCCTCAGTGGCTGTTAGCGGTGATCGCGTTGATTGTCTGCGTTTCTATTCTTATCGTTACTTTGATATCGAAATTTGAATTGGGTGGTTGGATTACCGTCGTGGTAACCGGCGCTGCGATCGCAGGCGGCATTGTTATTAAACGTCATTACCGCCGTTACAACGAACTAAAAAAGAAGCTCAACCAGGAATTACGGATTCCGTTGGTGAGCAAGGAAGCGGCTATTCCCTCTATCGATCCCAAAAAGCCAACCGCTGTTTTTCTTGTAAAAGAAATCGGCGCAGCTATGCATTCTTTACTGTGGGTCACTCGGATGTTCCCTAATTATTTTCATAATTTTATTTTCATTAGCACTGGCGAAGTTGATATCGGTAGCTTTGGTAGCGATGCAGCGCTTTCAAAATTAAAAGAACAAACGGATGCGATTCTGGATTATTTAGTCAAATACTCCCAAATGCACGGCATCGCCGCCGAATCCTATAGCGGCTTTGGCACGGATGCCGTCGATCAAATTATGCAGATCTCTGAAAAAGTTAATAAAAAATTCCCCACCGCCATTTATTTCTCTTCCCGCTATGTTTACCCCACTGAAAATTGGTTCACCCGCTTATTACACACCGACCTCGCTAACATCATCCAACGCCGCCTGCACACGCTGGGAGCTAAGATGTTGATATTGCCATTAAAATTAAAGACATGATAAACCGTCATTATAATTATCCGACTGATTTGGCGGTAAATATTTTCCCCAAAGTTCAAATTATTTATTGAATTGATTGATGAAATTATGGGAGGTAAAAAATATGAACACATACATGCTTATCCAATTACAATTCGACCTTTATCAAAAGAAGATGGCGGGGGACCCCTAAATTTATACCTGATTGTCTCAGATGGAACTTTCAATAAAGTTAAATTGGGTCCTAAAGCATGCAATCTTGCAATGGACGATAAGCTTATAAAACGATTTTCTAAGACAGATAGATCTAGAATAATATTTGCAGCGGGGTTTCATAAGAAAGTAGCCCGTATGCAGCGAAGCGGAATACGGGAACTGCGTTTTCTATCCCCCGTATTCAGCCTAAATTTCCGCTTTCTCGTGAGTGACGGTGGTGTATATTTCCAAATTGTCAATTTCCATCAGCGTTTCAGGGTGTTTGGCAATTCTAAATCCTTTTTTTTCGTAAATTTTTCTCGCTTCTTCCGTTGTTCTAAGCGACCACGTTTTTAATCCTTGCAGTTTTGGATGCGAAAACATTTCATCAATCAAAGCCTTCCCGAGTCCGTTTCGGCGGTAGCGAGGGTCAATAACGACATCACAAATATAAGCATATGTCGTATAATCACTAATAACACGCCCAAAACCAACGAGTTGCTCTGAGTCTTCCTCATAAATACCAAAACAAAAAGAATGCTCGATAAAGCGTTCTACATATTCAATTGGAATATCTTTGGACCAGAAGCAGTCTTTTAGAAGGCGGCAAACTTTCTCTTTATTTTTCTTAAGCAGCCTTTTTGAATTTGAAAAATAATAATTTTTCATAAAGACTTGTCTTTAATCTGTCCAAATTCATTATCCCTAGCAGTGTAGTTTGTATCTAGACTAAGAATATTAAAATTCGTTTGTTTATCGTAAATATCAAGTTGTTCCATTTTCTTTAGTTTTTTAGTAAGTCGGATAGAAATTGGCAAGCCAATTAATTCGATAAAAACTTTAATAAACCACATGGTGAGTGCGAGCATGATTAAATTTGAATCGCTCATGACGCCATAAAAAGCAATGATGCTAAAAATAGTGCTGTCTGTACCGGAGGCGACGATGGTAGAGAGTACGAAGCGAATTCCTAAGTAACGACCTTTCGTTTTTATTTTTAACTTGGCCATAACAAAAGAATTAAGCGGTTCAGAACTGAGATAGCTAATAGCCGAAGCCAAAATGATTCTAACATTGGTGGCAAGTAAAGTATCGAAAACCGTGTTATTGGTTGGATAATTGGGGCTAGGCATATGAATAATAACTTGGCCATAGATAATAAATAAAGCATTAAACAAAAAACCGCACCAAATGGCTCGTCGCGCGTGTTTATAACCATACACTTCGGTGATCAAATCAGATAGCAAAAAAGTAAGCGGAAAAATTAATGTTCCTGCATCTGTATTTAAACCAAAAATATTAATCAGTCTCGGATCAAACCAATTAGCTAATACGATAACCATCGAATAAGTCAATGTTAAAAACCACAAATACTTTGGCTGTGTTGAAATCAGTTTTGAGTCAATGATATTATCTCTTAGCATCTCAGTCTCTATTTTATCGTTGGTTTTTCAAATGAAATAATTAAATTTTTAGCTATTGCTTTTCCTGCTGCTAAGCCTAATTTTTCGAGGCTTTCGGGATTCACTCGTTTTAGGCTGACATCACTGAAACTACTCCAGGATTCCTTCATAACATGACGTTTATAAGCAGTAGTGTTGCTGATAATGAGTCTCCCATCTGTCATTTGTACTTGCGCAGGGCGCGTTTCTTCTTGTCCCAACCCTAAATAAGAACAAATCATTTGATCTATTTTCTCCAATAGCTTTTTAATCGTCATAACCCACAATCCTATAGCCTAATGGCGAATAGTTATATTTTGATATTAACTTGAATAACGACGCCAATAATTTGGCAGTCATTGTTCATCCCATTAAATTTACCTGAAGCGATATTATTATCAATTTTTTGTATATTAATTTTATTGCCTTTTTTATCATTGATAGCGATTAATGTATCGTGTTCAGGCGGCAATTCCATATCTATAATAAAAATAGAACCCCTTTTAAAGATCGGTTTTATATCTTCATCAGAAAAAAGAGCGATCGCATTCTTGGAAGCTTGAGTCAATTTAACCTCTGTCATTCCTATTTTCTCTTCAAGGCCCAAAGCCATTGAGTAAAGAGGAATCGCCTGGGTCACCGAAAAAGCCCGTACAGTTTGTGTAGCGACCTCAATAGTTTTCGTTTTAAATCCATTGATTAAATCATCAATTGTGACGTCAAAACCATCTTGATTGAAAAAATCCACAATTCTAGCCAGGGTATCAATTCTGGGATTGTTAACTCGTTTGAGCGGGTCTTTATGAATTAATTTCACCAACATAGAATGAGGCATATGAATGGCCTTGGCCAGTTGATAAATGTTAAAAGGGCTTCGATCACGCCGAGATTTGTGCTCAATAAGCTCTTTTAATGTTAAATGGATGATGTTTTTAACGCAATTTTCCATTGTTACTATCTGTATTTTCCCTTAATTGATTCAGAGCTACGGGTTGACGCTGTTCTTTAAGGAACATATACTAGTTACAAAAAGCCATTTTGAGTTTACACAAGATACAAGAAAAGATAAAGCTCTTATTGGCAAAAATATAACCAGGAGGAAATTGGTGACACTTGCAAGCACGAAGAAAAGGAGCTCATGAAGTGCATGGCTCAAGAAATTCTGGAAAATTTATTGAGCATCACCGCCACAAAGAAAAATATTCGTCGCCTGACTGCTCATCTCATTGTTTTTGAAAAAGAGCTCCAACAACGAACCGAAAAGTAAAATAAATGGACTTTTAAAATGGACAAAACGAAAAAATACACTTTAGGACCTAATTTCCCCAACGTTACTCTCACTCATCGTGAAGCACAATGCGTCGCTTATCTTTTAAAAGGCTATTCTGAGAAACAAATCGCTAAGCGATTAAATTTGAGTATTCGGTCTATTGTTTTTTACATAACTAGTGTGCGAAAGACTTTAGCCTGCCAGTCTCAAAAGGAATTAGTCAACAAACTTCGCCAAATTGATTTTACTTACTTGCCACCCACCTGCTAAATAGGAGATTGCCATGAGCGATACAAATTTCCAGATCTGGATAAAAGGGCTGCTTGCTTCCGAAGATAAAAAAACAAAAATACCACCAAAATCCCCACAGAAACGCTTTTTAGACCGGCATTACGTTGGAGAACCATATCCAAAAGTGTATTTTACAAACCGAGAATTTACAATCGCTACTTATCTTTTGAAAGGTTATCGCTACAAACAAATTGCTGAAGTCTTAAATTTATCCTCCCGTTCAGTAGAGTTCTACATCCAAAATATGCGCGAAAAATTTTATTGCCGTAATAAAAGAGCTTTGATAGGGGTGTTGAAAAATATAGATATTTTGAGTCACCATCCACGGGATAAATCCGGCGATGACGGACCAAAAATAGAGGAAAAAAGAAAATAGCCCGTATGAAGCGGAATACGGGGATTGCGTTTTTATTTCCCGTATTTCGCTTCGCTGCATACGGGCTACTTTGATTTAGGTGCTAGGCCTGCTGGGGCGATTTTGTATTGAGGGAGTAAGAATGGTTTCTAACCTTTCTATCGTTGGGGCTGTGTTTGAAAACACATCATCCTTCTTCCAAAAAAGAAATCCTTGGCCTTTCATTCGTTTGAGCAAATGTTTATTGTTATCACGTACGCTAGCTGTTAATGCTTTTTTAAATTCTTCCAATAGATTGCTATCGATGGTCTCGTTTGATATATCATTAGAAAATTTCTCTAAATACCTCAAATACTGTTCTTGTCTTTCCACTAAATAAGGCATTTTAGCTATTGTGGGAAACTCCCATTTTGATACATCGGTATTAGCAATAATTGCGTAGTCAGAAGTTGCTTTATCAAGAAATGAAGCAAGCCGTTTTATTCCTTTCTTATCTTCGGGTATGCGATTAAATTCGCGCCACGTTTCGCCTCCCCCTTTATCCTACGTTGGATCCCACGTTTCACGAATAAATTTTTGAATAAATTCTTTTAATTCACGCATAAAAATCCCTCTTTTTAAAAACAGAATTTAATTAAAATTTTGTTTTTGGTTTCATTTTTTTAATATTAGTTTAAGTTGTTGTTGATATTCTTATCAAATAAGAATTCACCTTAAGTATAAGGCTTTTTGCACATGTCCAGAAAATACGATCCCAACCTTGATGGCCCACGAAAACCAAAGCCAAAACTGCCATTCCCGTATTCCGCTTCGCTGCATACGGGCTACTTTGGTTTAGGTGCGGGGTTGGAAGCTTCTGGTGGAATTTCCCAGCTTGGTTTTCCAAACATAGTGTCTTTACTAACCTGCGATGTTCTTTTTGTCTCTTCTGTCTCTTCCTTCTGCGTTAAATATTTGTCAAAAATACTATAATCGGGATCAGCAGGAAACTTAACCCTAATATTTGTTTGATGTATGTTAATTTGGGGCTCTTCTTCTCTAAGCGCAGAGGTTTCAGGGTCCAATTTACCTCTCACGATACCTTCCAATCCTATTTGGATAGCAATGCCAGTGAGAAAGCTTCCCCAACTAGGGGCATGGCTAAGGAAAGGAGGATGGCCCAGGTGAGCCAAAACAATATTTTGCAGCTCAAGGGGTAACCAATCTTTTTTTCCACTGCTGCTGTGCTGGCAACCGTGCGGTCGCTTGCGACGTTGGGTGGCTCAATGTCTTGCTGGGAATTAGTAGGCTGTCTGGACATATAAAATCTCCTGTGTATCGACTTCTTCCATCAAGAATATCAACGATTTCTTAAAGTGGTATTAAAGAATAGCCATAAAAATACGAATAATTCTTTGCACGCGTCATTCACGCGAAAGTGGAAGCGGAAATGACAGGGGGGATTAATTGTCTTTAAGGATATCTTTTTCCAGTTGAGATCGATGAATTTTTTCGCGTATCCATTTTATTCTCCTCGCAATGTTTCAATCGGGTCCAAATTAGACGCTCGATAGGCGGGGTAAAATCCAGAGATGACACCGACGAGGACGGAGATGACGAAGCCTAAAATAGGAGGGAAAAGTAGGATGCGAAAGCCCCAGCCGGTGGCTAAGGCGAGGATGGATGCTATCGCAACGCCGACAAGGATACCCAATAGACCGCCGAATAACGTTAAAATAATCGCTTCTACTAAAAACATTCGACGAATATTAGCGCGGCGGGCGCCTACCGCCATGCGGATTCCTATTTCACGGCGCCGTTCGATCACCGATACGTACATAATATTCATCACACCGATACCACCGACAAGCAGTGCAATACCTCCAATTGAGCCTAATAACCAAGTAAACGTGTTTTGTTGTTTTTTCATAATGCCAATGATTTGGTCGGGGCTGCGGGAGGTCGTTTTTAACTGTGGGTAGAGTTGGCTCATTTTATCCGCTAACGCGTTTTGCACTTCAGCGATATCGGGGTCAGGAACAAGCCGAAATAGCAGATTATTTATTTGCGCGTCTTTGCTTAAGAAAAAAGAAGTCGCCAGCGGAATGATAGCACCTTTGTTAATGTCCGCGTATAAAAACCAATTGGGTTGCCAGTGCTTGGCTACGCCGATAATAGTGAAAACAAATTTTCCGATCGATATCTGATGGCCAATGGGGTTTGCAATGCCCTTTGCTAAAAAATCTTTACCAACGTCGCTGCCGATCACGCAAAAAAAACTGTTTCGATCCAAGTAAGAAACGAAACGACCTTTATCTATTTGTATTTTTACAATTTCGGCCAATTCCGCTGTCGCGCCTAATACTTGACCTTCCGTTTGTTTTCCTTCGAAATAAAGAGTATTAAATAAGCTGGTGTAAGGCGCCACGAGGGCAATTTGTTGGGAGGCGTGTTTAATTTGGGGAATTTTGGCTAGCGTAATTTGTTGGCTTACGTCGGTTTGTTGTTGCCCGGGACGCGGTTGAACATCCATCGCTAATAAATTGGTTCCTAATTCCTTAAATTGGTCAAGCGCATGTTCGGTGGCTAATTGGCTAGAGGTAATCAAAGCGACAACAGAAGCCGTTCCTACGAGAATGCCTAAAATAGCCAAGAAGGAACGTAATTTAGATGAAATTAAATTCCTTAAAGCTGCTTTGATATACCGAATAAAACTCATATTTTCCTGTCTATGGAACAATCAAGCCATCGTGCATTTTAATTACCCGCGGACATTGGGCGGCAATTTGTTCATCGTGCGTAATCAACACCACCGTACAGCCCTCCTCGCGATTTAATTGAATCAATAAATCCAACACTTCTTGACTCGTTTTTGAGTCCAACGCGCCGGTTGGCTCGTCCGCTAAAATAATATCGGGTTTTCCAACCAGCGCGCGCGCAATCGCTACCCGTTGCTGTTGCCCACCAGAAAGTTCGCTGGGTTTATGATGGTGGAATTTAGCCATTCCGACTCTTTCTAACATGGTCAGCGCGCGTTTGTTAATTCGCTTGCCGCTGAGATTACGATAAGTCAAAGGAAGTCCCACGTTTTGCAGCGCGTTTAATCGCGGTAATAAAAAGAATAATTGAAAAATAAAACCAATATGGCGGTTGCGCAAATCCGCGCGCTGATTAGGACTTAAATAAGCGACATTTTTATTTCTTAATAAATATTCACCGCTGGTGGGATGATCCAATAAACCCAAAATATTCATTGTGGTGGTTTTTCCTGATCCAGATGCCCCGATAATTCCAACGAGTTCGCCTTTTTCAATTAAAAAACTAACGCCTTTTAAGGCTTTATAACTGTTCGAGCCGAACTGATACACTTTAGTGATGTTTTTAAATTCAATCATGAATCACCACTTTGTCGCCCGAATTAATGCCTTGAAGGATGATAACACCTGTTAAAGTCGTGTCGCCCGTCACGACGGGAACCTTTGTTTCTTTGCCAGTTTTTGGGTCGATAATAGTAACAACACTTTGACCATTTTTCGGTGTCACTGCCCCGATGGGTAATATAATATGTGAGGGATTTTCCACGTCAATTTCGACGGTGGCGCTCATGCCTACATGGATAACGTTGCGTTGTTCTTTTGTCACGCCAGGAACCTGGACTTCAATATTAAATGTGCTAAGTGCTCCATCGCCTTCGCTTTGCTCGGGGTTGGATTGTCTTGCCACGGCCGTCACAATTCCATGAAGGGTAATTCCAGGAAAAGCATCACCTGTCACGGTGGCTTTTAAGCCTGAATGAAGCCGATTAATATTAATTTCGCTCACTTGCAGCGTGATAGTAAATCCGGATAAATCGCCGATGGACAATATTAATTGACCTTGTTTAACTTCCGTGCCAACCACTAACTGTCCCTTACCATCTTTATCATCTTCTGATTTAACTGGAAAAAGCGCCACACCTTTCCCCGGTGATTTAACTAAGATATGACGAAAATGCTTTTGCAAAATTTGTGCCACGGCATTGATGTCCGCAATACGCAAGCCTTCCACGGTTTTGGGGTCGATATCTGCTTCCCGTAAAACTTTTTCTAAGGTAAAGCGAGCTTGGTAAAAATTAAGGACATTGGTATCGTGCTGACTCCTTTCGGTGCGAAATTCTTCTTCTGAGATAATACCGGCTTCATAAAGCGCTCGCGTGCCGGCAAATGATTTTAGACTGGTTTCGTAGGTATCTTTTGCCTGAAGATATTTAGTCACCGCATCGCGGTAATCCTCGGCCAATTTTTGAGAATGAATTTCAACGATATTTTGATTTTCTTCAACAGAAGCGCCGTACGTGAAAAATAATTTCGTGACGGTTCCGTCAACGGGGCTTAAAACAGGTACCGTTCTCAACGGTGCCAACGAGCCTTTAAAATAAAGCTGGGTCACGCTAGGTTGCAGCTTGGCTACGATAATTTGCCTGTCTTTTTCTGGCTCTTTTTTTTCATCTCTTTTACAACCGGTAAAAAAGACGGCTGCTGCCAGCATTAAACAAACTCCCCATTGAAACATTCGTTTTCTCATGGCTAGTACCTCAAAGTAATTCCCCATTTATCCAAAGTAATTCCCAATGTGTTATCGAGATCTGTAATCGCGTTTAAGAACTCAATCCGCTGAGCCACTAAATCGGTTTCTTGCTCCAGCAATTGATCTTGTAATTGGTTAACTTCAAAAACGGTTGTTTTTCCAAAACGCAATTTGAGCTGCGCGTTTTCCAACGTTCGCCGTTGCAGCTCAACGCCGTGTTCGGCGACTTTAATCTGGGCATATTGATTATGGAGTTGATTGATTTGATTTGTCACGTTTCTAATAAGGTCTTCTTTTTTTTCTTCGAGGGCTAATTTAGCCTGTTCGAGCTCGATACGCGCGTCAATAATTTGCGCCTTTGCCTGAACGTCGTTAATAGGAATGTTAAGCGTAAATCCTAAACTGGGACCCCCTCCGCCACCCGTAATCGGTGCCGAACCTTGGGAAATAGGTGAAATAGAACTACCGCCCCCGTTACCGTTGCCGTTGCCGATGGTCGTGCTTGCCACAACATCTAATTGCCACCGTGCTTGATTCTTTGCAGAGATTACAGCGCGTCTTGCTGCACGCAATTGAATAACGGAAGTTTGATAATCAATATTGTTTAAAAGTGCCAATCGGATGGCTGCGTCTACGGAGGGAATAGGATAGATGGCTTCTTCTATCCGTTGGTCAATGATGACCTTTGCCGTCGCTGTCAATCCTAAAGTCTTTAAAAATGCTTGATAATCGGCATCTAAACTGCTCTGTTGCTGCATCATGGATAAACGGGTACTGGCAAGGTTTGCTTGTTGTTGTAATAAATCGCTGGGTGCGAGTTTTCCGGCTTTCACTCGTAATTCAGATTGTCTGACCGTTTGTTCTATGCGCAATAAGGTTCGTCTTTGAATGGTCAGCTTATTATAATCTTCGACCAATGTTCGGTAGGCTTTAATGACCGCATCAACCGCAGTAATAATGCTATTTTTAAAAGTTAATCGCGCCACCCTTTCATCATCAACCGCGTTGGCGAAATCAATGATGTTGTAGGCCCAACCCGCTCCTTTCAATAAAGGTTGCGTTATCGTTATTGTCGCGCTCCCCGGGCCACCGGTAAAAGAAGTGCCGTAGCTGGTTTCCAGCACAGTCCCTAAGGGAGTCTTTACACTCACGCCGGCGTTGAGTGAATAAGTCGGCTTGCTCCGCCAGGCGTAACCCGCCGTGCCACCTAAGGTGAATTGCGGTTCAAATTCATTATGCGCTACTTCCAATGCAAATTTATCAACCACCCGCTGCAACTCGCTGCTGATCACATCGGGATTATTGCGAAGCGCTAACAAAATGGCTTCGCTTAAGCTCAAGTGCTTGGCTCTTTGATGGAAGGCGCGTGGGAAGGGAAGTGGGGTTAATGGCGCATGCGGATGAAAATAAGCATGGCTTTCTACCATGGTTGTGCACGGAGCGGGTAAGGCGAAGTTTCCATAGCTGCCCATTTCGGAAAATAAAATTAGCAAAAAAAATCCTATGTAAACAGCCGCCTTCATGGAGTAAAAACTCTCCTAAGGAATTGGAGTCTATTCTAACTTATAAATCCTTTCAATGGCGAATCGGTGGATTTTCAGCTACAGTTTTCGATCATGATAAAAATCTTAGCTGATGACCGCATCCCCTTTGTTTCCGAGCTCTTTGGCGACTTCGGTGAACTGATATTAAAGCCGGGGGCTCACATTCAAAATCGTGATCTTCTCGCTGTTAATGCGTTGCTGACTCGGTCTATTACTTCCGTAGATTCCGCCTTGCTGGAGGGGACGGCTGTCGAATTTGTTGGCAGTGCGACAGCAGGATTCGATCATATCGATTCTACGTGGCTCAAAAAACAATCTATCCATTGGGCCTATGCGCCTGGCGCTAATGCGACGGCCGTAGCGGAATACGTGCTTCATTGCGTGGCTTATTTGCATAAGAAAAACTTATTGCCGCGCAAATCAGCCACAGCGGCAATCATTGGCGTTGGCCATGTGGGTTGTGTTGTGTCTGATCGATTGAGAAAAATTGGTTTTACGGTTTTTCATAACGACCCCCCGCGCGCGCAGCTGGAAAAGGATTTTATTTCAGTTCCTTTAGCCTCGCTGGCCAACGTTGATCTCGTTTGTTTACACACGCCTTTAGTTAAAACGGGAAACTTTCCGACCTATCATTTAATTGATAATCGTTTTCTTAAAATGTTAAAACCTGGCAGCGTATTACTAAACGCCGGGCGAGGGGCTGTTATTGATAATAATGCTTTATTACAGTGTGACCACGTTATAACTTGCTTAGATGTTTGGGAAAATGAACCCACTGTTAATTTACAATTATTGGAAAAAACAACCATTGCCACTCCTCACATTGCCGGCTATAGCAAGCAGGCGAAATTGCGTGCAACGCTGATGATTTACGACGCTTTTCTAAAATATTTTCATTTATCGGATACGCGCCGATTTAGCGAGTTGCAGCAGTTGCAGGAAACAATGACGCTAAATATTCAGGACGGCCGCAACGCTGAAGATATTTTATTAACGTTATTCGATCCTGGCCGCGAAAGCCAAAGGATGCGCGAGACGCTTGCAGAGAATCCCGATCAATTTGAATACCTACGCCGGCACTTCCCATTGCGAAATGAATTCTCAGCGATTCAATTAACCCCTACGCCATCAGCATTGCTGAGGAAGGAGTTGGATGATTGGGGATTTAAATAAAAGACCAAGAACAATCAGCCCAGGCTTAAACAAGGAGCGACTTTGGCCCGATGGCCGTGATGAAAAACTTACATTCGCTAGCCAACGCAATAAAGTATTGCTAAACTAAAAACGTTTTTTTGGACATCAACAGAAAGGGAAATCCATGGGTCGTTGTATTTTATATCTTTTTTGTCTTCTATCTGCTTTATTTTTAATTCCCACTAACGCCGCTGCGGGTGGAATTGAAGTTCCCCATTATATTCCGATCCCCTTTGTATACTCGGGTGTCTATGTTGAAGGGCTCTATGGATATGCCTCGCGCGATTGGGAATCGTATCTTCCTTACCAAACTTATGTAGCTGCTTTGCAAGGTGACGGTCCCCCGTTTGGCCCCTTTGTGAAGCGAGGAAAAGGCGGTTCTGTTGCGGGTGTGGATGTGGGGTACCAATGGAATCGTTATTTTGCCGCTGAGATCGGTTGGATTCATTTACCAACCGTGCGTTATCTTGTGCCTTCTGGTCTCCCCGTGGCGGGCGGTAGGATTAGCGAACACTCTTGGTTAGGCTACATCGCGCTTAAATTGGCTTTTCCGATTTGCGGAAATTTATATGCGTATAGCAAAGTGGGCGCTGCGGGCTTGAATATCCGCACGCGGATAAACTTTACGCCTGTTAACGACTTAACACAAAATGGCGATTTTTGGTCGCCTTTATTTGCCGTGGGTTTGCAGTATTATTTGAATTGGTATTGGTTTTTTACTCTTCAGTACCTTCATGTCAATGGTTATGGCCGCGCTTCGGCTGGAGCCATTCAAAAATTGCCTTCGCCCCATTCTGATCTTTTTACCTTTAGTGTGGGCTATAAGTTGGCTATTTAACGTGTAGGTTTTCAAGTAGCCCGTATGAGCGAAGCGAAATACGGGAAAACAATGATGTCGTCGTTATCGTCCCCGTATTTCGCTTCGCTCATACGGGTTACTTAGCTGGCTCAGCCTAGCGAATTGTAAACAGACCCTAATTGTTTTTTAAATTGTTTCTTGCGGATCGATATCTAACGACCAGCGTACTTTTGTGCGTTGGGTTGCTAACAGCGAAATTAATTTATTTAAAACGCTGTGTAAATGTTTTCGGTGCTTTGATTGGAATAATAATTGATACCGGTAACGTCCCGCTTTGCGTTCCATTCCGGCGGAGACGGGACCTAATAAATCCACTTCTTCTTTCAATTCGTTGACCATCAATTCTTTTATTTTCGTTAAAAAATCGAGGGGTAAATTTTGCTTGACCGCTTCCGTGCGCAATAAAGCTAAATAAGTGAAGGGTGGTAGTTGCACCAATTGACGTTCTTTTAATAAAGCTTGCGCAAAAGCTTCATAACCTTCTTGGAGCAATAGGGTTAAAAAGGGGTTATTCGGTTGGTGGGTTTGAATTAATACTTCTCCTTGACGATCGACGCGTCCGGCTCGGCCTGCAACTTGAGTGAGTAATTGCCCCATTCGCTCGGTGGCTCGAAAATCAGCGCTGTATAAACCGCTATCGGCGTCAATGATGGCTACTAAAGTTAAATGAGAAAAATGATGGCCTTTCGCTATCATTTGCGTGCCAATTAAAATGGGGGCTTCGCGATTGTGGATTAAATTTAATTTATTTTCCATGCTGTTTTTTGTGCGCGTGCTGTCGCGATCGATTCGGACAATATCGTCATTGGGAAAACGTTGTTGTAATGCCGCTTCGAGTCGTTCTGTTCCTAAACCAACGTCGATTAATTCTTGCTGATGGCATTGCGGGCAAGTGGGCGGGATTTTTTTAGCCGCGCCGCAATGGTGGCAATAAAGGCGCTTTGGGAAATAGTGCAGCGTTAAGCGAGCATCACAACGATCGCAGTGCATCACCCAACCACAACCGTGACACAATAAGGTCGGCGCATATCCTCGCCGGTTTAAAAATAATAATACTTGACCTTTATTTTTAATGTGTTTTTCGATGGAAATTAATAAATCCTCACTCATTCCGGCGATTAATTTTTTCTGGCGCAAATCAACAATCGTTAAACTCGGCAGCTTTGCTTTACCAGCTCGGCCAGGCAAAGACAGTAATTGGTAACGGCGGCGTTCAACGTTATACAAACTTTCTAATGAGGGAGTTGCTGATCCAAGCACGACGGGAATATTTTCAAATTGTCCTCGCATCACCGCTAAATCCCGCGCCGAATAGCGGAATCCCGATTGCTGTTTAAATGAGGTATCGTGTTCTTCATCGAGAATGATAATTCCCGGATTTAACAACGGGGTGAAGATAGCGGAACGAGTGCCAATAACAATTTTTGCGGTTCCTCTTTTCGCCATCATCCAGGCTTGAGCGCGTTTTTTATCGGTCAAACTAGAGTGCAAAACAGCCGTTGGCACATTAAATCGTTCACGAAATCGATTTAACGTCTGAGGCGTTAATCCAATTTCGGGAACTAAAATTAAGGCTTGTTTCTCTTGCTGAATTAATTTTTCAATGCAGCGCAAATAAACTTCGGTCTTACCACTGCCTGTAACGCCGGCAAGTAAAAAGGTTTGAAATCCTTTTGAAGCCATAATTTGATTGACGGCATTTTGTTGGTATTCATTTAACTCAAGAGAAGGCGGAGCAGCTTGATTGAGTTCCTCTATTTTTTCACTGATAATTGTTTTCCCTTGCCGAAATAAACGCGGCAAAGATCCAAGAATAATTTCCCCAATGGGATAATGATAATAATCACTGGCCCAACAATACAGTTTTAGTAAGGAAGCTGGAATTAGGGCTACTTCGTCGATAATTTCAATGATCGGTTTTAGCTTGCTCAATGGCAGCGTCGAATGCGTCACCACATCGAGTAAAATCCCGACTGTCTCTCGCCGGCCAAAAGGCACCTTCAAGCGCATCCCAGGCTGTAATGACTGGATTTCCGCGTTCAGGGGTAAATAATCAAAGCTTTGCCAAAGCGGCGAAGGGACAGCGACTCGCAAGATAAAAGGGGGTGGATTCATGGAGATAT
Source organism: Coxiella burnetii (assembly GCF_005280755.1). Taxonomy (NCBI): domain Bacteria; kingdom Pseudomonadati; phylum Pseudomonadota; class Gammaproteobacteria; order Legionellales; family Coxiellaceae; genus Coxiella; species Coxiella burnetii. The sequence continues at coordinate 1,720,780 of NZ_CP040059.1, forward strand.
CTTACCGCACATGACGAAATTTTGTTATGATAACCCGCTGTATCTGTTAACACGGAGAAAAACATGGCGACTCACAGCACGAACGAATTTCGTGGCGGGCTTAAGGTAATGGTCGATGGCGATCCTTGCAGCATCATCGACAACGAATTTGTAAAACCGGGAAAAGGTCAGGCTTTTAACCGCGTAAAATTTCGCAATTTGAAAACGGGCCGGGTATTGGAGCGAACCTTTAAATCAGGCGAGACCCTGCCGGCCGCCGATGTGGTCGAAGTCGAAATGCAATATTTATACAATGATGGTGAATTTTGGCATTTCATGACATCGGAAAACTATGAACAACACGCGGCTTCCAAAGAAGCGGTGGCGGAGGCAAAGCAATGGCTTAAAGAAGAAGCCCTTTGTATGGTGACCATGTGGAACGGCGTTCCTTTGTCGGTGGAACCACCCAACTTTGTTGAGCTTAAAATAACAGAAACCGAACCCGGTGTTCGCGGCGATACCGCAACGGGTGGTACCAAACGTGCAAAACTGGAGACTGGCGCTGTCGTTCGTGTTCCTTTGTTTCTTAATGAAGGCGAAATTATTAAAGTCGACACGCGACGGGGAGAATACGTTTCCCGGGCAAAGTAAACCCATGACCCATTCCCGTTGGCAACCCACCGCTTCGATTGAAAACCAGCGATTGCGTGCGCAATTATTAAGAGACATTCGCCAATTTTTTGCTGAACGAAAAGTCATGGAGGTGGAAACACCGATTTTATCGCAGCACACCGTGACCGATATTCATATCGACAGCTTTCAAACCACTTATTTAAACGGAAAAGAGAAACAGCATTATTATCTTCAAACTTCTCCTGAATATGCAATGAAACGTCTGTTGTCAGCGGGAAGCGGACCTATTTATCAAATTTGCAAAGCCTTTCGTAACGGTGAGAGCGGCTCGCAGCACAATCCTGAATTTTCAATGCTTGAATGGTACCGTCCCGATTTTTCTTGTCACGATTTAATGGATGAAATGGATGAATTATTGCAATTTATCCTTCAATCTAAAAAAGCGTCGCGTATTACTTACGAAGAATTATTTTTAAAACATCTGGGAATTAATCCGCATCAAATCTCCTTACACCAATTACAATCACTCGCCAACCAATTTTCACTCGAAAATTCTACCGAATATAACGATCGGAACACACTATTACAATTTTTATTTAGTGAGTGCCTTGAACCGAAAATCGGATTTGATGCGCCTTTGTTCGTGTATCATTTTCCTGCTACGCAAGCGGCGCTTTCAAAAATTAATCCCCAAGATCCCAACGTCGCTTTACGATTCGAAGTTTATATTCAAGGAATGGAATGCGCCAATGGCTTTGAAGAATTAACAAACGCTGACGAACAACGACAGCGATTTTTAAATGATAACACAAAGCGAAACCAGCAAAACCGCCCTTCCATTAATATCGACGAACGTTTTCTCGCCGCTTTGATTCATGGCCTGCCGCCCTGCGCCGGCGTTGCCGTCGGCCTGGATCGTTTAATTATGATCAAAGCGGAAAGAAAATGTATTGACGACGTGATCAATTTCCCTTGGGAGAGGGCTTAATCAAAATTCGATTTGTTTCAAAATCAAATCATTTTTAAATTTCAAAATAAAATTTCCTAAAGTAGCAATTTTCACGGAAAATAATTTATTACTTTAAATAAATTAAAATATAAATAAAAAATTATTTATATTTTATTTTTTATTTACATTTAATTAAAATCATTTATTATTCACCTTCATTTAAAATTTTTTATTACAAAATAAATTTACGAGGTTAAAAATGTCTAGATTGCCATCCAAAACTAAATATCATTCTTCTCATCGCAGCCTAAATAGAAAAACCCCATTACTTCAGAGAAGTTCTGAAACTAATAGTCTTCGTGAAAGTGGAATAGAAACGGCATCTAGTCAATTATCCCTAGCCGCATCAAGTTATACACCTATTGACGAAGAAATGACTGAATTAGAATTAAAAATATATTTATTTCTTTTTACTAGAGCGCTCAATCATAAACTTGGCTACACTCAAGAGAACAACCCCGACGATAAAGCACAAAAGGCTGGAATTGACATTAATTTAGATTGTTTGAACTATTTACTGGAAATTTTATACCAAAACTTAGAACCTCAATTAGAAAAAGGCGCTAATTTGAGCTACCACAAATCTTCAACAGCTCGTAAAGCCCTTGAATATCATGAGACGCTTAATAGTAGGCTAAAAAAGAAAATCGCCAAAGATGCCGAACATAAAAACCCGCTCACTCTCCTTCGGATTTTGAATACAAAAACAACCTCTATTTCAACTTTAATCGGCACGGGCGGAGGAATTGGAATAACCGGAGCTGGGGCCATAGCGGGAAGCGCTGCGGCGGGTATTGGGACAGCCGTAACGGTTGGCGTATTACTTTTTTATTTATGCTGGCGAACAACTTCGGAATATTGGAAGAAAAAAAATGCTGAAAAACTCTTTGAACATACAGATCAAATCGATAATGAAAACATAATAGAGTTAGTTTCAGCCCTGTCTGCGTTTTATATTGTAAAAGAATTTGAACATAAAAATATGCAAAAAGCCTCCCTAAAACTAAGTCTGAACCCTGAATCTCTTTTTGAGATATTCCAAAATATATACCATAATAAATCATTTCGTTTGCCGTCCCAACTACCCATTCAAAAAGAATTAAAAGCAATTGCCAAACAAGCTAAAATAGATGCTGATAAAATTCATACGCATCTAATAGAATATGTTAACACTAATAAAGCTCAATCTATTTCTATAAATCTCTATGCACTAATCATTCCTAGTTTTGCATATAATTCTGAAGAATCTCCAACTGTTGTAAAGACAGTAGCTGCTTTACATGCCTGGCTGTGGGCATTAGATAAAACGCTAGATATGAAGGATTTCCTTTTTAGAAATTCTTTTGAAAAGCGATTAGAAAAAGTAAGGGCAGGAGTAGTAAAAACAATGAAAACCTTTAAAGAGGAAGTGAATAACGTTTTGTTAGAAACTGACGATAGTTCATCCGGGGTATCGCTTTTGGCAGATGAAGATAAAACGGATAGAGTCAAGGAGTGGGTTAACAAGCAAAAACTCCCATCCCCTGGTGCGTTAAGCCCTATCAAAAGCGCCTCCCACCTTGCATTATTCTCTTCTCTTCGAGAGCAGAAAGACAAGGCAGTTAATTCAAGTGGTTCTCGACTCTCGTTGCGTCTGGGAAACTAGTCATTTCAGGTATTGCAGAAAACAAATAGTTTTTATTAGGGAGAAATAGAAAGTGCGTCCAATTCATATGGCTGGAGAAGAAGATCTCCAGCCCATTAATTTAAAGATATCCATTTATTTAGAATCCTTAAATACGGAAAGACCAAGCCGATATATGAACTTAATGAAAGAACGATTGCAAAAAAAAATGGAGCAGCAAGTTAAAAAGCAGAAGTCCAAAAGCAGATCTAAAGCTAAAGAGATACTCACTAACAACTCCAAAATAATAGCAACCGCCACCTCGGTTCCTCTGACCGTCGGAGCCTACGGCATATTAGTTGGTTCCGCCACCCCATTCCTTGCTTCACAAACAAATTCGTTTATACAATCCTCGGTACATAGAGGTTTTGAGAACCTCACCGGCTCTGGATTAATGAGCACGATAATGAATCCCATATCAAATGGATTAAGTTCTGTTTTAGGAAATACGGCAGAAGCGGCTATAACTATTGCCACACCTATCGCGGTCCTTTACTTCGTTCCCACTTTATTTAGGTTATTTTTTTATGTTTCCAAGAAAATGGTTCATCTCCTAGCTAATTTATTTGACTCAACAGAAAGTCATTCTTTAAATTCAGAGTATTTTGAATCGGGCCTTCCTCTCTTAACACTTTTATGTAATCTTTCAACTTTAGCTATTATTGATGATCTAACGCTACGCTTGAAAGCCGTTGGAATAGAAAAAATATCTATTAACTTGATAAAATTGAAAAATAAAATCCTTAATAAAGAAAATAGTAATCTCAACGTGGAAGAAAAGATGCTTTATGATTTAGCTAAAAAAAATTCTGAAAAATTAATAGCGCTGGCCCTAAAAATAGGTGAAGAAAAAATTTTTAAACGTATACAATCCCTTGAATCCGTTACCTCACTAAAAGCGCAGATTCAGAAATTTATTCCTAAGGTGGATATGTGGGCTAATGGAAAAATCGACTTCTGGATTACGGTAATGGGAGCGTTAATAGACAAAGAATCTGTTCAAGCGAGAGAAACGTTTTTCAACACATTACAGAGCATCAGCACACTAAAGACTCCGAACGCCCCCAACCCACACTCACTTTTTCAGCTTGATATGGAACCGCGACACAAACAACGAGAAAAATTCTCCCCCACCGATCAGCCTACTTATGGCCGCCAGGCTTTCTAATGTCGAGAATCTTCAATCAAGCACCGATGAGCTCTTCGAGCGCATAAAGCGTCTTTTGTGGAAAACGCTTTAGCGGATAATAACGGGTAATGATGTCCAGGGCGCCTTGATAGGTGGTTATGTTTAGATAACGTAATAAATAGCGAATGTCATCAAGATCATAAAATTCTTCCCCAATTCGCAAAGCTAAACATTTCATCGCCAATAAATAATCAGGACGGCTAACAAATACCCTAAGGTGGCTTAATTCTAAAAAAGAATCAAATTCTCCCCGATCGCTCAAATAACCCTTAACAGCATCATTCAGCCAATCGGCTTTCACTCCAACATGATCACCAACTTTAGCAGCAATTTTACGAAGTTTCTGAGCAGGTTGAAATAAGGCATCGACATCCTGCGTTGCTGGACGAGCATCATAAACTAAGCACATTACCGCCCCTCCCACTAAATACAATTCCCCTTCCAGCGATTGATGTTTAAGCTCCTCATTTAATAGTTCAAATAATCGCTTAATAATAGGCTGTGTTAACCGTTGTGACATAATTACACGCGCTTCCCCACTGTCGAATCAATGAAAATGTTTCGATAGCGAAACGGAGGAGGTGAATGGGTTAATAAGTACAAACGCAAGCTCATCAAATCGGTTCCAAAGACAGGTTGAGAAAGAGGTTTAATCTCTCGCACCCAAGCTGGTGGTGATGTACCCTTTTGGTTTGCTGTATATTCAATCATTGCAGCAACATAATTTTCCCAATAGGGTAAAAGACGAACTCCCGGCGGATTTGCTACCATTTGCTCAAACTCTTTTCGTGTCGCTGTGTGAAAGAGATCATGCAATTCAGAAAGTAAATAACGCTTATCTTTATCACGCTTCAATTGGCCCAGCAATTGGTGAAAGCGCTGAGTGCCTGTAGAAAGAATATGGCTCAAAATCCATTCAGACATCCCCATGCCAGCGTGTTTCGCAGCTCGCTGGATAGCTGCCTTCTCATCAGGAGAAACTCGGATTTGTAACTGGAGCAGCTTAGTGGCTTTTTTCATCAGGCACAGAATAGCGCTGGCAAGCAATATTGTCAATACAAATGTATTGACGTAAAAAATTACCGATCGTTTTTATTCCGCTGCTCGAGTAGGAAAAATAAAATTCCAACGTTGGCTATTTAACAATCCCACACGCAATTCGCGCACCACCGCCGCCCAGTTCTTTCGGATGATCAGAATAATTATCACCACCCGCGTGGATCATTAATGAATGGCCGATGAGGTTTTTCACTTTCAGGCGTGGCGCTAAAATAGGCAGGGTCGCTGTTCCATTTTTTTCCACCGTTAAAGCCGGTAAATCGCCCAAATGGCCATTGGGATTGTAGGGACCTAAATGTTTACCTGTGTTCGCCGGATCTAAATGACCGCCCGCTGCTTCGCCCTTGTTACTGCAATCAGGGTTCACGTGAATGTGGAACCCATGAATTCTCCCCGGCGGTAAGCCTCGCAAATTGGGTTTTATTAACAAACCATATTGAGTATCCGTCAAGGTTACCGAACCTACCGAAGACCCATGCCCCGTTTTTGCAACGCGATACATATTTACCGCAACCGTTTCTGCATTCGCCAAAGAGAAATAAAATAAAGAGAACAAAACTACGATTAATAGACTAATTCTTGATAGCATAAAAACTCCTTTTTCGTTTTCATCGAAAATGATTATAGCAAGAATCCCCTCGACGCGCCTCAAAATATTTCCTCTCATTTTAAGATTATCTTAACACCTGCATGTTAATTTAATCCTAAGCTATTGCGGAGGGAAATATGCCTAAACTCAGTAACCGTGACTTACAAAATCTCAGAGATTCTTCTAAATGGAGCGAAGAGACTATTAACACCATCTACAAAAGATTAATGGAACTTATTTGCAATATAAATAATGAATCGAAACAAGAAGATGACGAGCAGCAAGAGTTGGGAGAGCTGCTTCGGTTGGAAAATGTTAATCAACAGACAGTTTTGATCTATTTAGCCATGAAAGATCCTACAAAATTAATTGTTCTGGTAGAAAATCTTAAAGAATCCCATTCAAGAGAGTTCATGTATGCCATCAAACAAAAAGGAAAAATGGATCACAATGTTCTATCGTGCTTATTACTCTATCATCCCGGAAAATTTCCCGAATTGATACGGCTTTTCGATGATGAAAGGAACATAAGTGAATTATTTTCTGGAATTTGCTCAGTAGCTACCTATAACTTATCAAAAGAAAATTTTGACGTCGTTTCCATCAATAAACTAGAGGCCTTGTTTTACTGTGCTCCAGATCAGCAGTCTTTAATAAAAGCGGCGTTAGAGGCTTTAATAAATCAAATTTCATCGCCCTATTATAAAATTGAACTTCTATCACAACTAATTACTCGTACTCGGTCTCACAGAAAACAACGACTCATTGAAAATATATACAGAGATCATTTACTATCCGCTTTGCTCCAAGTAAAAAAAGACGTACCTTCTTTGGTGGCTCTAAGCAGATTAGTCAGCTTTTCTGGTAAATCTTATCTCAAAAACGTGATACTAAGCTTAAAAAAAGCAGCCCCTTCTAACGATGAAATCAGCTATCTTAGTCGTCTTAAAAGTCAGGCTGAAGGAGATGAGATTTCTTTAATTTATTATATCGTAAACTATGGCCGAAATTCCGGAAAAGTCAAAAAACCAGGAACTACAGCAACCTCGCAATTATTATTTGAACCACCTAAAACTTCCACTAAAACTTCTCAAAAATTTAAACGGTTTTTGAATTTATTTTTACCTCGCGAAAAGATTCTCGAGGAAAAAGAAATGGCGGAATGGCCAACAAATAAGAGGCCATAACTTGCCTTTTACCCCCTCGTCATTCCCGCGCAGGCGGGAATCCAGCGCGCCTTCGGCGCGCTGCGCACGTGTGCGCTCGATCCCCGCCTGCGCGGGGATGACGAGGGGCGCGGTGATGGGAAGGACCGTGGGGATGACGAAGACTGCGGGATGATGAATTCAAAATTAGAATTGCCGGGCTGCTTCTCTTTGAGCCCTTTTCCTTTTAAGACTGTTTTAACCTGATAAGGTGTATGCAAACCATTTGATACCGGCTTTACTTCAAACCCAAACTACAGAGATTTCATGGTAGGCCAAGAAAATGTTGGTTAGTAATACCAGCAAGTCCTACATCAAGGGAGCCATAGAATTTTTACGAGAACAGGATAAATCAATAACGATAGGGGCAAAAGCGGATACGATTCTTAACCACCTTAGACACCAAGTTGGCAACAATAAAAACTCTTTCGCGTACTATGTCGTAAATTACGATCGAGATAAAAATTTCGTCAAAGAGACAGGAAAGACAGCAACATCAAGATTGTTGTTTGAGTTGCCCACACGTGTCCAAGAAGTTATAGGGATAGTAACCAATTTTTTTTCACCTCGCAGAAAGCGTAGGGATGAGCCTAAAACTGATAACCACAATCTGGAAATGACAAAAAAATAGTACCCTATGCTACTTCGATCAGTGAGACTGTCCCAATATTCTCGCCATAACAAATGGTCCCTTTTGGCTGACAATTAGGGTTCCATTGAATGGTATTTTTCGGAAATAAAAGAATAACCGTTGAGCCCATTTTGAAATGTCCGATTTCTTCGCCGCGTTTAAATTTAATATTTTTTTCCCGGTAATTATGCACAGCAATGCCTTCCGCGGTTGGAACTACCGTGCCGTGCCATACGGTATTAATACTTCCCACAAGCATAGCGCCGACCAGAATAACAGCCATCAATCCGTTTTCGGTTTCAAACAAACAAACCGCACGTTCATTGCGCGCAAATAAACGCGGAACCGTTTGAACAGAAGCGGGATTAACTGAAAATAACTTGCCGGGAATGTGAATCATTTCTATTAATCGGCCATCCAGTGGCATATGAATGCGATGGTAATTTTTAGGTGCTAAATAAGCAGTGAAAAAATCACCATCTAAAAACTGGCTAGCGCGAGAAGGATCTTCGCCTAACAATGCTGTGATGGTGTAGTGATGGTTTTTTGCTTGGATTAGATTTTCACCCTTTATTTGTCCCATTTCGCTAATTATACCATCGACGGGCGAGGCGATGGCGCGAGGTTCCTCAACAACAGGACGCAATTCCCTTTTTAAATAGCGGGTGAAAAAGGCATTAAAAGACGGATAATGTCCAATATCCGGGTATTGCGCCTCTTGCATATTAATGCCGTAATGGCGGATAAAAAGCCTAATCGCCCATTGCGTTAATAAACCCCATTCACGAGTCGCTAACCAACCCACGATTTTGGATAGGGTGCGCTGGGGAAGGTATTTATGTAATTTAGTCATGATTTTTTGAAATGGTTAGTTATGTTAGTATTCTATGGGTTTTTATCCTCACGGAGCATATCACATTTGAAAGTTTATTTGGTAGGCGGCGCTGTTCGTGATCAATTATTGGGCTTGCCGGTGAAAGAAAAAGATTGGGTCGTGGTGGGTGCAACACCTGAAGAGATGACGGCTCGTGGGTTTAAACCCGTGGGAAAAGAATTTCCTGTTTTTTTGCATCCCGAAACCCATGAAGAATACGCCTTGGCCCGTACTGAACGAAAAGTAGCAAAAGGCTACAAAGGATTTACCTTTTACGCCGCACCCGATGTCTCATTAGAAGAGGATTTAAAACGACGCGACTTAACCATTAATGCGATTGCTGAAACACCGGAAGGCCAACTTATCGACCCTTATGGCGGTCAAGAAGATCTTAAAAATAAGGTTTTGCGTCATGTTTCCGTCGCTTTCCAAGAAGATCCCGTGCGGGTTTTGCGTTTAGCGCGGTTAGCAACTAAATTTCCTGATTTTTCTATTCATCCTGACACGTTGGAATTAATGAAAAAAATGGTGTGCGCGGGTGAAATTGATGCACTGGTACCCGAACGTATTTGGCAGGAATTAAATCGCGCCCTTGGCAATGAAAAACCAACTCGATTTTTTACCGTCTTAAATCAATGCGGCGCTCTCGCTATTTTATTCCCCGAAATTAAAATGGAAGGAAAAGGAATGGCCGCTTTGCAGTCTGTTACCGATAAAACGCCTTCGCCCCTTATTCGCTTTGCCACGCTTCAAAGCGATTTACCACCTGAAATAATTCAAAAATTGGCAGGGCGGTACCGGGTGCCTAATGAATATGCGGATTTAGCCATTTTAGTGGCGCGCTTTGGATCTGATTATGTCAATTTAAATAGAATGGATGAAACCAGCTTGCTTAATTTTCTCCTTAAAACGGATGCGTTACGGCGTCAAGAGCGCTTTGACCAATTTATTTTTACCTGCGATTTAATTTCTTCAACGACGTCATCCCAGCCAAAAAAAATTAAAGAAATTATTAAAGCGGTTAAATCCGTGGATATTAAACCTCTACAAGAAAAACAGTTAAAGGGCGAAGCGTTTGCAAAAGCATTGGAAAAATTACGTTTAGAAGCAATACGAACCCTTATTTCATAAGAGTAGCCCGTATGAGTGAAGCGAAATACGGGGTTATCGATGACCTGATAAACGCTCAACTTGATTCATACGGATAAATCCTAATAGGGATTGGCGATAATTTCGCGTAAGCGCAATGGCTTTGAATAATTCGCCCATTTCACCGGGAAGCGTTAATTTTTTTATTTCCTGTGCAATCCGATAGTGTTCTGCGACATCTTCCACTTGAGGCATGAGAGTCGCGATTCCGCAATTCAATAAAAACCCCGCTTGATGCGTGAATCCTTCTACCGCTAAACCTTGCTTTGCGGCGGCTTCAGCAATCGCCGTAAAATCGACGTGCGCTGTGATATCCTGAATCCCCGTTAAAATAAGGGGATCAAAATGGCTGTGATGTCGATAATGACAAGCAATGGTCCCCCGATCGCGGTCCGTGTGATAATATTCGTGCCGCGGAAAACCGTAATCAATTAATAAAATTAAACCCTCTTGCAATATATCGGCTAATGAAGCGATCCAACCCTTCAACAGTAGATTAACTTCAGACTCGTAACCTTCAGGAAAATGAATGGTTAAATTTTTAATATAATCGCTTAGTGCAGCCGAAGGTTCGCCTATTTCCCAAACAAATTGTTCATTTTTCCAATTAACGTAAACTTCCTTAATGCCGTTGTCGATTTTAAATTTATGGACGGGCATTGCATCAATCACCTCATTGCCAAGAATAACACCTTTAAAGTGCGGGCTCGGTAATCGATTCAACCATTTGACACGATGGCTTAATTCAGGAATTTCGTTTTTAATAAATTTTTCTTGTCGATCTCGAAGATCAGCACTGATTTCTAAAATAAAATAATTATGTGGTAAACAACCAGTGTGCTGTAATTCACGTAAAATGTCTGCCGCCATTCGTCCAGAACCGGCTCCCAACTCAAGAATATCGCCTCCGTTTAAATCGATTAAGATCTGTTGGCATTGGCGAGCAACGCATTGAGAAAAGAGAGAGGATATTTCAGGGGCTGTCACGAAATCGCCTGCCGCTCCAAATTTGCGAGAACCCGCACTATAATAACCTAGACCTGGCGCATAAAGGGCGAGCTGCATATATCGAGCAAAGGTAAGCGGACCATTTTCAGCGATTTCACGCACGATATGTAGCCGCAGTTGTTCACTGTGTGCGTTTGCAATGGGATCGGGGGATGGCAAGTCGTTAGGCTGCATATTGATCGATTTGATTTTAAAGGCACAGTCCCCTTTAAGGAGAGGAGATATAATGCCAGAATAGCTGTGTGAAAATCTATCCCCCATCAGGAAATGAGCCTTATTTCAAACAATGAAGAAAGGAGCCTCAGGGTGCGTTATTGTATTGCCATTGCGCTTAGTGCTTTGCTCATCAGCGGCTGCACTACACTACGTTTGCCGAATCAATCAACGTCGGTTTATCACCAACAAACCTGGGCACAGCGATATTATGATTTGAGTCGTATTTCGCAATGGAATATTGACGGCGCTTTTAGCATTCAGCAGCCGGGTAAAACGATCATCGCGGCTTACGATTGGCAACAAAAAGGGATGAACTATCGCATTCGAATCCATTCTTCGCTGGATATTTACAGTGTCAACATTTCCGGTCGTCCTGGAATGGTCACGTTATGGCGCTCGCCGCGACAACATTACACGGCAAGCACTCCCGAACAGTTGATGCAACAACAACTGGGTTGGCAGCTTCCGCTTTCTAATCTCTATTACTGGATTCGAGGCATTCCCGCCCCCGGCGCCTATCAAGCTGATTTCGATACTTATACGCATTTAATCGCGCTGCAACAAAGCGGTTGGCATATCCGTTTTTCTCAATACACAACAGTCGGCTCCGTGGATTTACCGCGCACTTTACAATTGAGTAACGGTTCACTCGCCGTGAAAATTGTTGTAAAGCATTGGCAATGATGCCTTCTCCCGTTGCCACTTTGACAGGGCCGCTAAAACTGCTAATATGCTTGCGCGTCCAGCTTAAATTTAATCCCTTGGGGTGTCGCCAAGCGGTAAGGCACTGGGTTTTGATCCCAGCATTCCCAGGTTCGAATCCTGGCACCCCAGCCATGTATAAATAAAGGAAACTTCGTGCCTAACGTCGATGACATCCGCATCTTTCATGGCAGCGCCAATCCGTCTCTCGCTGAGAACGTAGCCAAAGAGTTAAACACCACTATTGGGAATGCGTTGATTAGCCGGTTTAGCGATGGGGAAATCCGCTTTGAAATTGAAGAAAATGTGCGAGGCCGCGATATTTATCTCATTCAATCGACAGGGCATCCCACCAACGAACATGTCATGGAGTTGATCTTAATGGGCGACGCTTTTCGGCGCGCTTCAGCAGCGAGCATCACCGCCGTTGTGCCTTATTTCGGTTACGCTCGACAGGATCGACGCGTTCGTTCCTCCCGAGTACCCATCAGCGCCAAAGTAGTGGCTGATATGATGCAAAAAGTGGGCTTCTCGCGTCTTATCACCGTTGATCTTCACGCTGATCAAATTCAGGGCTTTTTCTATATGCCGGTGGATAATATTTATGCCAGTATTACGGCTTTAGAAGAATACCGTTTGCTCGACAAGCTGGAGACTCCGATGATTGTTTCTCCTGATGTGGGGGGAGTCGTGCGCGCGCGAGCGATTGCCAAACGCCTCAATGACTCCGACTTAGCTATTATCGACAAGCGACGCCCAGCGCCCAATCAGGCAGAAGTCATGAATGTCATCGGTAACGTCCAAAACCGTCATTGCGTTATCGTCGACGATATCGTCGATACGGCAGGCACTTTATGTCATGCGGCTTCCGCGCTTAAAGAAAAGGGAGCACTGACAGTTTCTTCGTATTGTACTCACCCCGTTCTATCGGGAAATGCGGTCAAAAATATTATGGACTCTGATATTGATGAGCTGATCGTCACGGACACCATTCCGCTTCACGAAGAAGCCGCCAAGTGCCGCAAAATCACACAAATTTCGTTAAGTCGCCTTATTGCGGAAACCATTTCTCGCATTAATCAGAAAGAGTCAGTGAGTTCGATGTTTTTGGATTAAAAGAATGAAGGAAGCGCTTCCAGGAAAGACAGCCCTCTTCGCATTAGCTTACAAACCGTTTTTATTAAACCAACAATGGATACTGCCGAGTATCATTTTCTTTTCTCTCTTATTTAAGTTAAGCCTTTTTTTTATCTGTTACCATGGGAACATTTATCAAATTATTCGACCCGATTCATTCGATTATCTTACGCCTGCAAAAACGCTCCTATTACACGGAAATTACGGTGACCTATTTGAACGAACACCCGGGTATCCCACTTTTATCACTATTATTTTTGCTTTATTCGGACAGCACTTGACCGCCATTGTCATCGCGCAAATACTATTAAGCAGTTTGTTGATTATCGAGGCTTATTACATAGCTTACCGGTTATTTTCGCTATCCGCGGCTTATCTTTCAGCTTTCCTTATCGCTTTCAATTTCCTCCTATTAAGCTATACCTTAGTGATCTTAACGGAACTCCTTTTTGCTATCGTTATTGGTTTCACATTTTTAATTGGGACGTATTTGTTTTCAAGTCGTTCCTACAAATTAGGGCTTATTTTTTCATTAGGTTTAACTCTGGCTTTCGCTACTTTTATCCGGCCTATTAGTTATTATTTAATTTTTCCAGTGGCGATTGGAACTACAATCTATTTTATTCGAAATCGTTTTCCCTGGAAAAAGATTATTATGGGGTTATTACTATTGACTGCGCCCAGTCTGGTGATGGTGGGCGGCTGGCAAGTCAGAAATAAATTGCACTTTAACACTTTCGCCTATAGCAATATAATGGCTTTCAATCTCTACTGGAATTACATGGGCGATATTATTCAAAAACCCAAAGATCCCCCACCTAAGAATGTAAAAGCTCTAATTGAAAAACTTAAAGAACAGGGCCCGTTATCTCCTGCGGAAAAAACGAAATTTATGGCGAAGACAGCCCTGGCTTTTTTGATTAAGCACCCCGTTGCTCTGGTTAAACAAATGATCGCGGGCTTCCCCCGTTTAATGTTAGGCTCAGATGCTTCTTTTGCTCGGTTTTTTAGTCCTGGCATTAATTACCTTGTGTTTAAACACAAAAAACAGGACTTATGGCATTTTCGTATTTCAAAGCTGTTAAAAAATAACAGTTGGGGTGAATTTTTCTCGGTGGTTGTCGCAGCTCCCATGCGATTTTTTTTGTTTTTTACTTATTTCTTCGTAGCGATAGCGTTATTGACCTTGTTTAAATTCAAATTGAACGAAAATTATTTCTCGCACTTATTTTTGCTGGAGTGTACGCTGTATTTTATTATTCTCTCTTCAAGCGCTGTTTCAACCGCTCGATTTCGCACACCTTTTGAATTACTTATCGTAATTTACGCAAGTTATGGAGGAATCTATTCGTTTCGTTGGATAAAAAGAAAGTTTTTTGATTTTAACCCACACCGCTACCCAGCCGACCGAAGCATAAAAGTCAATGAGTAATTGAAATGGTAGTCGAAAGCGCGCATAAGAAGCGTTGTTAGAGCAGAGCAAGATGAAATACAAAGCGCTGCCAGCAAGAAAAAGATGGGCAAACAATTTAGGTTTTAATAAATTTCTGATATACAAGGCTCTTACGCCAATAATAAATAGGACATAGAGCATCAGATTAAGGAACACCAAGCCGATTTTGTATAAGAAAACGGTCATCGCGGCTGGATGAGATAAAAGCTCATCGATACCTTGCCTAAAATCTCCTCGCCAAAATAACTGTTGTATTTTTCCCTGCATTTTCCAATAAAATTTAATATTTTCTGGGCGGCAAAAAAAATCAACCAAAATGGGGTTTGAACCCAACATCAATTTAGCAAACCCTATTCCCATTTGTTTGAGCGCTAAAGACGGATGGTCGGTTATAATTTTAAAATTAGCTTTTAAATAATGTGACTGGGGATCACCATATTTTTCAACATATAAGGCGTAATTCTGAGGAAAATAGTTTTTAACATTCGCAGGAGTGGTGATTCCACTGTATTGAAAGGTGCCCATCGCTATTTTATTTCGAATTTGCCAACCTCCTACCAATAAAACATTGGGTAAGAGCATTAATAATGTTATCAGGAATATCTTTTTAAAACGTAATTTTTGGAACCTCAAATAAATAAATAGGCCTGCCACGCTAGGAAATAGCAAATAATAATTAACCGGACGAATGAGCGTTGCGATAGCAAAAAACAACCCGAGCAAAAAAGCGTGTCTATATTTCGGGTTACTCTCCGTTAATACCCAAACGCCAAATAAAAAAACTAGGCTTAGCGTCACCGCGTAAAGATAATCGGTTAGCACAAAATAGGCATAGCTGAAAAAAAGATAATCGACAGCCAAAAAAACAGCCGTAATTAACCCTGCGCGACCATTAAATAACCGACGGGTTATTAAATAGCCGCAAAAAATTGGAATTATGCTTAAAATAAGTTGAGCAATAATAATAGCCGATAAATTATGGCCAAAAAGATAAAAAAAAGCTGCTATAAATGTCGGATAGCCGGGAGTGCGTATAAAAATATGGCCATAATTTCCTTGTTTAAGAAGTGCCATGGCCGGCTCGAGGTAGGTGCCGGAATCCGGTTGTAAGAGCTGATGAACATCGCCCCGATAGAACGCGAAAAAGACCACCAATTTAAATATCAAACTGGCGCAAAAGATACTAATCAATACCGACCATTGATACTTCGCTTCTCCCTGCAGGTTGGTTAATTTTTGTCCCATCATCTTTTAAACGTCCACTAAGGTTGTCGGCTTGCCCAGCATAACATTTTTTTGAAATAGTAAAAATCTGCTGCAATTTTTTGATATTTCCGATAGGATTCGCTTATGAAAGGCATCATATTAGCAGGCGGCACCGGATCGCGACTCTATCCATTGACAGCAGTAATTAATAAGCACTTACTGCCGATCTACGATAAACCCATGATCTACTATCCGCTATCCGTATTCATGTTAGCGGGGATACGTGACATTCTCATTATTTCAACGCCTCAAAGCGTGCCCCTTATGCAAGATTTACTCAAAGACGGTTCGCAATGGGGAATTAATTTATCTTACGCTATTCAAGATCAACCGCGAGGCTTAGCTGACGCGTTCAATGTCGGGCGGTTTTTTATCGGAAATGATAATGTCAGTTTAATTCTGGGTGACAACATATTCTACATGTCACAGCTCGTGAACAAATTACGAGAAGTGGTGCAGCACAAACACGGCGCTACTATTTTCGGTTATTACGTCAATAATCCCAGTGAATACGGCGTTGTTGAGTTTAACAAAGAAGGCCATGCGATCTCTTTGGACGAGAAACCAAAGTGCCCAAAATCAAATTATGCGGTAACCGGTCTTTATTTCTATGATAATCAAGTCGTCGATATTGTTAAACACATCAAGCCTTCTTCGCGCGGTGAATTAGAGATTACGGATGTTAATCGCGTTTATTTAGACAGAAAGCAATTATCTGTGGTTGTTCTAGGACGCGGCGCCGCTTGGTTGGATACCGGTACGCATCACTCTTTGACCGAAGCGGGACAGTTTGTGAAGATTATTGAAGAGCGCCAAGGCTTGAAGCTGGCTTGCTTGGAGGAAATTGCTTATCTGAAAGGATTTATTACTGCGGATCAGTTGCAACGCTTGGCTGAAGCCATGCCTAAAAGCAGTTACAGTGATTATTTGATGAATTGCGTCCAAAAATTGCAATACAGCCTCTATCGGCCCGTCGAAGAAATGGTCTGGCAAGTTTAGGGCCTTTCCGGTTCAGCATAACTAATTGCCAATAAGCCTAAACGCTTAACAGTAACTCTAATTTTCCTGACTTCCAGATTTAGTAAAGTAGCCCGTATGCAGCGAAGCGAAATACGGGAAAACAATGATGTCATCTATCGTCCCCGTATTTCGCTTCGCTCAGACGGGGCTACTTAGCTTCGGCCGTGAAAACGCTCGATTCTTTGTCTGTCGGTAGACGGCCTACGCACGGAACGACGGACATTTTTTCAACTACTTGATATTCCCTCTTTACCCCGCTCCCTTAAGTTGACGCCTATTGCCCTTGCGGGAATGACGTATTGTCAAAATTAGAATTGCTGACACCTAGCCAAATCGTTGCATAATATTTTCTGCCGCTGATATTCCCATGCGCATCGCGCCATGCATATCGGGATAAGTAAATGCACCTTGGCGTCCTGTTGATACTAAAT
Source organism: Coxiella burnetii (assembly GCF_005280755.1). NCBI lineage: Bacteria > Pseudomonadati > Pseudomonadota > Gammaproteobacteria > Legionellales > Coxiellaceae > Coxiella > Coxiella burnetii. Next base: position 1,737,993 of record NZ_CP040059.1, read on the forward strand.
TAGTAATATTTTGCAGATGCTCCATCATGATATCCAGGTGTTTTTCAAAACCCAATGCAAAAATAGGATAACCTGTTTCGCAGCGAGTAAGATGAGTTTCAACAATTTCGTCAGGTTGGCAAAGACCTTCTTGTGCTAATTGGCTGAAAATTTGTTCTTTGACAGACGCTTCACCACGCCATTTAGGATCATCTATTTCACAAGTAGTTTCTACGATAAGAACAGTGTGATCTGGCGGATTTACTTCCAACCCAGCATTTTTAGGCTCGCAAATGCGATGAAAAATGTGATTGCGATAGTAAACAAAAAGCCCGTCAAAACATTTCGGTTTATTAACTAACAAGCCATAAATTGCGATGGGTTTATAACGGATGTGATTTACCGCATTTAAAACGTAATCGGGACAAACGGGATCGAGTCGCCGAATTAGCGCATTAATAGGAATAGTTGAAATACAAGCATCGCATTCTAATTCACGCGTCTCGCCATCTCTCTGGTAGATAATTTTTTTCACGTTATTATTTTCAGTAATAACGTTTTTTACTTCCGCTCGAAGCAACACCTCCCCACCTGCATCGATGACTGCTTTTGCCACACAGCGGGGCATCGTTTCAGATCCCGTGCGGGAATAATGGAGAATTTCTTTCGTCAAAGGACTCTCTGTCGTTTTCCCGCGGTCTTTAATTCCGATTTTTTCCAGTCCCTTCTTAAGCACGTCAACGGCGGTTAATTTCGGCATTTTTGAAGTAATAAAAGTGGCAGACAACCCCTTCGGGTGAATCCCCCAATACCGATGAGTAAAATCTTCGAAAAAGAATTTATACAAGGGTTTCCCATATAATTGAATCAACGCTTCTTCCGCATCCTTGGGGGTTTTGCGCACGATGGCATTTTTGAATTGAGCGGAAAATAAACCAGAAACTTGCCGACAAAGTTTAAAAAAAGGAATTCCTTTGATCATATCCTGAAATTGCAAAGGATAACGAAAATAACCGCCCGCCCATTTAATTCTTGCGTTAAGCTCAACCTCAATACGCTCTTCTCCCATCAACGTTTTAACGTCTTCAAAAATCTCTCGGTCAAAAGAATGAAACATATGCTGACCCGTATCATACCAATTTTCACCATACCGCTGAGCCGTCGCCAGCCCGCCCGGCCTTTCGCCCTTATCTAATACAGTCACACGAAAATTTTGACGCGTCAGTAACCGAGCGGCGTAAAGGCCCGCAGGACCTCCTCCTAAGATTGCAATATGTGGATTAGTTCTTTTCATTTTAAACAGTCACTACTTCAGTTTTTAACAATTTTTGTTGAATTCGATAAAGTCTCAATAATTCCGTATCGGGCAATTCTACATCATACCAACGAATGGGTTGGTCTCGTTCAAGATCATGCAATACGCGGGGTTTTTCATGGGTTTCTTCTGCTTCCAATAAACCGATGGGTAAATAATTCGCCTGATCGGCTGATTCGGCTTCATGGATTAACCCATAGGCGCCATCTCCTCCAATGCCATCCGCGAATAAATCACCCGTTTTTAATGGCTGTTTTGCATAGGCATAGACATCCGTTAACCGACCGTAGGTGGGCCTTAATACCGGTTTATTCCATAAAGCAGCTAGCGCAACCGCACGAGGCGTTTCTAAATGACATAAGTGATAGGGACGGTAAAATACATAATAAGGGTAACGGTTATGCACTTTATAATAATTTAAGTAGCTCTCTTGCAAACGGTCTTCGCATTTTCCGATAACATATACGCCTCCTCCAGGCTGGGCTCCTAATATGTAATCAACTCGGCCTTTTTCTCCATAAGCATCGAAATCAAACAAATTAACCGCCTCGGAGACATGTTTCGCCACAGGGCCTTCCATGCCCGGTTTTGTCGGAATTAGATTTGTACCGTTGGCAATTAACGCCATTTCGATATTTACTTTGGTGCCATCCGAATACGCCACGCAAGGAACCACTTTAAGATTAAGTTTTTTAGCGATTTCACGTTTGCTATCAGCAGTCGAATGACGATCCAGAAAACCTTTTATATTTCCTGCCTGAGTAATTTGAAACCCCCACAATTGTATTTCTTCAATCATGCGAGCAAGGACGCCATGTTGATCACCCGCATCGCTGGTGACAATAACGCCGTGTTTTGCAGCCTCATGTTGTAAATAAAACCCAAGAAAAAGATCCACATGCGCATTCAATAAAACGACATGCGCTTTACGATGAATAGCCTTAAGCGCATACCTTGCAGAAATACCGATGGTACTGGTCGCGTCTACTAACACATCGAATTCGATGTTAGGATCGTCCAACGCTTGATCCGCGTTAGAATATAATTTCGTCTCCTTGCCATAAGCAATTTGGGCTCTTTGCACAGATTCCATCGTCGTTGCCGCGATAAAAGCCAATCTCATTCCTGGCGTTCTTCCAATTTGCCATGCGATCCCGGTCCCCATCGAACCGGCGCCAATTAACCCTACCCGTATGGGTGATCCAGTTTTCTCGCGATACTGCAATTCGTTTAACATAACACTTCTCTCCTTATTTTATATTAAGTATGCCATCGTATTTTATAACAGGCTGCAAGATACGATGCCATTTTTCCAATTCTTGATACCAGTTTAATGTAATCGTTTCAGCGGTTTTTTGTAGCTGATTATTTTTTAATTTTTCGATGAGTTCAACGGCACCTTTCGCCGCATCCCACTGTGGTTGCCAATTTAAAATTCGTTTAATTTTATCAAACGAAACATAATAACTGCGATGATCAGGATCGCCGTACCATTCAATAGCTATTTTTTCATCGAGCTTTTGGCCAACAACTTCTGCTATTAATTGTCCTAATGGTTGTAACTGGTAATTTTGTTCTTCGCACCCCACATTAATAATCTGTCCGTTAATTTCCGATGCGTCGGCCTGAAGCAGCAATACCATAACGTCAGTGGTGTCTTGCACGTGAACCATCGGTCGATATTGCGTCCCATCGCGCATCAATGGAATACATTTATCTTCCCAAGCTCCATAAACCATTCCGTTGATAGCCAAATCAAAACGCATCCGGGGGCTGTATCCATAGACGGTGGCTTGCCGCATAACGGTGACGGTAAAATCATCGGTAGCCAATGGCAGAATTTCTTTTTCGGCTTTTTCATTAGCTTTAGCATAAGTGGTCAGTGGATTGGTTTTCGCTGTTTCATCGACAGCGCCTTTTTGAAAACCATAAATACTGCAACTAGAGGGTAAAATATAGCGTTTCACTTTTTGCTGTTTCGCTAGAGTAGCGGACTGGACACGGGCTTGGTGATTAATCTCCCAAGTTGCTTTCTCAAATATATCCCCACTCGGATCATTCGAAACAGCAGCTAGGTCAATGACGTAGTCCACATTGGTAAACAGAGACGGTTGTAAACGCCGAACATCTTCGTTAATTAACTCTAAATGGGGGTGTTGCGAGAGCTTATCTGAACCAAAATAAAAACGGTCCACGGCCTTGACGTGATAACCTTTATTTAATAATTTCGGCACGAGTACACTGCCAATATATCCCCCTGCACCGGTTACTAACACTGTTTCCATTATCAACTCCCGTGGTATTGCGCGTTAATTTCTGCCCGTTGCAAAAATACCCCCGCCGCATCCTTTTCAGAAAGCAAAAGATTATTTTTGATCGGCCACTTAATATTAATGTCAGGGTCGTCCCAACGAATGTATCTCTCTGATTCGGGAACATACTCTGCTGTGCACTTATATAATAAATGTGTATTTTCCTCCAATACCAGCATACCATGAGCAAAACCAGGAGGTATCCAGAGCATGTGATTATTGGTAGAAGAAAGTTCTGTGGAAACCCATTTTCCGAATGTCGGTGATTCCCGTCGTAAATCAACGGCTACATCGAATACTTTACCTAAAACCACACGCACTAATTTTCCTTGCGCATGAGGGTCCAGTTGGTAATGTAATCCTCTCAATACGCCTTTCTTCATTGATAAAGAATGATTATCTTGCAAAAATTCCCCATTAATACCATGGCGCCTAAAATCGCTTTGCTTGAAGGTTTCTATAAAAAAGCCTCGGTCATCCGTAAAAACTTTGGGTTTAATCAAAATGACTTCAGGAATAAGCATTTTTTGAAATTCAAATGGCATACAAGGTCCTTAAAGGCTTACATAACGTTGAATAACATAATCAGCAAAAGCCATTGAACTGGTAAAAGCCGGTGAAATTGCATTTAAAATATGAATTGTATTTTCATTTCTTTCAATAACAAAGTCCATCATTAATTCTTTGGTTTGCCAATTAACCAGTTGAGGGCGCAGTCCGACTTTATAAGTTTGCATTAACCATTCCCGTTTGAGCTGTTTAACTAATTTCTTAGCGTCTTCGAAAAAGAATTTTTTGATGTACTTGAAAGGCTCTGTCATCGCTACTTTTCTAAATTTAGGATTGTGCATAAATAAAATTAAATTTTGAAAAGCAATTTTTAGGGCTTCGCTACCGATGCCTTTTAACAACCCATAATTCTCTCGTCCAAATGCAGGAATCGCGGTTGGACCTAAATAAACATCGCCGGAAGCGCTTTTGGTAAAATGCACACCTAAAAAGGGATTCTGAATATTGGGCACTGGATAAATATTGCCGTGAACTAAATGGGAGCAATCCGGCCTTAATTTTTTATAAATTCCCTTAAAGGGAATAAACGAATAATTTTGACCTACCGAAAATTCATGGGCGACCCTATCGGCATAGGCGCCTGCGGCGTTGATTAATAAGTCGAACTGGATAGTGCCGTTAGTTGTTTTTACGGTATTTTTATTCATTCGACTTAAAAATTGGGTCTGAAATAAAATATCGACATGCCCTGTCGCTTGTAATTCTTTTAGTAAACATCGCATAATTTGTTTCGGATCAACGATTACCGTATCTTTAGAATAAAGGGCCTTTTCAGTCGTTTTCGCGTAGGGCTCAATCTCAGCCGTTTGCTTTTCATCGATAATTTCAACATTGGCCCCATTCGTTTTAGCGCGACGCTCAAGCTCCAATAACACCGGGAGCTCTTCAGGCTGGCGGGTTACAATCACCTTGCCCGATGGATTGAGATAGAGTTGATGCGCTTCACAGAATTGACGCATCAATTTATTGCCCTTTAGACAAAGTTTGGCCTTTAAACTTTCCGGCGGATAATAGACACCGGCATGCAATACACCACTGTTTCGACCCGAAGCGTGTAAGGCAATATCGGATTCTTTTTCGATAATAATGAGGCGGCGGGTCCCCCAGGCAATGAGCTCTCGCGCCAGCGTAAAACCGACAATTCCTCCTCCAATAATTAAAACTTCACACCGCTTCAGGTGAGGGCTTTGAGGAAGGGAAATGGATGTCATCAAGCGGCGTCCTTAAATCGTACTGCGTTTGCTCTACCCGCGTCCAAATATGCCGAAGCTTTGCATGAATCTTATAGCCTGTCAAGGCGCTAGCTTTTTTGAGGAAACATCAGTAAAATGCCTGGTTCTTGAGAGTAGGAGAGTAACCCATGGCTGCTGAAAGTTTTGAATTAATAGCCGAATTACGTGAATTCACGGGCAAAAGCGCGGCGCGCCGAATGCGGCGTTTTGAAGATAAAGTCCCCGGGACTGTTTACGGTGCGGGTAAAGCCCCCCAATCCATTACCTTACTGCAAAAAGACCTTTTAAAAGCCCTTGAAAGTGAATCCACCTTTTCATCCATTCTCACGCTTAAAGTCGGTGACAAAAAGCAAAAAGTGATTCTTAAAGCGCTACAACGGCATCACACGAAGCCTAAAATTGTGCACATTGATTTTCAGCGCATCAAAGCTTCTGAAAAATTAATCATGAATGTGCCTTTGCACTTCCTGGGTGAAGACGATTGCCCTGGCGTTGAGGCGGGTGGGGTCGTTTCACACCTGCAAAGCGAAGTCGAGATTCGCTGCTTACCGGCCGACTTGCCAGAATACATCGAGGTGGATTTATCTCACCTTCAATTGGACGAGTCCGTGCATTTGTCCAACCTTAAATTGCCTGCCGGTGTGGGATTAACCTCGGCGGTAGATGAAGAACACGATTCGCCAATCGCGAGCGTTCACATGCCAAGAGTCAGCAAGGCAGACGTGGAAGCCGAAGCCGCCGAAGCGGCTCTCGCGAAAGAAGCTGCTACGGAAGCAGCGGAAGAAGAGGAAACTGAAAAACCCGCTTCTGAAGCTGAGGCCAGCGGCGAGGCAGAGCAGGCTGATACTGATAAGAAGGAATAATCGGCCTTGTCGGGCGGGGTTAAACTGATTGCAGGCCTTGGGAATCCGGGCGATCAGTATGCCCGAACACGCCACAATGTCGGGGCGTGGTTCCTTGAAACGTTGGCTCAGCAACGTAATCAATCCTTGGCCAAAGAAAATAAATTTCATGGCTTTGTCGCGAAATGCAATGATTACTGGTTACTTAAGCCGACCACATTCATGAACGAAAGCGGCCAAGCTGTCGCCGCTTTAGCTCATTTCTATAAAATAAAGCCCTCAGAAATTTTAATCGCACACGATGAATTGGATTTTCCCGCCGGCGACATTCGCTTAAAAGAAGGGGGCGGACACGGCGGGCATAACGGGCTTCGGAATATTATTCAACACCTGGGGAGTAGCGATTTTTACCGCTTGCGAATTGGGATTAATCACCCCGGCCATAAGGATCGTGTCACTCCTTACGTTTTAAGCCCACCGTCTGAAAATGATCGGATTGCTATTTTGGCAGCCATCGAAAAAGGTTTGCGCCTGATTCCAGAATTGGTACAAGGTGATTTTCAAAAAGTGATGCGGGAATTGCATTCTTAAAAACTTCCTCTCCTGATGGCAGGAGAGGCGAAATGAGGTTCAACATGGGTTTTAAATGCGGCATCGTTGGATTGCCCAACGTCGGTAAATCAACATTATTTAATGCCTTAACAAAAGCAGGCATCGAAGCGTCGAATTATCCTTTTTGCACCATCGAACCAAATGTTGGCGTGGTGTCGGTGCCTGATAAGCGGCTTGAAAAAATTGCTCAAATTGTTAATCCGAAGCAAATTATCCCTACGACAGTTAACTTCGTCGATATCGCCGGTTTAGTGGCGGGGGCTTCAAAAGGCGAAGGTCTTGGTAATCAATTCCTTGCCAATATTCGTGAAACTCAAGCCATCGCCCACGTCGTGCGTTGTTTTCAAGATGAGAATGTCACTCACGTGGCGGGAAGTATTAATCCCATTGCCGACATTGAGGTGGTGAACACCGAATTGGCTTTGGCTGACTTAGAAACGCTCGATAAAATTTTAGTGAAACTTGCAAAAGACGTGAAACGGGGCGATAAAAAAGCACGCGACACCTATGCTTTATTGGAAAAGTTTAAAAAGTTGCTCGATGAGGGCACGCCAATTCGAAGTGTTAATTTAACAGAGGAAGAAGAAATTTTATTACGCCCTTACCAATTGCTGACTTCAAAGCCGGTATTGTATGTGGCCAACGTGGCGGAAGATGGTTTTACGGATAATTCTTATTTAAGTCAAGTCTACGAATTTGCCGCCAAAGAAAAAGCAAAGGTCGTCCCCGTTTGCGCAGCTATCGAGTCAGAAATCGCTGACCTTTCTGCCTCCGATCAACAGGACTTCCTACAAAGTCTCGGGCTTGAAGAGCCGGGACTGCATCGCGTGATTCAAGCAGGCTATCAATTACTGGGATTAATTACCTTCTTTACAGCCGGCCCCAAAGAACTCCGCGCGTGGACTTGTCCTAAAAATTCAACGGCGCCTCAAGCAGCGGGGGTCATTCATACAGACTTTGAAAAACGCTTTATCCGTGCTGAAGTTATAAGTTATAACGATTATACCCAATTTGGAGGAGAACAAGGCGCGAAAGACGCTGGCAAGTGGCGGTTAGAAGGAAAAGAGTATCTTGTGCAAGACGGTGACATAATGTACTTTCGAGCAGGTAATTAACCTTTGTTGAAGAAGGACCGCATGATGAAACGATTACTCTTTGGAATCTTTTGTTTTCTCTTCGTTAATTCTGCACTTGCCAATAATGGCATTTGTTCTTTTACAAGAAGGCTTTATAACGATCTATTAAGCTACCAATGCATCGCTCAGCAGGCGCCCGATAAGCCGTTGGCTGCAAGGCTACGCTACTTAAGCGTAAATGAAGCGTACATTCATAGCATTTGCAACGCAACGACTAACGCTGATTACTGCAAAACGAATCCCGTTTTCTCTTTAAGGATGGAAGCAGAAGGCTTAGCAAATAGCCTTACCGAGAAAGAGACGCGAGAAATCTGTTATATGGTGAACGAGACCAAAGGGATGGTATTGTTTTATTTGAAGCCGTTTTTGGATAAAAACTGCCACTAGCAGGCAGGCTTGACATAATTCCCACAAATCGCCAGAATGCGATTCTTCCCACCAGCAACCTGCATGGCTATGTAGCTCAGTTGGTTAGAGCACGGCATTCATAATGCCGGTGTCGGTGGTTCAAGTCCACCCATAGCCACTTTTAATTAATCTTGTAGCCCGTATGCAGTGAAGCGAAATACGGGAATTGCCTATTCTAGGTTATTTTTTCCTATTAGCCTTAATTTCAAAAAACCCCCGTCGTCCCCGCGAAGGCGCATAGGCGTCAACTTAAGCATAAAACTCTAATGACTGTAAAGTTGATGCTCTCTTTCGCCTTGCTCCTTTCAAAGCTCCTGGATACAACGGGCACCTATCATTACCCACCCCACCCGTGGCGAAGCGTGAAAAACTTAAAACCCGTCGTCCTCCCGCGAGGCCGTCTGCTGTATTATTGAAGCATACAAAACCTTCACGGCCGAGTCGGGGGGACCCAGATTAAGGAGCTAAGAAAAACACCGATGGCACTTTTCTTAGGCTTTTAGCCGGGATTCCCGTGACTTCGACCGTGAAAGCCCTCGATTCTTTGTCTGTCGTAGACGGCCTACGCACGGGAACGACGGACATTTTTTTTCAACTCCTTGATAGTCCCTCTTTACCTCGCTCTCTTAAGTTGACGCCTATGCGCGAAGGCGGGGATGATGGGTTAAGCTTTTAGTCTTTACCACTTGTGGGTAATGGTATGGTCCGTACCTCACTCTATTATGACCCTGCCTATTTCTTCGCTCTATTTATTTCTCATGTTACATTATTGATAATATGTGGTTAGCAGATCATGTGACGATTGATACTATTTTTGGCACTTGGATAGCCGAAAAGTGGAAAATGCCAATCAGGCCTCTTTTCGTTGGCCTGTATGCCTCCAATGCCATTGATATTGATCATGCGTTTGATCTTGGTCAGGACACGGGATTTGTCAACTCATTGACCATCCACACGTTTCATATTTATGGCGGCTTTATCTTGGCCAGCTTTATTCTCTATGCGCTTATCTTTAATTTTTCGAAAACACGTTATTGGGCAATCGCAATTGCTTTGGGCCTCGCTATCCATTTGTGGTGCGATGCAATTGCATTTTGGGTGCATTACAACATTATTATTTTAGGTGGGATGAGTATTCTATTAGTTTTATTCTTGCCGCTTATTTTGAAATGCTTTTCAAGTCCTATACCCATAAAAAATTTATGGTTCTTAGTGGGAGTCTACTGGATCGCCGACACAGCACAAAGAACTATTTTTTATTTCGATTTCAAAAACGCCTACAAAACTATAATCAGCGCTTGGATCGTTCCAATCATTTTACTCGGATTATTTATAATTTTTGCAAATTTTTATATCAAACCATGGGAAAAACCACAGCATTCAAAGTGAATGGGTTAAGTACGAAACCATCCCGTTATCCACAAGTCACAGCCCTTTCAATTTTAGGCTTCCTCATTCCCGTTGCGGGGATGACGAAGAGGGTGGGAATAATGGTGTAACGTTACCAATCACTGCCACTCCCAAATCCATCATCAAAATCGTTGCTATCTAATCCCGAGCTCGATTCATCCATAAAACTATCTCCAGTACCAAATCCCTCATCCAGTAGTTGACCTTGTCCTTGTAATGGATCGGATTCTAAGATATCGGAGACCCCCGCATTGTTTAGCATGCTATCGGAATTTAAAGTCGAGTGGTTGCTGAACAAATGATTCAATCCTTCAAATAAGAACAAACCACCGGCCACACCCGCCGCGGTGCTCATGGCGGAACCTAAAAAACTGCTTTGCCCAAAAGGGTTGGTCCGTCCATAGGGCGCTGATTCATTTGAATTCGATTGACGTGCCCCGCCCAAAAGGGAAGAGAAAAAACTTTTTTTAGAATGCACTTTCGCCTGCAATTCACTCACTTGTTGCTGCAACCGTCGGATAGCGGCTTCCTGCAACAAAACCGCTTGAGTCAACAAATACACTGCGTCCGGTTGCGAGCCAATTACTTGCGTAATTAATTCAGCGGCTTCTGAATCTTTTGCCACCGGCTGGGCCTCTTTAATCGCTCGGCCAATTGAGTAATCAACTGTTGATCATTTTGATTCATGTTGCTGTCTCTTTAAAATTGCCGCGTTTTGCGCGATTAACACATTGTTTTGTCGCACTTGAATGGCTTGCAGTAAAATCTGCGCTTGAGCGGCGCTCATTTTACCGGCTTGTAATTGACTACGAATGTTAGCCAATTCTTGTTGAAACGTATCAACGGCTTTCTGGCTATCCAGAGCGCTGGCATTCAGGGAAAAACTTAATAATAGTAAGCTTATAATCAATTTTTTCATGAGAACCTCATTTCTATTTTTATCGAAAATTTAGTCAATTTTAATCGATGAGTCAATCGTTAGTGGTGGGTGGCCGGCAATGAACGATGTAGAAAATTTCTAAAAACTGTTTTAATATTTATTGAAAACGCATAATGCGAATCCAACTGGAAGGAGTTGCATGAAATCCTCGTCCCTACCTCGGATAATTGTTCGAAAATTATTTTTGTTTTCGCTTTTTTTGATTACGTCAACAACTTTAGCTTGGGATGGGCATTTTTCTCTTAGTTATGTGGCATTAAAAAATATGCCTGAAATCGCTCATAAAGCCACTATACCTGCGGAAACACTCACTGCCTTTTTACAAAAAGAACGCTTAGGGTTAGTAAAATTGCTTCGAGAAAATGAAATTTGGTCACAACAAAATATCCCCTACTACCCGCCTGTGCCTCACGATTTAGTATTTAAAGGCGATGATTCCAAGCCTTTAAAAATGCAATTCGTAGAGGCTATTCGTATCAATCCCAACTTGAAATTTCCCTTGTTTGTTCAATATCCGCCGGGCGAAAAACACCGCATTCAGGGCCATCCTTTGGTTAAAAGGGACGTCATGTTGCCTCTTGTAACTAAAGCGGGTTGGGTGTATGTGCCTAATCCTCCTTTGGAAGGACTTTCTCCCGGTGAGAAGGTATCGCCGCTTGAAATTATTACCTCGGCTTCGGATGAGCCTGATTATGGGATGGACACTGATCTTTGGGAAAATAATCCTTCGTGGTTTGCAAAAGAAGATCATTGGGGGAAACAACCATTTGGTGATCCCGGACTGTTGTTGAGTTCGCAGGCGCCGTTTCATATGGCTTTTTATTACGAATCACCGCTTATTTACAAAGTGGCCCCTTTCCTTAAATATTCTTATCTTGAATATCGTCTTCATCTTTATAGGGTATTGTCTCAATACGCTTTTCAAACAGGTCACCCTTATTGGGGATATCGCTTTTTAGGATGGTCCATTCATTATGCACAGGACTTAACGCAGCCCTACCATTCTACCGCCCAATGCGTCGGTGATAAAATTGATTGCCGTGAGTTTATTGAAGCAGATAGGTTATACCAAGCCTCAACGAAACGTGATTCGATTAAGTTCTAATCGCCATTTCACTTTAGAGAATTATACTTATCACTTGGTAAAATACCTCCTAGCAACCAAACAAAAGGATAATAAGATACTTCAGTCGCTGGCCGATACTCGGCAAGATTCTCATTATCCTGCTTATACAGATGAATACCCACGAACGATCATTGCAAAAGAATCACATGCCATGGCTGACAGGGTAGACAAAGAAATTCGAAAAATTTTCCCTAAAAAATACGTCGCCGACCCCAATTATGTTTTTTTTGAAACGAAAACCGACGTTGATTTATTTAAAATCATGCAGGATCGGCATTTAAATAAAGAGATGGATTCTTTTAACGCCGAATTAGCGACTTTACTGCGTGCTTATGGCGCTCATACGCGCAATATAGTGAGATATGTCATCCACGGCTCTTCGCGGAATTGAAATTAAGGGAGATTATGCAGTATTGTGCTAGAATTGAAAGGTAGCACTTCAAAAACGAGGAGGATTTTATGTTAAAACGGATATTACCCATCGTGATTGCCATAAATTTGATGGTAATAGAAGGGGTAGCATTTTCGAATAATGGAATATTTGCTGCATGTAGCCCAACCACTAAATGTCAGGGAATTAGATATGCCCAAAAAGTCTGTGGCACTAACGAAACATATGAGGAGTTATATTTGGTGACTTGCGACTCAGATACCCGCCTAAGAGAAAATTATTTAGTTCCCAATTTCAAAGTCAAAGGATGGTATGGCTTTCTTGTGGGTGTTAACAGAACTTTTAAAACCCCCAGTGCCGCTATCAGCAACTTATGCAACCCCAAGAACGATTGGCCTCAAACACCATCTCCACATTTTAAAGAGTGTTAATTCTAGCTAATCTCCTCACGACGATTAAAAGGAGGAAAAAGGTTTGAAGTCTGAATGAGAAGCCATTAGGTCAGGTACGACTTTAGGGCTTCTTATTCATTGGTACTAGCAAGCACTAAGTTCGTACCATATCATTACCACCAGTGGTAAAGACTAAAAAACGTAAAATCCATCATCCCCGCGCAGGCGGGATCCAGCGCACACGTGCGCAGCGCGCCGATAATAATAAGTTTTTTATTATTTTTCCACACGACAATCGGGCAAAGCTTAAAAGAATGTAGGAATTGAGGGCTGGCAGAGAAGGCACTCACTTGACTTCCCACATTTAGGGCCACATTGCCTTATTAAAGCAATGGCCTCAGAATAAACTCATTCATGTTAACGCGTAGCCCGTATGCAGCGAAGCGGAATACGGGAATTGTGGTTTTATTTCCCGTATTCCGCTTCGCTGCATACGGGCTACGAGCTTGCCTGTCTGAAAATCATGGTCATAAGCTGCCACTTTTCATTAACTCAATATCACTTATCCTTTCCCAAGGATACTTGAGGTGCTGGTTAGTGTCCTCGTTGTTTTTTCTTTTTCTTCGCCTGTTTTAACTGAAACTTCTTTTCTAGCTGACCTTCTTTCTCGGATCGGGACAGGACTTTTTTTTCCTTTTTCTTTTTTTCTAGATCTAGTTTTAGCACTTCTTGAGCGTGGGTTAATTGAGGAAGTTTTTCGGTTTTCTTCATTACTTTTCTTATCTCTCGTTTCAGTCGCTTTGGATTCTTCCTCTTAATGACCAGTTTAAATTTGACCGGCTCTGTAAATCTAAGCTCATCAAAATGAGATGTCACAAACTCGTAAAGTTCAGCATCTGTTGGCTCATCTCCAAAGATTTGACGAGCGACAGCATACCCTTCATTATCCTTTCTTTCAAAAATGCCGACCCAGAAGGAATTCTCCAATAGGACTGTCGCATGAATAGTATAAAGATTCAGTTGGGTATAATTCGTTGTTTTGTCAATATTCAATGCCATTCTAAATTTACCGCCCGACACAATTAAGCAGAACTCATACTATCATACTAGTAAGTAGCCTCTATGCAATTTTTATCCCCGTATTCCGCTTCGCTGCATACGGGCTACGGCCGTATAAAGAGTCTAAACTACCGCAGAGATCGTCTGCTGCTACGAATAACCGTTCTGAGGTTGTTACAGTGGGTTAACTTTTCGGTGTAAATTCACGTAAATTTACGCTAGTATCCTTCATTGTATGTTGCTTATAGCCTGCCTATCATTGCTCGGATACAGTCTTTTACTGTGCCGCTTCATTCGTTGGCCAATTGAGTCAACGATTTTCTTTATTGTTTCGGCAATTATTGTCATTAACTATATCGCTGCTTATTTCGGTTTATTGCAACCCATCAGTGAGGGGTTACTATGGATGGGCGGGGCCGCATTTTTATTGTCTCCTGTTTATCTCTGGAAGGAGCGATCTTTTTTGTGGAGTCGTTACTTTACGCCCGGATTGGTGCTGTTTTGGCTTCTTATCATTGTATTTGGCTTAATGGCTTATTATTTAGTGGTTTTGGATCAATGGGATGAGCTGGGGCGATGGTTGCCTTATGCGAAACACCTCCACCATGCGCGCGGCTTTTTTACCCCTCAACAAGCGCCTGATATACAGATCGATTACCCTCCGGGCACTGCCCTTTGGTACTATTATTTTATGCAAACGGGCGCTTATAAAGAGAATACTACTGCGTTTGCTCATTTGTTTCTTATCTTTACCCCTTTGCTTCTGCTAGTAAGGCATTACACGTGGAAAGTCTGGTTATCACTTTTCATTGCTTCCATACTATTTTTAACGCTGCTGCTTTTAATGAAAATACGATTTGGCCCTGTGGGCAGCGTTATGGTAGATGGACCCACCGCCTTGTTTTTTGGCGGCGTTATTGCTAGTTATTTTTCTTTAAAGGAAATTCGATCCCTGCCTTTTTATTTATTTTTTCCTGCCATGGCACTTGCTCTTTTAAAACCGATGAACCTTCCATTCGTCGCAGTCGCTTTTGCCGTTGTATTCTGCGATCAAATTTATAGCCGATTACAAAATAAATCATCTTTACTGCCCGCATTTTATTATCTAGGAATGTTATTTTTACCCGCTTCTTTAGTCTTGTCTTGGAACCATTATTTATTAGAGAATGATGTAATTCCGGCTTGGAGACTTGATACCTTTTTACATCCTCATTCTCCCCTGACCGCTTTACAATATGTAGAGGTCGTAAGAAAATATTCATTTTCCATGATTCCGGCTCTTGCTTTTATTGCAATTTTAGGTACCGCTACCTTTTTTATTTATAAAAAAACGATGGACCGAACAAATCAAAGGCGTTTATTACTTTCTCAAGCTTTGTTGCTATTAGCCTATATTTTTTATTTATTATCTTTGTTTTATATCTATTTATATCATATACAACCGCACCTTGCGCTCCAGTTGAATTCACTTTATCGTTTCTTGTTAATTTTTTATGGCGCCTGGATTGTAATTATTCTATCTCAAATTTTGTATTTTATTGACACGCCCGTGAATTTTATAAAAATGAAAAGACGCTCCACGTCGTACCTTTTCGCTTCTCTTCTCATTCTGTTAGTATCTGTTTATAGTACTGTCGTTTGGTTGGGACAAAAATCTCGGTTACATAAACCTCACAGTATGATTTATTTGCGCTCTCAGGTACAAAAAATCCTTAGCGTAACGACCAGCCATATACCCACCAACGCTAGAGTCGGTCTAATATGGACAGGCAATGATACGCTGAAATTACATCTGCTAGCTTATGAATTATTGCCGCGACAAGTTTTTTTACTTCAAGACGATCGATCTAAAGAACAATTCAAAAAACTATTACCTAATCTGGATTATTTATTTTTAGTTAATGATACATCTAATTTAAAAGCAAACTATTACTCCTCATTGTCCCAGCTAAATCGAACTGTCTTTCAAATCGATAAGAAAGATAAATTATCGGTCGTCATTTATAAAATGAAGAATTTAAGCAATGAATAAACTTTATCAACAACGCTGGATATTACCCGCCATTGTTATTGTTGCATTGGTGCTTAAATTAAGCTTATTTTTCATTTTCTATCACGGCGATGTTCACCAAATTACGCAACCTGATTCAGAAGGTTATCTTGCGCCGGCGAAATCGTTAATTATGAATGGAAATTACGGCAATATTTTATCTCGGACGCCTGGCTATCCTACCTTTATTGCGATCCTCTTTGTTTTATTCGGGCAACACCTCTCCGCTATTATTATTACTCAAATTATCTTAAGTAGTTTGCTAATTATTCAAGGATATTATCTGGCCCGCCGTTTATTTTCACCTGTCGCTGCGTATATTTCCGCTATTCTGATAGCCATCAATTTTCTATTTTTAAGTTATACACTAATGGTTCTAACCGACTTGCTCTTTGCCATCGCTATCGGTTTTGTTTTTTTAATTGGTTCCTACTTATTTTCGGATCATCCTCGAAAATTATGGCTTAGCTTTTCGCTTGGCCTTGCGCTAGCGACCGCTACTCTCATCCGACCCGTTAGTTATTATTTACTTATTCCTCTATCCGTTGGAGCTTTATGGTATTTCGTCCATCACCATTTTGGATGGAGAAAAACCATCATTAGCCTAATTTTGTTGACTTTACCAAGCATTATATTCATCGGCGGGTGGCAAGTTAGAAACCAATTGCTTTTCGGGACGTATGCTTACACCAGCATCACAGCTAACAATTTATATTGGTATTACATGGGCAATATCATCCAAAAACAACAACACATTCCTTTTGACGAAGTCAAACAACAATTAATGACTAAGTTACAAAAACAAGGATCATTATCTAGCGCTCAAGAAAATGATTTTATGACGAGAACTGCCGTCGCTTTTTTATTTCAACATCCAAAAGCATTGATGAAACAGATGCTAAAGGGGTTTTCCCATCTGACGATAAGTTCAGATCATTCATGGGTACTTTTCTTTGATCCTCATATTGATCTGGCGACCTTCAACCAAGCTAAACGGGATTTATTGCATCATCATTTTTCTCAATCGTTTGCGCAAAATAGTCTTAGTCAATTATTATTAATCGTTACAGCCATTCCTATGCGTTTTTTCCTATTTTTAACCTACCTTTTAATTGCGCTAGGAATCGTCATGTTACCTAAAACTGATATGAAGAAAAATCGGGTTTCTCATCTTTTTTTATTGGGTTGCGTGCTATATTTTATACTCGTCTCGTCAAGCTCGATTTCCTATGCACGATTTCGATCTCCCTTTGAATTGATTCTGTTAATTTATGCCAGTTTTGGCTTGAGTGGTTTACTACTGTGGTTAAAACAGCAACGTGCTAAATTAGTGTTTCCGTCATCGATCAAATCGCTTGATGGGAATTGAACAAAGAAGGCTCGGCAATCGAACGCTTTTTGAATGCGAAATACTTTGTGAAACCGAAATTAATAAAGGCAATAACAACCGCCGTAATAATCAAGGCGAAGATTGGATGCGTGTGCAAAACTGGGTAACGATACACGAGAGCAGTAAACATCAATACATGAATACAGCCTGTTATTGCATAAATAAAAGCGTAACGCATCCATTCCTGAACGCGCCGCGAATCTTGTGAGCGGAAAGTAAAACAGCGATTCAAGAACCAAGTGATTGTAACCGCAATTACATAAGAGAGTATTTTTGCAGGTATTAATCCCATTTCGTGTCGAAATAGATAAAGAAAAGTAATGTCAATAAGCAACCCAATAACGCCGATAGTAAGGAATCGAATTAGCGAATATCGGTAAACGAATAAAATAAGTTTTTTAATCATTTTTATGTAAAATTTTGGTTAACAAAAATCGCGGAGCCAAGCAAGAAACAAGCTCTGCGATACCTATCTTAAAAGAATTTCATTATTGGTTAGCGGCAGCTCCATTGAGCAAAGCGTCTTTATCGAAAGTGATCGTGATGAGTTTGTATTTCATCGGTTCATCTTTCTTTTCGACGTTGATGTCCACTTTGGTGATTTGTTTATTGTCATCA
Source organism: Coxiella burnetii (assembly GCF_005280755.1). NCBI lineage: Bacteria > Pseudomonadati > Pseudomonadota > Gammaproteobacteria > Legionellales > Coxiellaceae > Coxiella > Coxiella burnetii. The sequence continues at coordinate 1,755,775 of NZ_CP040059.1, forward strand.
CACAAGATGGTTTGTGGTTGCTGAATGTCTCCATTAGCTTTCATCACCGTTAACTTACAATTTTTAAAATCTCCAAGATTGAAAACGGCAGTACATGCTCGATGTTCATCACGTTGATCGTTGTTTTGATCACTCGGACGAAGCCGCATCATTCCACCGGTAGTGGACCGTCCTTCCATTCCAGCGTCGCTGGTCGCCTTTTCAAGACGAACGAATTCGAATTCTTGGTCAGTAGGATTATTTACAACGATTACCTTAAATTTATAATCGTTGTCTCCGTTTCGGTCGTGGATCAGCGCAAGGGCTGCACTACTAACAAGGATACGACGATCCCCAGAATAAGCTTTGTAAGCTTCATATATCTTCCCTCCATTGAAGTTTTTGATTACGGCCTGTTGACGACTATCAATAGGCCTTATGCAGTAACAGTATAACCAGATTTAAGTTTTTTTCTAGCGTAACCTGTATATTACAATCATTTTCATCCACACCGTTAGCGAGACCCACGCCGCGCTAGTTTTGGGCTAGCCGATCCAAATAGCGTACGGGAGAACCTCCTTTTACGCTATACTAATGAAGTAATTTCTTACATAAAGACATGTTTTGATAAGCCATTACTCTATATTTATAGTTAATCTTAGAAGCGACAACAAATTGTTCAATCGCTGCTTTGTATCGTTTTTGGCGACAAAGGAAAACGCCATAATTATTATGAACCCGGTCGGAATTGGGCGCTGAGTCAACGGCCCGTTGATAATAGCTATTAGCTAAATCCGTATTTTCTTTTTGTTCCTCATAGTAAGCTATCGTCAAGTAAACATTGGCGTCAGAATAAAGGGGTGAATATGATTTCTCGCAAGCAGAAATGGCAAAACCCATAAGAAAGATAATTAAAAATCGAAGCCAAGGCATAAACAAAGCGTATAAGGTTTCTAAGTTATTCTCTATACCGTAGTCATATTCAATTGCGCTTTTTTCATAAAATAAGAAGCGACCCTTTCGGAAGTCACTTCTTCAAGTTTCATTGGTTGCCATTTCGGTGATTGATCTTTATCGATGATAACCGCGCGTATGCCTTCAAAAAAATCTGGCGTCTTGAGAAACTGAAGGGCGATATTAAATTCCGTTTCCATGATTGCATTAAAATCCATGGCGCTCGCGCGCGTTAAGTGTTCATAAGTCACTTTTAAACTGGTCGGCGATTTAGACAATAAAGTTTCTAATACCGTTTTGCTCCATTCCTCATTGCGTTCTTCTAATCGGGAAACAATTGCTTCGACGGATTCCGCTGCAAAACAACTTTCAATTAAGGTTTTTTGATTAAACAAAAGCGGCTCAAGCTCGATGGAAAATTCAGTAATGATATCGGTAACTTGACGATGGTCCTCTGAAGAGAAAGGTGCGCTTGCAAGAGCTTCAATTAAGGCATCTTGTTTTTCACTCGGTATAACGTGATTCACTAATCCCAACCATTTTGCATCACCTGCTCCAATACGATCACCGGTTAAACCGAGATAATATCCCATGTTGTTTTTACAACGAGAAAGGAAATAACCAGCGCCCACATCCGGAAAAAAACCAATGGCTGTCTCGGGCATTGCAAATAACAACTGCTCAGTCGCTACGCGATGAGAGCCGTGCACAGAAACGCCCGCACCACCGCCCATAGTAATACCGTCTAACAGCGCAATATAAGGTTTTTTAAAATGAAAAATTGCCGCGTTCATTCGATATTCGTCGTAAAAGAATTTTTGCGCTGTTTGTAGATGTTCTTTTCCGTTCATATAAAGCGTACGAATATCGCCACCCGCGCAAAAAGCCCGATCTCCCGCGCCCTTAATAACGACTGCTTTAATAGTTCGATCGCTTTCCCAACCCAACAGCTGTTCGTGCAATCGGCGGCACATATCACCCGTCAACGCATTTAACGCCTTCGGTCGATTTAAGGTGATTTCACCCAAATTACCCTTTTTTCCGGGAATTTCGGAAAATAAAATATCGTCGTGCGGTGCCATGAGAACTCCTGTGCTGCCTATCTTGGTAGCGGTTGCTTCTTTCGGCGCAATCCTAACAATAATACTCAAGACGGTCTGCGTTCGCCAATCTTTCTTCCAGATACAAAAGTTTTTATTCTACCTCTCAATTTTAAGAACGGAATCCAATAATTTTTTTGTATAGGAATGCGAGGGATCTTTTAATAGTAACTGAGTTGGCCCTTGTTCGACAATTTTTCCTTCTTTCATAACCGCTACTTCATGCGCAAGATAAGCAACAATTCCTAAATTATGAGTAATCAATAAATAAGCAATATTATGTTCCTTCTGTATTTTCTCCAGTAATTTCAATATTTGCATTTGTATCGAAACATCCAGCGCACTCGTTGGCTCATCGAGAATTAATAATTTTGGCTTTAACGCTAGCGCTCGGGCGATGCAGATACGCTGGCGCTCACCCCCTGAAAATTCATGGGGATAACGCCATTTGTAGTCGGGCGAAAGACCCACTTGCTTTAGTAATTCGTCCATGTAATTCAATTGTGCTTGCCGTTTGCGAATAATTTTCTGCGCAGACATAGCTTCACTTAAGCTATCGGCAATCATCCGACCGGGATTTAAGGACGTATAAGGATCTTGAAAAATCATTTGGATATCCTTTCTTACACGTTTCATTCTCCATTCCGATAAAGCCACTAAATTCTTGCTTTGAAATTGAATACGGCCTTCCGTAATAGCAATTAATCGCACAATAGCCTTAGCGGTAGTTGTTTTTCCTGAGCCGGATTCTCCCACTAAAGCAAGTGTCTTCCCAGCAGGTACTTTAAAACTGATTCCGTCAACCGCTTTAATATCCGCCACTTTACGTCTAAAAATTCCTTTTTTAACCGGGAAATAAATTTTTAGCGCTTTTGCTTCTAGCAAGGCGGTTGCCTTTGTTTTTGTATCACGTTTCGTCTCCAAAGTAGGAATAGCGGCTAATAATCGCCGACTATAATCCTCTTTAGGTTGTTGGAAAAACTGGTCCCTTGATTCGTGCTCCACCACTCGACCTGCTTTTAATACTGCAATTTCATCCGCCAATTGTGATACAACGCCTAAATCGTGACTAATAAAAAGTAAGGTAATGTTGCGTTCCTTTTTTAATCGATTCAATAAACTTAACACTTGGGCTTGAATCGTCACATCGAGCGCGGTCGTCGGTTCATCCGCGATAATCATTTCGGGCTCACCCGCCAGCGCCATTGCAATCATCGCTCGCTGACGCATACCACCGGATAATTGATGAGGATAGGAATGATAGACACGTGCTGAATTTTTAATGCCGACTTCCTCTAATAATTGCAACGCACGTGATTGAATATGTCGGTATTTCTTTTTTAAAATTTCATTCATTTGTTGCTGGATGGTTAATACTGGATTTAAAGCAGAAATTGCGTCTTGAAAAATCATGCTAATTTTAAAGCCCCGAATTTGCCGCCTCGTTCGTTCTGAAAACCTTAGTAAATTTTTACCTTCCCATAAAATTTGGCTGCGGTCGCTAACCTGTGCTGTCAACGGGAGTAATTGCATAACAGCCAATGCCGTCATGCTTTTTCCACTACCAGATTCACCCACCAACGCTAGACATTGGCCACGCTGTAAACTCACGCTAAGCTGTGAAATTGCCGGTTTCGCATTTCGACCAAACGCTACGGTAAGATGATTAATTTCGATTAACGGTTTAGGCATTTTATTTTCTTACTCCCTTTACCACTAGAAGGGATTTGTAGCCCGTATGCAGCGAAGCGAAATACGGGGGGAATAATGGCACAACTCCCGTATTTCGCTTCGCTGCATACGGGCTACTTCTAGAGTGTATCCGTCATTCTCAGCCGTGGGTCTAACGCATCGCGAAGGGCATCCGCAAATAAATTAGCGGCTAGGACTAATCCAAACATAAACAACAACGCGGCTAACAACGGCCACCACACAACGGGTTCTCGCGCTAATTCTAATCGCGAGCTATTAATCATATTGCCCCAACTAAACGTCGTTGGATCAACGCCCACGCCGACATAAGATAGCACGGCTTCAGCTAGCACCAGCGCGCTAAAGTCTAATACCACCGTAATTAAAACAACGTGCATAACATTGGGAAAAATATGCCGAAAAATAATTTTTATTCGACTAACGCCAATCACACGCGCGGCATCAACAAATTCTTGTTCACGTAATTTCAATGTTTCACCGCGTAGTAAACGACATAGATTAGCCCAACTCGTGATGCCTAAAATCAAACACAATGCTAATAATCGTGCATCAGCGCGTTCGGCCAGCGTAGGAAAATAAATCGGGTGTGTAGCAATAAAAACTTGTAAAACTAATACGGATGCCGTGATCAACAACACGCCTGGAATAGAACTCAACGTTGTATATAAATACTGGATAATATCGTCCACCCATCCGCCAAAAAATCCCGACAATGTCCCCAATGACAAAGCAAAAGGTAACATAAACAAAGAACCAATTAATAATCCGGTCCGAACGCTTTTTATTGCTTCATATAAAACATCCGTTCCTACCTGATCCGTTCCTAAGAGGTGATAATTAATTGCCAAAAAGCGAACGACCCACCCGCAAATCCAAATAAGACCAAACGCAATCAACGCTTCCCGCCAAGCGATTTCTGTTTTCCCACGCCATAAACGGTATAAACACAGACGATAGGAAGCCCGTTTACGAAAAACTAAAAAACTGAATACCAAAAAAACTATTACAATTAAACTCAATAAGCCGATTAAAATACCTAACAAACTTCGCCACACAATGTCTTTGATCCGGGCTGTTGGATTTTCCAAGTGCCCTCCACCATAAACCAATCGCGGGTAATCGTGAATTTCATGACCATTTGCCACAGACATAATCGATTTGTTGTAAAGATGAGTAGCAAAAGGAGCGGAATAAGTTTTCTCTGTTTGCGCACCCAGCGGGCTGATTATCAGATCCAATAACGATTTAAATTGAGTCACTTGATATTGGTTATCAACCCTTTTTAAAATAGTAAAATGAACTGAATCTAATAAACCAATAATTGTGTAACAACCTAAAATTACGGCGGATATCATCGCTAATTTTCTTTGAAATAAGTGTCGTAACGATTCACGAAAGGCGCGTCGCTTTCTCGCATAAAAAAAAGCAATAACTGCAATGATGAATAAGCCATAAATCAGCCAATCACTTAATAACAGGGCTAAATGAATTTGCATAGGGAATCTTTTATCCTTTTGTCAATCGAACTCGTGGATCTACCAATGTGTAAGAAAAGTCGGTTAAGATTAGTCCGGCAATGTATAATACCGTCCCCAAAAAGACCATTGCTCGCACGATATCAAAATCTTGCTGCTGAATTGCGTCGATCGTATAGCTACCCAAACCCGGAATACCAAAAAAGGATTCCAAAATTAAACTACCTAGAAATAGCGTTGGAATAATAACTACCACGCCTGTCAAAATCGGAATCAAACTGTTTTTCAAAATATGTTTGTATAACACTTTGAATTCCGATAATCCTTTAGCACGAGCGGTTCGCACATAATCCTTGTGTAACTCTTCGAGAAAAATGGTTCGGTACCAACGGGTGCCAGCGCCAATACCACTGAATACACCGATTAAAATCGGCAATATTAAAAATTTAATGGCATCTATCCCATTTTGATAGCCCGATAGTGGAACCAGGCGCAATACTTTTCCGAAAATATATTGTCCCATGATGACATAGAATAAACTGGATATTGACATGATGATTACGCAAATCACCACACCAAATACGTCAAAATACGTAGCACGAAACAGCGCCAGGAATAATGCAAACGTGATATTAACCGCAAGCCCCACTAACAGCGTAGGTAAGGCAATCGCTAAGCTCGGCCACATGCGTTGACTAATGTCGTGACCGATATCATGTCCCTGGTCCGAACGGCCAAAACGAAAAATAAAAAGTCCCAATGATTTTTTGAAAAATAATGTATCTGTTATTTTTTTAATTCCACTTTCCTTCGTATTGAAAAAAAGCGGTTTATCATAGCCGCGTTCTTTTTTCCAACGGTCGATAGCTACTTGGGTGACGTGCCGATCCCCTAAATGCGCACGAGCCATTGAATCGGGTGTATTAACCAGGAAAAATAAGGCAAAGGTAATCAAATTTACGCCAATGAGTATAGGTATTGCGTACAATATACGTCGTATCAGATAAGCAAACACTTTAATTCCTCCTTGTTCTTTCTGCAAAAAAAGAAATCTAGAATGCTAGCATTAATCACTTTTGTCCCTGGATTCTCGTTTTCGCGGGAAGGATGTTATTGTAACGGTTGGCCTTCGCTCTCGACGCCAATAGGTAATCATTAATGGAATAAATAACACGATTAGTAATGCGATAATTACTAATAAAGGCCAAATCACTGGCTGATTCCACTCTTCTTGCAGTTTCGCCCGCTTTTCTGGATCAATACGTTCATATTTTAAGGTGTTATTCGCAATGCCATGCAATTTCGCTGGCTCGTTCCATTGATGACTCAAGGTGAAATTGATGGGGTGCATTCCAAAAATCCACGGAGCGTCTTCTCGAACAATAGCGACTAATTGATTAATTTTTTCCTGCCGTTCAGGTCCATCAGGTAACGTTCTAATTTCTTCAAACAGCTCGTCTACTTTGGGATTGGAATAATTTGTTGCATTTTCTCCCCCGTATTTGACTTTTCCGTTGGGCGAATAAAGTAGAAATAAAAAGTTTTCGGGGTCAGGATAATCAGCAAGCCAGCCCCACGAAAAGATTTGCGCCTTTCCCGTTTGGACTTTCTCACGGAAGCGATTATAAAGTGTCGCTCGAATATTTAAAGTAATCCCCAATTTAGCAAATTGCTTTCTTATCCAGTCAAATCGCGCCCGATCGTCGGGGCCGCCCGTTGTGGCTACGTCGTAATTCAAAATGAGCGATTTTCCTGTTTTTGGATCAACGCCACCAGGATATCCGGCTTCGGCTAACAATCGTTTTGCTTGTGTTAATGAACGCCTTTTTGGTTTTTCGTCGAACCATTCATACACGTAGGGATTAATACCTTCAGCGCCGTCAACGTACCCAAAAATGCGCGGCGCGATAGGTCCCTGGGCGGGAATACCCCGGCCGTTGTGGAAAATAGAAATAAACTCTTCATAGTCCAACGCAATAGCAATGGCTTGGCGCAATTTTTTCTTTTTCTCGCTATAGCCGCCCACTACAGTGTCGAGCATATTAAATCCAATATAAAAAATTCCAGGCACTACGGTTGTTTGTAATTGCACACCCATTCGAATTAATTCCGGCGTTAAATACGGCTTTCCTTCTCGATCCATCGCAATCGCTTGATCGAAACTTTCGGGACTAATTCCCGATTTATCATAGTAACCCTGCAAAAATTTATTCCATCGCGGGATGATTTCTTTTTCCAATGTGAAAACTATTTTATTAATAAACGGCATCGGTTTTTCCGCTGCCTTCAAATAACCCGCTTTTAAATCTCCTGGTTCGCCTTCGGAAGGATACCATTCCCCATGGAAATTAGGGTTTTTGACCAATACAATTTGTTTGTGAGGATTATTCTCTACCAACCTATAAGGGCCTGTCCCAACGGGATAAAAATCTAAGGTAATATTTTTGTCGATCAACACTTGCTGTGAATAAAAGGCATCCGCTTCCCAGGGAATAGGCGCAAAAAAAGCCATGGCTAACCAATATTTGAATTGGGGATAAACTCCTTTTAGGACAATTCGATAATGATAACGATCAATGATTTTAACGCCAGCGAGTTAGTAACGTCGTAAATCCAAAAATTGAGAGCCATTTTGGTGACGAATTTTTTTTTGTAATTCTGCACTATAATCCGAAAATCCAACGATATATTTACTCATTAATCCAAAAATGGGTGAATGAACGTTAGGAGAAGCAAGGCGTTTTATTTCATAAACATAATCAGCCGCCGTCAATTCCCGAGTGCCGACTTTTGGAAAATCCATAAGGTTACGAATGCCCCGAATAGGCCGACGATTAAGATTTAAATAAAGATAATTTCCTCTTTTATTTTTAGCAAAAGCCGGGTGAGCTTGATAATAGATGCCGGATTTGATAGCGATCTCATAAACGCTGTACCCGATTTTACTTGGATTTGGATTCGCCGGCAGTTTATTCCAATTCCTGTCATAATATGAAACTATCGGCATCGTCCTAGCTGTCAGCGGAATTAACTGATAAGGCCTTTTAAGGTAATGGTATTGCAACGGTGCTTCATAAATCTGCGCAATGATTTCAATTTCGTCGGACGAATAAGCGCGAGCAGGGTCTAAAGACTTGGGAAAGCCAACGATAGCGGCATAACGTACGTTATGGGCGCCTTCTTTTTTATGTGGATTGTTTAAAACCGAGGCCAGGCCCCCGGTATACAACAAACAAAGGGCTACAATGAGCGGTCCTAAGGTTTTTTTCTTTGAAAAAGTTGCGTCTGAAATCCCTGTCATGTAGCCTATTATACCCTATTCGGTAATTCACGCGATGTTAAAGCACGATTGGCAAACCCAACTAAAGAGAGCGATTTCCAACCCCATTGAATTGTGGAACGAACTTCAGCTTGACCCACAGACTTTACCCTCAGCCTGGCGCGTTGCTGATAATTTTGCGCTGCGTGTGCCTCGCGGATTCGTTGAGCGAATGGAAAAAGGAAATCCTAACGATCCCTTATTATTGCAAATATTGCCGCAAGCACACGAGCTTATCGCTTATCCTGGCTATTCCTCTGATCCTCTCAATGAAAAACAATCGAATTTAATACCGGGCTTGCTACACAAATACCATGGCCGGGTATTAATCACACTCAGCGGCGCTTGTGCCGTTCACTGCCGTTATTGTTTCCGGCGCCATTTTCCTTATGAACAAAACACCCCGGGAAGGGCTGGCTGGGGCCGCATTTTTGATTACCTTAAAGCGAATAGCAGTATTAATGAAGTTATTTTAAGCGGAGGCGACCCTTTAATGATAAAGGACGAGGCCTTAATGGGATTTGTTTCAAATGTCCAAGCCATCCTGACGATTAAGCGCTTGCGTATTCATACACGACTTCCCATCGTCATCCCTGAACGCATTACCGCGGAATTAGTAAACCTTCTTTCGCGCACCCGTTTGCAAACTACCGTCGTCATCCATTGCAATCATCCCAATGAAATTAATCAAGCTGTCATCGATGCATTGGATTCACTACGCCGGTCGAAAGTTAGCTTGTTGAATCAATCCGTCTTACTAAAAAACGTTAACGATGATAGCAAAACGCTGATTGATTTAAGCGAACGATTATTCGACGCAGGCGTTTTACCTTATTATCTTCATCTTCTCGATCACGTAACCGGGGCTGCGCATTTTGAGGTGAGCGAACAAAAAGCACAATGGTTTCTCGCCGAAATGATAAAGCATCTTCCCGGCTATCTCGTTCCGAAATTCGTTCGAGAAATTCCCGGCGCTTTGTCCAAGACGCCTTTAAGCATTGATCCCGCCGCTTGCGCAGCGGGATCAGATTTAATTACGCAGTAAGTGCAGAAGGTACAGGATCTTCTGTTTCCGATAGCAATCGAGTATTCTCATCGTTAGAGGAACACTTCCATAAATCTCCACAGAACCAGAATTTTGGTCTTGGAAGATTGGTATTTTCAGCGATTTTAACTAGAGAACGCTTATTCTCAATCGCTTGAATCGCAGTGGGTCTCTTTCCTTGTATCAGAGGGATCCAACTACCCAATTCTTTCTCAAGTTGATTTGAATTTAATATTGGAGCGCTTTCCAACACAGCTAACATACTTTGAATACACCATGGATTCTCATGACTTTTCTTAATAAAAAAATCCAGAATTGGATTAAACAAGAAAAGCATACCCGTGAAATTACACCCTACGCCCGCGACGATTGTCATCCACAGTTCGTTCACGTTACCATCTATTCCCTCCCAAGGACTTAGAGGGGGGTTATTAACGCAAAATGGCAACGTCCCGTTCTGGGCAAGTTGGTCATAACGCGCTGTTTCCTCCGCCATGCCCGACCCAGAAAAATAAGCAGCAACTCCAGCGCCACCGAGGGTGGCCAACAAGAGTGCGGTCTTTATTATTTTCGCTGGCAGCGTTCTCGAATTATGTACTCCCAAGATCCAGATTTGTTCCAAGGACTTGCGAAAGGTGGGTGGAAGTTTCAAGACCAAAAGATAATAAAAAAAAGCGGTGGTCGCGGCGGAAATAGAATTTAGCCCACAATTATTTTCGAGTTGGGGGGAGATTTTTCCCCAACCTTCTGCCGCCAGCTGTTGAAAAAGACCAAAAAAATGTTGCACGGCGATGAGGCCCCCAACTTGAAACGCTTTTTCGATGGTGTTTTTATAAATATCGTAACCTGTCCATTTGTTGGGATTTTCTTTTATCGTATCATAAAAAACCTCAATAAATCGTTCTGGGGTTTTCTCATTAATCCTTTGCACCGCAGGATTTAAATAATTTTTTTCCAAATCTTTGCGAAATTGCTCTAGCTCTGGAAAGGGTCTACATCGCCCTAAGAGAGGATTAAGTAAATATCCTACTGCTCCAGGCAAACCAAGCGTACGGCTTGTAAAGGTATAGATAAGAGATACCCCTAATCCACCATAAAAGATCCATGCCGAAGAACCTTTTACAGCATCTTCTGCAATTTGTTCTCCTGCAATAGCGGCAATATTTCCAGCCGCCAAGCCGGTTAAAGACAAAGCAAAATGAGTCTTGGTGACACGTTTAGGATTATAATTAATGAGTACTTTACCAAAGAATTGATCGAAAAATATAGCCGCAGAAGGCGCATTGACAAGAGCGGAAATAACGCCATCAGCCACCCCCCGGGGAGCGCTTAATTTATAAAAAACTAAACAAAGTGAGGCGGTATAGGCTACATTCGCGATTGTTTTTCCAATTTTAAAATAATTAATACCCTTTTTTTTCAATTCTTTTTCAAGCGCCTTTGACTCCGACTCCAGTGCGACAATGGTAACTTCATCATCCTTCGAAAGGCCATTTGGATCGACAGAATGAGTCAAAGGAGTGCCATTTTTATGAACGTTTGGATTAAAAAGAACTTCTCTAGAAGACGGCATCGGCGTTGGATGAGTATCACCTTCAAGCGCCTTTAAATCCGGCGGCAGTGTGACAACGGTAACCTCCTTCAAAGAGGCATTTTGCTTAGCAGAATCAGTCACGTCTGTGCCATTTTGGTGTACGTTTGGATCGGAAGGTTTTTGTGAATCTTTGGGAACAATTTTACTCTCAGAAACTTGTTCAGAAGACGAGGTCAACGTTGAATGAGTATCATCATCATTTCGCATTGCATATTTCTCCTAAAAAAAAAATTAACGATTGGGAAGAACTTCCCATAAAAATTAAAATTACTGCTATCTTAAAATCCAAATATTAAAAAAATATTAATTATTATTTTTTTTAAAAAAAATATCTTAGCACACGATATTTTCTGATAAACGAATTTTTTAAAAAAGAATTTAATTAAAGTTCGGTTTATGGAGCGTGATATTTTTTAAAATTAATTGAGGCGCATGTGCGCTAACCCCCGCCTGCGCGGGGATGACGGGTTTTAAGTTTTTATTGACAAGGAGATTTCTAAAAAAGAAAAATTATTGTAGTTAACGGTGAAGGCGAAATTTAACCGCAAACCAATCCACAAACTCAAAATTAGAGTTATTGAGCTTTTTAAGACTGAGCTTCCTCAGATGCATCAATCAATAAGTCCACTTGCCGCTGCACATACTTACGGAACATCAGCGGTTGAGGAACATTCGTGTAATAATCGCGCGATCCGCCCATACCACTGATCACGAGAGTCCCATAGCCGAGGATTCGCCCCGTAACCGTTTGGTTGACGTCAACGCCTTCTAACCGGCGTAAAAATATTTCCAAGGAGTTTCGTCGAATCCAACCTTTTTTCATAATGACGCGTTTATCGGTGACGCCGTATTCCGAAGTTCGATAGGTAACATACGCCGTCAACAACCAAAAAGCGCCCAACGCGAACGCAAAAAAACTGCAAAGGTCATAAAGCGGATAACCACCCAGTAATCGAGAGCGCAAAATAAAATAAGCAGGACCATACGTATAAAATAAAGCCGCAAAAATTAATGCAATCACGCCAGGGCCGTAAATAATCCAATGGGGGCGTGTAAAATAAACTAATTTTTCATCTTTTATCAAGGTTTCTTTAATATAACGAGGCGGGTACATCAACATTCTCCACAATTTTAATTTTCATCAACAGCAACGTTATCCACTTTGCGAAAGCCGCGAGGCAATTTATTGCCGCGCCGACCACGTTCTCCTTGAAATTGAGCCAAATCATCCGGTTTTAGCGTAAAACGACGTTTCCCAGAGTAAAGCGTTAACGAACTCTTCTCATGGAGGACAGCTAAAGCAACACAATATTCTTCACGATTGGCCACACGCGCTGGGGCAATCTGAATGATTTTATTTCCTTTGCCTTTGGGCAGTTCAGGTAATTCCGCTATGGGAAACAATAATAATCGCCCTTCGGAAGTAATCGCAGCCAGGTATTGGGTTTCTTTATCGTGCACCCGCTGCGGCAGCATCACTTGAGCGCCTTTAGGTAATTTGATGACGGCTTTGCCACTGCGATTTTTTACGTGCAGATTAACCAATGAGGTTAAAAATCCATACCCCGCATCCGAGGCTAATAAAAAGAGGTCATCATCAGCGCCCATTAAAACCCCCACAAAATGAGCGCCGGACGCTGGTTTTAACCGGCTTGTGAGCGGATCACCCAACCCGCGAGCGGAGGGGAGGATATGCGCTGGCAAGGCATAACTTTTTCCCGCCGAATCTAAAAATACCGCCAATTCATTCGTGCGACCTTGTGCCTGCATTAAAAATTCATCACCCGATCGATAATTTAATGTCTCCCCCTCGACTTCATGGCCTTTGGCGGCGCGAATCCAGCCCTTTTTCGATAACACTACCGTGACCGGTTCAGAAGGAACCATTTCTTCTTCGCGTATCATTTTGGCAATGGGTCTTTCCATTAATGGCGAGCAGCGTTTGTCACCATATTTTTCTTTATCCGCCGCCAATTCTCCGCGGATTAACTTTTTTAATTTGGTTTTTGAAGCTAAAGTTTTTTCTATCTCATCGCGCTCTTTAGTTAAAATCGCTTGCTCGTCTCTAATTTTTTTCTCTTCTAATTTAGCTAATTGCCGCAATTTAATTTCTAAAATTGCCTCCGCTTGTCTGTCACTAAGTTTAAATTTTTTCATTAAAACGGGTTTAGGTTTATCTTCTTTTCGGATAATGGCGATGATGGCGTCCAAATTTAAATAGGCAATAATAAAACCTTCCAAAAGATGTAACCGCTCGATAACAAATTGCAAGCGGTATTGCAATCGCTTGCGCACCGTTTGCATTCGGAATTCTAACCATTCTTTTAACAATGAAATTAAATCTTTGACTTTCGGCCGGCCATCGATGCCGATCATATTCAAATTCACTCTATAGCTTCGCTCCAAGTCGGTCGTTACAAATAAATGCGCCATTAATTCGTGTATATTGATGCGATTGGAGCGCGGCGTAATCACCAAACGTGTGGGATTTTCGTGATCGGATTCGTCTCGGATGTCGCTCACGGCGGGTAATTTTTTTGCGACCATTTGGGCAGCGATCTGTTCCATAACGCGGTTACCCGAAACCTGATGAGGTAGGGCGGTAATTACAATTTCCCCATTTTCTTTTTGATAAGTCGCTCGCATGCGCAAACTGCCCTGTCCAGTGCGGTAGAGGGTTCGGATTTCAGCCGTGGGCGTAATAATTTCGGCAGCGGTGGGATAATCCGGTCCCTGAATGAATTTCATTACGTCTTTCAAGGTGGCCTCGGGATGTTCTAAAAGATGTATGCAGGCATCCGCGACTTCGGTCAAATTATGTGGGGGGATATCCGTGGCCATCCCCACGGCAATCCCCGACGTCCCATTTAATAAAACGTTCGGGAGCCGCGCCGGCAAGAGAGCGGGTTCTTTCAGCGTTCCATCAAAGTTAGGGATCCAATCGACTGTTCCTTCTTGCAATTCTTTTAAAAGCAGTTGGGCATAAGCGGACAATCGCGCTTCGGTATAACGCATGGCGGCAAAGGATTTGGGATCATCCGCGCTCCCCCAATTGCCTTGCCCATCGACAAAGGGATAGCGAAATGAAAAAGGTTGGGCCATCAATACCATGGCCTCGTAACAGGCGGTGTCTCCGTGCGGATGGAATTTACCCAAAACGTCGCCTACCGTCCGCGCTGATTTCTTATACTTAGCGGTTGATTTTAAACCCAATTCTGACATGGCGTACACGATTCGACGCTGGACGGGCTTTAAACCGTCTGCGATATGCGGCAAAGCCCGGTCCAAAATGACCGACATCGAGTAGTCCAGATAAGCCTTTTCGACAAACTCGCTCAGCGGCTGTCGCTCGACATCCAAGGCGTTTGGAGTGGTGCTTTTGGTCATGAGCAATAATGATTAATCATGAGTTAAATGTAAGCAGTATACGGGATTTTGCACTATTCTGTCATGTTTTGCTCACTAGAATTTGAACCCTCTCCTGCAAGCGAGAGAGGGATAATTTTTGCAGAAATTTTTAGCCTGCCGGAGGGTGCGACTAAAAATGGTAATTTTAGAAGCACAAATTCCCGTCATTCCCGCGCAGGCGCATAGGCGTCAACTTAAGAGAGCGAGGTAAAAGAGGGACTATCAAGGAGTTGAAAAAATGTCTGTCGTTCCCCGTGCGTAGGCCGTCTACCGATAATAAAGAATCGAGCGCTTTCACGGCCGAAGTCACGGGAATCCCGGCTAAAAGCCTAAGAAAAGCGCATCGGTGTTTTTCTTAGCCCCTTAATCTGGGTCCTCCCGACTCGGCCGTGAAGGTTTTTTGTATACTTCAATAATATAGCAGACGACCTCGCGGGAGGACGACGGGTTTTAAGTTTTCCACGCTTCACCACGAGTGGGTAATGATAGCTACCGAGTCCGTCTTGCCTCTCTAGCTACTTCGTTATAATATGATAATTTGCATTGTCTGAGGGGGCCCCATGTCAAAAATCAAGTGGTTTTTAGGGGTACTTGCTTTTCCTTTTTGCTCTGCTTTCGCGCAAACCCAAACAATACCGGATTTTGTCGGGGGCATTAATAGGCACACCGCTAAAATTTGCACCCAAGAAATTGAAAAATCCCGTTGCAAATTAAAAGATTTATTCACCAATTATAAACTTTGTGTGCATGAGGTGTTGGTGCAACATCCACAGTGCAAGCAGTCTCTTACGTTTTTCAACTCCACGGAGGGCGGTATTTTTAATAAAATACGCTCATATAAAAACATCGATATCATCCTAGCTGATTATGTTTATATTGCGGACCAAGGCACGGGCTACTTTCTGGTAACCCATTCGGGCCAATTCATTGTACTCCCTTTACCCATTACTAAAAAACAATTAAAAACAATGTCCAATTATGAGGTAATCGCGAAAAAATACCCTCATGTGAATGCGTGGCAAATACTCGATTTTCCCCAGGAAATAAAACTTCCAAGAAATCGTTACCGTCTCGTTTTCACTCAACAATTAAAAGATGGTTGCAATGCCTGCGCACTCGCCGGAACGGTCAAGGTGGCTTATGATTTTTCCGACGACGGGAAGCATTTTGATGGAATTAAAGTGCTTAAATTAAGTCCGCAAAATACTATCTGAATATTCGTATTTCCTTCTTTTCCGTTTCTTCAGGTTCAGAAAAAACTATATAACCAGCAAACAAAACGAATAAGCCAAGTAGTCCTAAAATTATAAAGGTAGCGATTGTTTCAAGCATAATTGGTTGGTTCCTCTTTTGTAAACGCCAAAAAATATTAAAATAAATCCAACGACCCCAACTGCCTCCCAAGCATAGCACTTTTTAAGGTACGTCTGCTAAGCGCTTTATACTCCGTTCTAACTAAAAACCCGTGAAAAACGAACAAAACAATGTTATTTTAAATGTATGAGCAATAATTCTCGCCATTATTCTGCGATTGACGAGGCTATTCTGCAAGGTCAAGCGATGTTAGAAACGCTTTTCGGAAAGCCGGTGGCGCAGCGTGAAAATCCTGCTAAAGGCCTGAGTCAGCCTGCTCTCACCTCTGCTGAAAAAAAACAAAGTATCGGTTTTATGCGCGTGAATCACAGCGGTGAAGTTTGCGCTCAAGCGCTTTATCATGGACAAATGGCCACGGCAAAAAACCCGGCGGTTCGTGCGTTGTTTACCACCGCGGCCAAAGAAGAAACAGACCATTTAGCGTGGTGTCAAGAACGACTCGAGGAATTGGGGGGGCACACTAGTTATTTAAACGCTTTTTGGTATACGAACTCCTTTCTCATCGGATTATTAGCCGGGCTGTCAGGCGATCCATTAAGTTTAGGCTTCGTTGAAGAAACCGAAAAACAAGTGGAAATCCATTTGGCCGACCATTTACGCAAAATACCTTCGAACGACCTAAAAAGCCGGAAAATTGTGGAATATATGCAGCAAGATGAAATCCAACATGGATTGAACGCGAGATCCAGCGGCGCCAAAGAGTTGCCTTACCTGGTAAAAAAATTAATGGCTTTTCAAGCAAAGGTGATGACCACGTTGGCTTATTGGATTTAGAAAATTCTTTAAAAGCCGATGACCGTGCTGCGTTAATACGGACTCAGGATGAAACTGTACGCCCTCTAATGAATGATGCGCATGCCGAATCCCCATAATTTCTTGATTGGGGTTTGTCCACGCCGTTATTTCAAATTCCGCAGGCAACGATTCACGCTCGATGATTAAAGAATGATAGCGCGTGGCTACAAACGAATCATTAATCCCGTTGAAAACGCCTTTTCCACTGTGATGGATGATCGAAGTTTTTCCATGCATTATTTTTTCCGCTAGCACAATTTTAGCACCAAAGGCCTGTGCAATCGCTTGATGACCCAAACAAATCCCTAAGAGTGGAATTTTGCCAGAAAATGCTTTGATCATGGGTAAAGTAATCCCCGCCTCTTCGGGGCGCCCAGGACCGGGAGAAATAACAATCTGCTTTGGATTTAATGCGGCGATATCAGCTAATGAAATTTTGTCATTAAAATAAACCGACACTGCAGCGCCTAATTCTTCGAAATATCGTGCAAGGTTGTAGGTGAAGGAATCATAATTATCGATCATTAATAGCATGACGCATTTCTTTCAGTTTTTCTTCATAGTTCGATGAATGAAACAAACCGGAACCCACCACAAAAAAATCCGCACCCGCCCGAGAAACGTCTGCAATATTATTAATTTTAATTCCGCCATCGATACCCAGGAAGGCTTTACTTTGCAAAGTATCCAATAACTGCCTTGTCGCGGCGATTTTTTTCAAGCTTTCCGCCATAAACGATTGACCGGCGAAACCGGGATTGACCGACATTAGCAAAACTAAATCTATTTTCGTCAAAAATGAAGTGAATAAAGATAAAGATTTTTCAGGGTTAAATGCCATCCCCACTTGCATGCCGGCTTTCTTGATACGGGCTATGGTGTCTTCCACATCCTTTACAGTTTCAGGATGAAAGGTAATTAAATTAGCGCCAGCTTCTGCAAAGGGTTTTATGAATTCATTCGGATTTTTCACCATTAGATGAACATCAATAGGTGCTGTAATTTTTGCATCACGAAGCGCTTTACAAACTACCGCACCAAAACTTAAATTAGGAACGAAGTGGTGATCCATAACGTCGAAATGAATATTATCAGCCCCCGCTTGGATTACGCTTTTCACTTCTTCTCCTAATCGAGAAAAATCAGCGGATAAAATCGATGCGGAAATAATTTTTTTATTCATATCGCTCGCACTAACCTCCAAATCCATTAAACCATGCTTCGCACCTTACGAATTTGTTCGTAAGCTTTTTTAATTTGTTGGGTTTTTTGAGTCGCCATTTTCATCATCTCCGGGGGCAATCCTTTTGCCATCAATTTATCAGGGTGGTGTTGACTCATCAAGCGACGATAGGATTTTTTGATTTCCGAATCTGTAGCCGCGGACGTTAAACCCAATACTTTGTAAGCATCGTTTAAATAAGCACGGGGGTCTTGCGTTGCCCGCTGCTGATAGCGTTGATAATTTTGTTCGGCGCGAAACCGCTGCTCGAATTGATTGTAGTCAAACCCAAACACCTCCAGCCGTCGGCAAATAGTTTGCAATACCTGTCGTTTTTGTCCACTCAATCCTTGACCGTCCGCCGAAGCCATTTGAATTTGGATTTCTAAAAATACCCGCAAGAGGGCAGGCTGAAAAACGCAAGCCTGTCTTAATTCGTTCAATGATTCATCAAGGTTGAAATTGGGCTGTTTGCCCTCAGTAAATAAACGAATGGCTTCGCGTTTCATGCTATCATCCAAATTCATTTGTTGCATGACCTGACGCGCTTGACGAATTTCGTTTTCAGAAACACGGCCATCGGCTTTCGCGACGAAACCCATAACCCGAAAAGTGGTATTGAAAAATACTTCTTGAATTTTAGACGGTTGAGATCGCGCGGATGCAGTGGTTTGAAACCACTGTCGAAATCTACCTTGATCGAAGACAACATGACCAATAAACAAACCAATAATAAGACCAATCGGACCTGCCAAGATGAAGCCCAACATCATGCCAATCAGTTTACCAATCCAGTTCATCACCGTATCGCGTTATAATTACCAAAGAGGAACTAACCATGTCTCACAATCCAAGCGAACTTAATGAGATCACCCTGCCAATCAACCCTTTGAATTCTTTGGAAAAATTGTTTTTCCAACATCAAGTTGATATTGAATCGTGGTTTCGTAAGCAATGGCTCAAAACACCGCCGCCATTCTATACTTCCGTTGATTTGCGTAATGCGGGATTCAAAATAGCGCCCGTTGACACCAATCTATTTCCTGCCGGTTTTAATAACCTTAATCCTGACTATATGCCCCTTTACATCCAAGCCGTGCAAGCCACTATAGCGGAGATTTGCCCGGATGTCACACGCTTACTCTTAGTTCCCGAAAGTCATTCGCGCAATATTTATTATTTGGAAAGCTTAGGCGCATTGACTGAAATCTTGAAAAAAGCGGGCTTTGAGGTTCGGATCGGTTCTTTAGACGAATCCCAGAAAGAGCCAAGAACGCATGAGTTACCCTCGGGGCAGCAATTATTGATCGAACCCTTGCTACGCAAAGGGGACCAAGTGGGTGTGAAAGATTTCTTTCCTTGTTGCGTCATACTCAATAACGATCTGTCCGGCTCTATTCCTGATATTTTTCAAAACGTTAACCAATGGATTATGCCTGCACCGCAGCTTGGCTGGGCAATGCGGTTGAAATCTGGCCATTTCAGAGCCTACGCCGAGGTGGCGGAAGAATTTGCTGCAATGATCGATATTGATCCATGGTTGATCAGCCCGCTTTTCGATCAATGTCCTGAGGTCAATTTCCTAAAAAAGGAAGGTGAAGAGTGTTTAGTCAAACGGGCTCAGGGGGTATTGCGAGCGATTAAGAAAAAATATGATCAATACCATATTGAAGAAGATCCCTTTCTAGCTGTTAAAGCTGATGCCGGGACTTACGGCATGGCTGTTATGATGATCCAAGAGGCGGAAACATTGCGCCACCTTAATCGCAAACAGCGCACGCGAATGTCCACTTCCAAGGGCGGGGTCCCTGTGACAAAAGCTATCGTGCAAGAAGGCGTTTATACGTTTGAAACGGCGGGAGAAGGTAATGCCGTTGCAGAGCCCGTGGTTTATTTATTTGGGCGGCACGTGATCGGCGGATTTTACCGCATTCACAGGGGTCGCGGTCCCAATGAAAATCTAAATTCGCCTGGGATGGACTTTATTCCGATGGCCTTCGATTTTGCCTGCAATGCGCCCTCTTTTTCTGATAATAAATCGGTTAACCGATTTTACATTTACGGCGTCATTGCGCGCTTGGCCGCATTAGCGACAGCTCGCGAATTGCTTTTATTAAAGGGGGCAAAAGGTGAAAATAAATTTTAAAGAAAGAAATCTCGGGCGCTTGCGGCCAAGATTTTTAAAAAGGCAATATTAATATGAATTTAAAAGTCGGGGTTTTGATGGACCCCATTGCAAATATCGCCATTCATAAGGACACCACTTTTGCCATGCTGTTGGCGCTGCAAGCGCGGCAACACGAGGTTTATTACTTAGAACCCGCCGATATTTTTCTGCGAAATGAGAAAATTCTAGGTTCAATGCGACGTCTTCAAGTGGCAGATGACCCTTCCCAGTGGTTTAATCTTAGCGAAAGCGAGATTAAACCACTCCACGCGCTGGACGTGCTACTCATGCGAAAAGATCCGCCCTTTAATATGTCTTACGTTTATTTAACTTATTTACTTGAATTGGCTGAAAAACAAGGTTTGTTCGTGGTGAATAAACCCGCGAGCTTACGAGATGCCAATGAAAAATTATTTACGGGATGGTTCCCGCACTGCACGCCAAAAACGCTGGTCACTTCGCGAAAAGCGATATTACAGGAATTTATTCGTGAACAGAAAGAAGTTGTCATTAAACCCTTAGGCGCGATGGCGGGGGAATCGATTTTTTATTTAACTGTGAATGATCCCAACATTCCGGTCGTTATTGAAACGATGACGGCGAATGGTCACCAATTAGTCATGGCGCAACGATTTATTCCCGAAGTCAAATCCGGTGATAAACGGATTATTTTAATTGATGGCGAGCCGATTCCTTACACGCTTGCACGCATCCCGCCTAAGGGCGACTTTCGCGGTAATTTAGCGCGCGGCGCAAAAGGCGAAGGGCGCGAACTGACGGATCGCGACCGCTGGATTTGCGAGCAAGTGGGTCCAACGCTGCGGAAAAAAGGTCTCTGGTTTGTCGGACTGGATATCATCGGCGATTATTTAACCGAAATTAATGTTACGAGTCCAACAGGTGTTCGCGAGTTGCAGGCACAATTTGATGTTGACATCGCAGGTCAGTTCATCGCTTTCCTGGAAACCAAATACGCCACAACTACCGACATTGAATAGAAGGAACCTTTGGATCTTGGCAGCATACCTGCCCCGGTCCTAAGTGGGACCATTTGGCGCGAGAACAATAATAATAATGTTTTCCGCAGATTACTTCCTTCAAATCCTGCGATGTTTTGCAATTTGGCCCCAAGGTAAAGCTTGTCCCCAAAAGACATAGACATTTGCCCGAATTCGACTCCATCGCGCAACCGGTGGGACAAATTTCGCCAAAACTTAGTGAACTAAACCCCAGCATCACAAGCAAGCCAATCAATGAAGTCAGAATTTTTATTTTTTTATTGATCACGGAACACTCCTCTCTATTGACCATTACCATTATCATGGTAACCCTTAGAGGATCGTTTTGCACTTTTAGGAGCGAGAGGTTCTCCCAAATGCAGACCAATTTAGCTTTTGAAATACGATGAATGATACACTGGCTATTACCTATTCCACCCCAGCTCGTCTTTCCGAGGCAGAAAAATTGGCTCGCCAAATGAAATTGCCGCTGGTTTCATTAAATTCGACCGACTATTCATTTTTACTCGTATTCACTCCCGCTCACCTTGAACTGCGCTCCACGGGTACTAAGGCGCCAGGCCCACTCTATGTCGATTTCCTTAAAGGCGCAACAGCACATCGACGGTTATTTGGCGGCGGACGTTCGCAATTAATCGTTCGAGCTGTTGGCTTAAAATCACATCCCCATCCCACGATTTTAGACTTAACGGCCGGTTTAGGCCGCGATGCCTTTGTGTTGGCCAATCTCGGTTGTGACGTTTTGATGATCGAACGCAATCCCGTTATTGCTCTTTTATTAAGAGACGGGTTAGAACGCGCGCAATCGGTTGAATGGTTTAAATCATTAAAATTAGAATTAATTGAAATCGATGCACAAATTTATTTATCCACACTTAAAAAGCAATTCGATGTGATTTATATGGACCCAATGTATCCCATAAGGAAAAAATCAGCTTTAGTAAAAAAAGAAATGCGAATCTTACGACGCCTCGTCGGCGCGGACGACGACGCACCGCAATTATTGGCGCTTGCTTTAAAAAAAGCAAAGCACCGTGTCGTTATTAAACGCCCACGCCTATCAAACCCATTGCCCGGCCCCGCCCCCGATGTTGTTTACGAAGGAAAAAGCAGCCGCTTTGATGTTTATCTTTTAAAGCCGAGTTCTTAAAATTTCAAAAAAATTAAACAGTCGCGAAAAGGAAATGAAATAAATTTCACAATTATTTAGTTCTATTTTTTTATTAAAATTTTTAGTAATAAAAAAACCAACTTTTGGCTTATAAGCTTCAGTAAAAGATCGAAAAGAGCGGCTAATAATAGGTTTTTTCATCGTTTTGAATTTTACTTCGACAGGAATAATACAGTTTTCATTTTTATATAATACAAAATCGACTTCAGCGCCATTCTGAGTGCGCCAAAACTGAATAACAAAATCATAAAAATATTGCTCTTTAAATTTAAGTAATTCTTGAAAAACGGCACTTTGTATTAGAAGTCCAATGTCTTGTCTGCCATTGAGCGAAGTCGATAAATTCCGCAATGATTGATTTCTAAAACCGTTATCAATAAAATAAAAAATAGGATTGCTAGTAATTTCCTTTCGCTTGTTTCCAACGAAAGGTGTAATTCGAGCAATTGTATAAGTATTTTCTAAAATAGAAAGGTAATTTTGGATGGTAGAAATTGAAACTTGGCAGTCGGTGGCTAACTGATTGTAATTGACTAATTGCCCTGAACTATGAGCAATTAAAGTAATGAGTTTTTGCATCGTATCGGGCTTACTAACTTTTAAGATCTCTATAATATCTTTTTTAATGTAATCTTGATAAATTTGCCGCAATAAAATGGACTTTTCTGAAGCTTTTACGATGGCGGGATAACAACCATAGATTAACTGCGACTCATCCACCTCACCGATTTCTTGATAACTTAAGGGTAAGACCAACGCTTCCAGATGGCGTCCGGTTAAATATTCCTGCACTTTACTTTTCATTTCCAATTGAGAAGAGCCAGTGGCAATCATTTTAATATCTAATTTTAAATCGGCACATGCTTTTAACAATAACCCAGGGGTTTCTAAACGTTGAACTTCATCAATTAGGATAATCGGTCGTTCTAAATGAAGTTCATCCATCGCTTCTTTGATAAAAAGGGGATTGGTTAACCATCGCCTTATCTCTAATAAGTCGCAATTTAAATATAGGAGGTTATTAAAACGCTGACCTTTGATAAGCGCTTGTGAAAGATATTTAGCTAGGGTTGTCTTCCCCGCTTGACGAGGGCCTATCAAAATAAGCCATAAGTTATCCCATTCCGGTAAGAGCAATTTTTCTGTCTGGAGCCGTGCGATATACCCGTCCTTAAATACGGGAAGAGTTGTGTTTTTAAACCAAGGGTTGGATTGGTGGATGAGATTGATAAGCTCGTCTTTCATAAATTAACCAGGGTAATATTTGGTTAGCCTTATTTTAACCTGGTTAAAATCAAGTTCCTAGCCCTTTTTTAGAGTGTGCTTTTCAGGGAAGGCTGGGCTTTTAAAAACCAGGGCCGCTGGCTCCCGGAAAGAGGAGAATTGTGATCAGGCGGCGAAGGAGGAACCGCAGCCGCAGGTGGTTTTGGCGTTTGGGTTGCGGATGACGAATTGAGCGCCGCTGACATCTTCGCGGTAATCAATTTCGGCCCCTTGAAGGTATTGAAGACTCAAAGGGTCCACCAGTAATTTTACTAAGGCCATCTGGCCCGTGCCCCCTTCATCGTCATCTTCTTCTTCCAATTGCTTTTCGATGACGAGATCGTCGGAATTGATAGCTTCATCGAAGGTAAACCCGTATTGGAAGCCTGAACACCCGCCGCCGGTGATGAAAACTCGTAAATTCAAGTAAGGGTTGTTTTCTTCGTCGATTAAGCCCTTCACCTTACGGACGGCTGCCTCGGTAAATACTAAGGTCGGTGGAGACGGTGTTTTTTGCGCCAGTGCATTCATCAGTAAATTATCCATTTATTGCGCAAGAGAGTCAATCGGGTACAATTAAAACCAAATGTCCTCCCGCGAAAGCGAGAAGGACTAAAGTTTACTAGAGGATGAAGGATACAATGAAAATTGTCACCACCGATTCAGAAAATAAAGCGGTTTTATATAAAGTAGCATCCGAGGTAGAAATACCACTCACAAAGACGACTAAAGAAAAAATAGAGGCCATGCGCATATTTTATAAATCCTTTCAGGGAAAGGCGGGTTTTGCGGTGCCTCAAGTTGGGCTTTCAGAAAGAATTATTTTAGTGGAGCAACATTTATTTGATACAACGATGGCTGAGGAGACCGACGAACCCACCATATTAGTCAATCCCAGCTGGAGACCCATTAGTGATAAAAAAGAATGGGACATCGAAGGTTGCCTTTCCGTACCCGGGAAGGTCGGGGTTGTTGAGCGTTATGTGCATGTGGAGTTAACGGCTTGGTTATATCATTCTGACACGGAAGCACTCTCTAAAATAAAGCGCGAATACCATCGCGAGTATTCGAGTGTTTTATGGCAACATGAAATCGATCACTTAGAGGGGAAAATCTACGTGGATAAAGCCAAATTATTATTAAATGAAAAGGATTTCTATTCTTTTCGGCAACAATTAATCGAAAGTGGAAAAATCCAAAGTGGGATGGCGCTTTTTGATCTGGGCCCTTTAATTTATGATATTGTTGTTAAGGGGGAAATCCCATCATGAGTTGGATACTGGCCCTTCATATCATCTTCGTCGTGTGTTGGTTTGCGGGCCTTTTTTATTTGCCGCGACTCTTTGTTTATCATGCAGAAACGACGGACACCATCAGCAATGCGCGCTTTAAAATAATGGAGCGCAAATTATTTTTCGGAATTATGACACCGTCCGGCATTTTAGCCACAGTTTTTGGCACCTGGTTGCTCGTCGCGCACTGGTCTTGGTTCGTTCAACAAAATTGGATGTATTATAAATTAGCACTAGCCGGTCTTTTATGGATTTATCATTTCATGTGCGGGAAATATTTATTTGCTTTTAAGCATGATCGAAATCCGCATTCGCATCGATTTTATCGGTGGTTTAATGAAGTGCCTTTGGTTTTATTATTCTTGATAGTGATCTTGGTGATCGTTAAGCCCTAACTAACTTCGACCATCTCAAAATCGGATTTCATGGCGCCACATTCGGGGCACAGCCAATCCTCGGGGACCTCTTCCCAGCGAGTGCCGGGCGCAATCCCATCTTCCGGCCAACCTTTTTCTTCCTCGTAAATGAAGCCGCATAATAAGCACATGTACTTTTTGTATGGCATAATACTTGCCTAATCTCGTCTGATATTTAAGAGGAATGGAGAATGGTTGATCATTCTGCCGCACTTTTTAACAAAGCTCAAAATTATATGCCAGGTGGAGTTAATTCTCCAGTACGCGCCTTCGGCGCCGTGGGAGGCGTCCCGCGCTTCATTAAAAAAGCCTCCGGTCCTTATTTAATTGATGTGGACGAAAAAAAATATATCGACTACGTGGGTTCATGGGGACCGATGATTTTAGGCCACGCTCACCCCGCCGTTATTCAAGCAGCCCAAGAAGCCGTGCAAAATGGTCTCAGTTTTGGCGCCCCTTGCGAAAATGAAATTAAACTCGCCGCTCTTATTGGTGAGTTCATGCCTTCCATCGAAAAGGTGCGGATGGTGAATTCGGGGACCGAAGCAACGATGAGTGCGTTGCGCTTAGCGCGGGGTGTCACCGGTCGGTCCAAAATTATCAAGTTTGAGGGTTGTTATCATGGGCATGCCGATTGCCTATTAGTCAACGCCGGCTCGGGGGCCTTAACTTTTGGAATGCCAAGCTCGCCGGGAGTCCCATTGGGAACGGTCCAAGATACATTAACAGCCACGTTTAACGACTTGGATTCTGTGGCGGCGCTTTTTGAAAAATATTCTAAAGATATCGCTGCCATTATCGTCGAACCCATTGCCGGTAATATGAATTTAATTCCCGCCGCGCCTGATTTCCTCACCGGCTTGCGTGAATTATGCAATCAATACGGAAGTCTTTTAATTTTTGATGAGGTGATTACGGGCTTTCGTGTAGCCAAAGGCGGCGCTCAGAGTCTTTACAACATTCGGCCCGACCTCACCGCGTTGGGTAAGATTATTGGCGGCGGTATGCCGGTCGGGGCCTATGGTGGCCGGCGTGAAATTATGAATCAATTGTCGCCAGAAGGGCCTGTCTATCAGGCAGGAACGCTATCCGGTAATCCGGTAGCGATGGCGGCAGGGCTTGCGACGTTGAAAGAATTGACTGCTGAAAATTTTTATTCCAATTTAAAAGAAAAAACCGAACGGTTAGTGATGGGCATTTTATCGCGCGCTAAAGCGGCTAAAATTCCGTTGACGGCTAATTTTTCTTGTGGGATTTTCGGTTTGATTTTTACAAGCGAGGAGCGGGTGACCCGTTACGCTCAAGCAGTGAATGGCAATGTTGAGCATTTTCGATCGTTCTTTCATAAGATGCTCGATAACGGCGTCTACCTTGCGCCTTCTGCCTTTGAATCAGGATTTATTTCCGCTGCTCATACAAATAAAGAGGTTGATAACACTCTGGATATTATCGAAAATATTTTTAGTGTTTCAGAAACCTATTTAAGGATATCGGTATGAAACAATACATTTCTCGGCGAGTTGAAATTGATCTCGGCCATCGGGTCATGGATGAGCGTTTCAAATGTTATTCTATCCACGGACATCGAGCTTCGGTGCATATGACATTTGAATTTTCAAATCAAAGTGAAATTGGTTATTGCATTGATTTCAAAGAAATCAAACGCGTCGGCGCTCAATGGATCGATGATAAATTCGATCACGGTTTTGCAGCTAATCCTAAAGATAAATTTGTTATTGAAGCCTGTCAAAAAACCAATAGCAAATATTATTTAATGTCGCTTAACGGAAAGGATAACTATTGTAATCCGACGGCAGAAAATATTTCCCGAGAAATATTTTTAGCCTTGGAAATTTTGTTTGAAGATTATCCGGGCCTAAAAATTCATCGGTTGCGATTTTATGAAACTCCTAATTGCTGGATAGATACTGAAGTTTCCAGTATTTTACCTGCAGAAAGGGAAAATTTTTTGTCTGTTCGAGGCGAGGAAGTCCGCCAATATGCAAAGGAAAAGGGCAGACTGGAATATGATATTCGAAAAGTAAAATAATTATGATTTTTTCACGATTTTTAAAAACTTTATTAGTGACGGCATCGGCGGTATTATTTACCATTGCAGCCTTCACTAGTATCACGGATTATGATACCAATTGGCAGTTTGCTCGACATACGTTGAGCATGGATACCACTTTTAAAAGCGCCTCTGTTATGTGGCGCGCGATTACTAACCCTGCCTGGCAAACATTTTTTTACGTCCTTATCATCGTCATGGAAAGTTTGTCAGCAATTTTGTTGTGGATTGCGGTCACTCAATTATTTCGTCATTTAAACTCCGTACGCTTTAATCAAGCCAAACCCTGGGCGAATGCCGGCTTAGGGTTCGGAATTCTATTATATTTTTTTGGTTTTATTGTAATAGGGGCCGAATGGTTTATGATGTGGCAGTCGCCCTATAATGCTCAATTTAGCGCTGGATTGTATGCAACTTTGCTGCTGTTGATTTTAATTTATCTCAATCAAAATGACGGTTAAAAACAAACCGTAATAGAAGTCTTCCCATTTAGGTTATTTTTTCCACCGTCGTCCCCGCAAAGGCGCTGACCCAGCGCACGGCGTGCGCAGCGCGCTAAAAGCGCGCTGGATTCCCGCCTGCGCGGGAATGACGGTTAAAAAAACAAACCCTAATATAAATCTTTCCATTCTAGTCCACTCAACTCTCACTTTTGCCAGTTTTCAATTTTTAGAGAGGTAAGCGAGTAAATTCTTTTAAATTGGGTTAACTAAGATTAAACGATTATTTAACGCAGCACCGGCAATTAAAAACGGAATTACGGCTTTTACCCAATCGCTTAACCAATTGGTTAACTTCTTCCCCCAGTTCATCTCGAGATAAATATTTACGTTCATGTAGTTTGGCTAAAACAAATGTTGGTCTTCCGAATCGCTATCATTTGGAGCGCCGGCGTTGTCGGAGGAGGCGGTTGAAAATTGGGTGGGCGCGTAACGCTGGCGGAAAATTTCAAATCGCGCGTCTGGTTGATTGGGCGAGGCTAAAAGGCCGGTATGAGGATCAATTCTGACCATCACCATCCCGGGAGGTTGGGGTAATGAGGCTTCGGGCTGGCCTTGCAAAGCAGCCCTCATGAATTGAATCCAGATGGGCAAGGCAGCTTGGGCACCGTATTCATGAAGTGATCTTAAATTGTCATAGCCCACCCAGACCGTGGTTTCTAAGTTAGCGTTAAATCCCGAAAACCAAGCGTCAACTTGATCATTCGTCGTGCCGGTTTTCCCCGCTAAATCGGGGCGGTTTAATACCTTTGCTCGGCGGCCTGTGCCGTATTGGATCACATCGTGCATTGCTTGCGTAATTAAATAAGCGTTTTGCGGCGTAATTACTTGGGGAGCCATGGGATTAGGCAACTGTTCTGCGGTCGCATTGGGGTTGGTAATGCAAGCGCTACAAGCACGCGGTGGTTTAGCCTGAAATAAAACATGGTGCGACTGATCTTCAATTCGCGAAATAAAATAAGGCGTTACCCGATATCCGCCATTTGCAAAGATGGCATAACCGCTAGCAACCTGTAAAGGAGGCAGCGTGGCGCTGCCAAGCGCTAGCGAAAGCGAGTGCGGCAAAACATTAGGATCAAAACCGAATCGCGTAAGATATTCAATTGCATAAGGGATGCCGATTTTTTGTAATAACCGGATCGAAACCAAATTACGCGATTTAATTAAACCCATGCGAATAGAAGTGGGTCCGTAAAATTTTCGCGTATCATTCATCGGGCGCCAGAGGGCATTTTCACCCGAATCTTGCATAACTACCGGTGCATCATTGATCATGCTAGCTAAAGTATAACCTTTGGTCAGTGCGGCGGAATAAAGAAAGGGCTTAAAATTGGAACCCGGTTGCCGTTCAGCTTGGGTGATGCGATTGAAATTACTGTGTTCGTAATCAAACCCGCCTATCAAGGCATTAACAGCGCCGTCTTGAGGATTCAATGCAACCAAACCCCCTTCTACTTCAGGAATTTGGGTAAGCCACCATTGGTCATTGCGTGCTTGAATGACCTCAACAACATCGCCGACTTTCACGATATCGCTCGCCTGACGCGGAGCAAGCCCAACATAACCATTTTCCAACGCGGGGCGCGCCCAAGATAAACCGGACCAAGGCACGGTAATAGCGCGGCCATCCGGCAGCAATACGACTATACTACGACTATTAATCGTAGTGACGGCCGCGGGAGTAATGCCATCTACAATCGGTTTTTCTTTCAAAGCAGCAAGCCAGATATCGCGATCAAAGGCGCCTAAATTTTGCTGCGCCTTTCGGTACCCGTGACGCTCATCATACGCAATCAAACCATCTCGCAACGATCGATTGGCTTCTTTCTGAAGCTTCGAAGAAATCGTCGTATAAACATTAAGGCCGCGGTCATACGCCTCTTCGCCATATTGGTCAACAACAGCTTCCCGGACCATCTCAGCCATATAAGGCGCTTTCACTTGGGTAGTAGCCGCATGGTATTTTGCGGTGAGGGGTGCTTTTATGGCTTTCAAATAGTTTTCTTTGGTAATAAAGTTGACTTCTAACATTCGCTTTAATACATGGTCGCGCCGCAGAAGTGCCGCTTTAGGATTTTCTAAGGGGTTATTTCGGGAGGGGGCTTGGGGCAATCCGGCGATCATGGCCATCTGAGGTAATGTTAATTGATTGAGCGGTTTCCCATAACAAACTTCCGCTGCCGCTGCTACGCCATAAGCGCGATTACCAAAATAAATTTTATTTAAATAAAGTTCGAGGATTTTATCCTTGCTAAGTTCCTTATCGATTTTTAAAGCTAACAATATTTCGTTAATTTTTCGGGTATAGGTTTTTT
The DNA here is from genome assembly GCF_005280755.1 of Coxiella burnetii. Taxonomy (NCBI): domain Bacteria; kingdom Pseudomonadati; phylum Pseudomonadota; class Gammaproteobacteria; order Legionellales; family Coxiellaceae; genus Coxiella; species Coxiella burnetii. Next base: position 1,785,967 of record NZ_CP040059.1, read on the forward strand.
TACGGGTTAAAAAGAAATTACGGGCGACTTGCATGGTGATCGTGCTCGCGCCCTGCGAACGCTTGCCGGTGAGTATGACTGCTTTGGCGGCGCGAATAATACTGATTAAATCCACGCCGGGGTGTTCATAGAATCGGGCATCTTCCGTAGCTAGCACGGCATGGATAAGGGGTTTCGGCACTTGATCCAGCGTCACCGGAATTCGTCGTTTAGTGCCAAATTGAGTGATTAATTTGTCATCGGCCGTGTAAATGCGCAAAGGGACTTGCAAATGCACATCGCGTAAGGTTTTAACGTCCGGCAGCCGCCATTCCATGTAAACATAAATGACAGCCATCACCAAGACGATCGTAAAAGCAAGGCTGAACAACGCCCAAATGGTATGGACGGCAAAATGGCGGACTTTACTCATGCCGAGAGTTTATCATAACCACTTAAACCCCGGTATTGCGTGAGATGAGTCGGGGATTAAACTGGGCGGATGGCATCTTCGCAAATTGGTATTGAAATTGAAACCCATGAAATCCGAGCGGTGAAAGTTCGCCGCCGGGAAGATTGCTTGCATATAGAGGGTCGGGCGATTATTCCCATAAAGACCGATCTTACCCAAGCGTTGCTTGAATTACAAACTCAATGGCCAGGTCTCGCGAAAGCTGTTGTCTCACTCGATTATCAGAAAGTTTTTAGCAAAACCATTCCTTTCGACTCCACTTTAACAAAAAACGGATGGCAGTGTTCTTTGCAACACCAACTCCAATCGCTTTTTGGGCTTAGCGCCGAGGAAGTGTATTGCGATTACTATTGTCTTACTACCGCTCAAAAGCCGCCCACTTGTCATCTTTTCGCTGTTAAAAAATCTGAAGTGGATGAAATCACGAGCGCTTGTAGAAAAGCAAAAATTAGGCTGATCGCGGTGGATATTAATATCCTCGCTTGCACGCGATTGATTTATTTTGTTAACGCAAAGGCGGATATTTTCGCCATTATTTTGTTTCACAGTAACTGTCTTCGTTTGTGTGTGTTTGATCAACAGCAATTAACGTATATGGTAAGCGTGGATCTTGTAGACATTGAATCGGACATTCATCGTGCGTTGCGATTTTATTATCAAACACAACCAGCAAGTAAAATTAAACAATTATTTTTAGTGGGTACAAAAACGACGGCAACTTCTACAGAAGTTCCGCAATTTAATAAAAAAGTTTTTAATGGCGATTCTTTTGATCCGCGTCTTTGGGTTGCTTTCGCACTGTCGACTTGGGGGTGGGTTTCATGAATATTAATCTCCTGCCATGGCGTCAAAAATTGCAACGCCAAAAAATTTGTTTGTTTTATAGTTTGTGGTTGGCAAGTTTTATATTCACGGTTGCCGTAATCGGATGGCTGAATTTTTCGCTTCATCATTCAATCCATTTAGAAAAAAAGAAAATTGCTTTCCTAACTAAGGAATTAGCGGTTTTACCTATCGCTGATAACGCGAAAGTAAAAGAAATTAATAAACTACTGGCTCAACGTGATATTATTTCGCCTATAAAACTCATCTCGGAAGCGCTTCCGACACAAGGTATTCTAATGGCGCCAACGTGGTTTGGAATTTCATTCAGAAAATTAAAAAACCAAAATTATTTAACTCTATTTCAATTTCTCATTTAAGCCAAAAATCCTATGTTTCATTCACGCTTCGACTATCCCGCGCGCGTTAGAATAACTGCCGTTTTAATCACTCACTTTGCTGCTCTTGCAACAGCTTATTGCTTTTTTCTTCGCCCACAATTAGTTGAGTTACACTATTTAAAACAGTCTTTACAGGAAAAACAACATCACTTTTCCCTAACCAAAAACCAATCTTTCGATAAAACTTTGTATGAGAAAGCGATAAAAAAATTAAAAGCACCTCTCGATGATAATCAGTTAATAACTACCATAACCTTACTGTGCCAGAAAAATCATTTGCAGCTAATCCACATAGAACCTAAAAAAACAAGCAATAGATTGGGCAATCCCAGCAAACAATTTAATTTATTTATTCAAGGCAATTTTTTAAATATGATTACTTTTTTAAAAAAAGTACTGCGTTTGCCGCATTTACTAGTTCTATCTCAACTTCAAATACAAAAGAAAAATGACGAACTCACATTACAATGCACTATTGAGGTTTTCCATGATTAAAACAGCGATCGGTCTTATTTTCTTACTTAGCATGTCTTATTCACTGGCTGAGCGCGACCCTTTCATTTTATCGCCCTCTACCCAAGCGGCCGCCATGAAAACATTAATTATCCCGATTCATTACGCGGATGCCAAATTACTAGCAGCTTTTCTCAATAGTAAAAAAAGCGGTATTTTATCAAAATTCGGTTACGCCGCCGCTGACGTTCGCACCAATCAACTGTGGATTCGTGAGGAGCAGACTCACATCTACCTCATTCAATCCCTCGTGAGTCAACTGGATATTCCCATTCACCAAGTCTTAATTAAAGCGCGCATTATCAGCATCAGTGATCACAATTTACATTCCTTGGGAATCTTATTTGGAACTAAGACAAATAACGCTCAATCTAACGATGGGCTGATAGAAGATAAACCTAATTCCACTATTCAATTCGGAGTAGCAGATATACCCATTATAAAATTCAAAAATGGCCAATTGCTCGATTTGACCCTTTCGGCGCTCGAACAAGAAGGCAGGGCACAAGTCCTTTCATGCCCAGAATTAATGACCAATAATCGGCAAACGGCCATCATTGAATCTGGCGAAGCGATTCCTTATCAGGAAAAAACGGGGCAAGGCAATACCAGCGTGACCTTCAAAAAAGCCACTTTACGGCTAAAAGTCACACCGGTGGTTTTACCCGGTAAACGCATCCTTTTACAATTGAATGTCAATCAGGATAAAATGAGTTCGTTTTTGGTGAATGGCGTTCCCACTATCCAAACCCAGCAATTGACCACCAAAGTGATGGTTAATAACCAAGAAACGGTTGTATTGGGCGGCATTTATGAGCAATCGACGCAACAGGAAGAGGCAGGCATACCAGGACTCCATAAAATTCCTATTTTGGGTGGATTATTTCGGCATCGACAGCGCTCTTCTGAGCGTAAACAATTATTAATTTTTGTAACTCCACAGATCATTTCGCCTTATGAAAAAAAATCTCACCAATATTTATTTAATCGGCCTCATGGGCGCGGGCAAAACCAGCGTCGGTAGCCAACTTGCTAAGTTGACGAAACGTATACTCTACGATTCCGACAAAGAGATTGAAAAACGAACCGGCGCTGATATAGCTTGGATTTTTGAAATGGAAGGAGAGGCTGGTTTCCGTCGACGTGAAAGAGAAATGATTGAAGCGCTTTGTAAACTTGATAATATCATTTTAGCCACTGGAGGCGGTGTTGTGTTAGATGAAAAAAATCGACAGCAAATATCTGAAACCGGTGTCGTTATCTATTTAACCGCTTCCATCGACACTCAATTAAAACGGATTGGTCAAAAGGGTGAGATGCGACGCCCTCTTTTTATTAAAAATAATTCCAAAGAAAAATTACAACAGCTTAACGAAATCCGAAAACCCCTTTATCAGGCAATGGCGGACCTCGTTTATCCGACGGACGATCTAAATCCTCGTCAGCTAGCCACTCAAATTCTAGTTGATATTAAACAAACCTATTCAGACCTATGAAAACAGAACGCGTTAATGTCAATGTTAACAACCAACCCTACCCTATATACATAGGAGAAAATCTTCTGCAAGATAAATCGTTGCTTCAACGTCACGTAAAAGGACGACAAGTGATGATTGTTAGCAATGAAACGATAGCCGCTTTTTACCTCGATCCCCTTAAAGCCATTTACCAAGATTTTCAATGCGATACTTTTATTTTGCCGGATGGCGAGCAATATAAAACGCTTGAATATTGGGAGCATATTCTTCATAAACTCGCTTCATGCAACCACCATCGTGATACGACGTTGATTGCGCTTGGGGGCGGGGTCGTAGGCGATATTACGGGATTTGCAGCCGCCTGTTATCAGCGCGGTGTTGATTTTATTCAAGTCCCGACGACTTTGTTAGCACAGGTAGATGCCTCTATCGGCGGTAAAACAGCCGTTAATCATCCCGTCGGAAAAAACCTCATCGGTGCTTTTCATCAACCTAAAGCGGTTATTATTGATCTTAATACGCTTAACACTTTACCCGAACGTGAATTTAAAGCGGGGATGGCTGAAATTGTCAAAGCAGCGCTTATTAAAGATGAAAAATTTTTTACTGATTTAGAGAATAAAATGTCGGACTTGCTGCAACGCAATTTTATCTTTTTGCAAGCCGTTATTAAGCGCGCAGCGGAAATTAAGCGCGATATCGTGAATGCGGACGAAAAAGAAAGAAGTGGCGAACGGGCTTTATTGAACCTCGGCCATACATTCGCTCACGCCATTGAGCGATTGCTTGGTTACGGCCAGTGGTTACACGGCGAAGCAGTCTCAGCGGGGCTCGTGCTCGCCGCTCAATTGTCACATCGTAAAAACTTACTTGATTTTGAGTCCTTACAACGAATTTGTCGTCTGCTTACCCAAATTTCTCTGCCGATTCATTTTCCCAAAAGCATCAATGCGGATGAATTATTATCGGCTATGTATATGGATAAAAAGGTAGCCAACGAACGCTTGCATCTAATTCTGTTGGAGGACCTTGGACATGCTGTCGTTTCTGATCAAGTCGATGATCGAGAGTTGAAGTCCTTTTTGGAGAATGGTTGAGAAAGCGGTATAATTTCTTTTTATCTTCCCGCTAGCGGGAGAAGGCATATCATTACCCACAGTGGTAAGACTAAAAACTTAAAGCCCGTCATCCCCGCGCAGGCGCATAGGCGTCAACTTAAGGGAGTGAGGTAAAGAGGGAATCAAGTAGTTGGAAAAATGTCCGTCGTTCCCGTGCGTAGGCCGTCTATCGATAGACAAAGAATCGAGGGCTTTCACGGCCGAAGTCACGGGAATCCCGGCTAAGAGGGGCTTGAAGAACACTAACGGTGTTTTTCTTAGCTCCTTAATCTGGGTCCCCCCGACTCGGCCGTGAAGGTTTTGTATTCTTCAATACTACAGCAGACGGCCTCGCGGGAGGACGACGGATTTTAAGTTTTTCACGCTTCACCACGGGTGGGTAATGATAGGGGAGCATTGTGAAAGGGGGCGCTATTGCCAACACTTCCACCTAGGTGGAAATTAAAATAATATTATTTTAAAAGTGCTATTAAAGTGAATTAGCTGATGGATATACAAAATGAATCTCCTTCTGAAAACGTATTTGAAGAATTAACCGCTCGATCTGAAATACGTCCTTCGTGGAAACAACATTGGATCAAATCTATTGCGCTCATTTTGCTGATCCTTATTCTTTCGCTATTATGGCACTATAAAAAAACGGGCCAAGATTTTATAATTCATCCCACTCCTAGGAATGAAGCACCATTACAAACAGCGGAACAAATCCTTTCAAAAAGCCCAGCCGCAACCAGAGTAAAAAATACGCCATAGTGCAATAACTACGCCGTTTTATCTTTTTTCAAAAGACCTCGATAACGCCACAGTAGAAAAAGCGAAATGAAAGCAAGCAAAGCCTCAAAAGCATATAGCCATTGAATGGAAATAAAATGACTACCCAAATCAACCAATAAATAAATCAATAAAATGATAAGGCCGCTTATACTGTTAAATACGGATTGCAAACGTGCTTGAAAACGAAATTCCGTCAGGTGCTGCGCCTTTGTCACCATTAACGGCCAGACTGCCAAGCACACCCCGATAAAAAGGTACAAAATTTCCGCCCCTAAAATTGAATGATTCAAACCAAACCAACTAAACAAAATACCTAACGCTAAACAAAGCACTAATAGGGTCGGAGTAAATCCCCATCGTTCAGCTACCCACGGCAAAAAAATTCCACCAATCACAACGCCGACTGATAACGCTGCATCAATTTTACCAAATTGGGCCACCGTGGCATGTAATATACTCTTAACAAAAGGCGCTAATAAAACGCCTGCAGTCATAAACGACACTAATACCAGTAATTGCACGGAATAAATAACAATTAACTTTGGATTAATTCGAAGATAGCCTAGCCCAGCCGTAAAATCGTCAATAATAAATCGATAACTCGTTTTCTTTTTACGAGTCTTTTGTAAATGAGGCTGCACGCGTATTACCGCCAACGTAGAAAATATAAAAATAATTCCCGTCATTAAAATAGTGGTGGGCGCCGACAGCCAAGCAATAAAAGCGCCAGCTAGCCCCATGCCGGCCACATTGCCAATCTCATAAGCGATATCTATCGTCGAATTGGCGTACAGCAAATCTTCCGAAATCACAATCTCTCGAATTAACGCAATGGTAGCGGGCAAATAGACAGCGAACCCTATGCCTAACAACGTCATCAAAAGATAGATCAAATGTGCCGATAAAGAATGGTGGAAATACCAACCGAATAGAATCAAAACCAAGCCGCGAATGGCATTCCCGCCGACAATTAACCATTTACGTGAATAACGATCAGCGACTACCCCCAACAGCGGGCCTAGAAAAACGGTCGGCACCCAAAAACACAACATCGCCACAGAAACGGCGGCCAACGAATCATCAACTTCTAAAATCAACCAACTCAACGTCACGTAGCTCAGCCCCGAGCCCAACGTGGCCAAGAGACAGCTTGTCACATACCACCGAAAAGAAGGCTGCGCTAATAATTGCAATCGTTTGCTGCTATACGACATGAAAAATACCAACCAAAAGAAGGGAGGGCGACCTTTGTATCATAAATTGCCATTTTTGTCATCCATGATATTAAAGACGCAACAATTTCCGGTGAATCAAATCTCACCGCATCGAATATGCTTTACCTCAAAAAACGTCGCCAAATTATTTCTTTGCGATTGAAAGTGTAGGTTTCCTAGCCCCCTCGCGGGCCCGGTAGCTAAGTAGCCCAATGAAATGGACCCACCCCTTAAAGACGGCGTCATAATGCGCCAACATAGAATTTCTATTTTCAAAAAAAGGAGAAGGTCCATGAAAGATATTAAAATACTGGGTGTTGATATTGCAAAAGATGTTTTTCAACTGTGTGGAATTGATGAGTGGGGTAAAGTGATCTACACGAGACGGGTTAAGCGTGCTCAGTATGTATCCACCGTAGCCAGTCTTAAGGTGGGCTGCGTGGTGATGGAAGCGTGTGGAGGAGCGAACCATTGGTATCGGACGTTTATGGGGATGGGTATCCCAACGCAGTTGATCAGTCCGCAGCACGTCAAACCGTATGTCAAAAGTAACAAGAATGATCGTAACGATGCGCAGGCGATAGCTGAAGCGGCTTCCCGCGCCTCGATGCGGTTTGTGCAGGGTAAAACGGTGGAACAACAAGACGTTCAAGCGCTGTTAAAGATACGCGATCGTTTAGTCAAAAGCCGCACGGCGCTGATCAATGAGATTCGGGGGTTGTTGCAAGAATACGGACTCACGATGGCGCGTGGTGCCAAGCGATTTTATGAAGAGCTCCCGTTGATTTTAGCGAGCGAAGCGGTGGGATTAACACCGCGGATGAAACGGGTGTTGAATTGTTTGTATACCGAATTGTTGAACCGGGACGAAGCGATTGGTGATTACGAGGAGGAATTAAAAGCGGTGGCAAAAGCCAATGAGGATTGTCAACGGGTACAGAGCATCCCGGGGGTGGGTTATTTAACGGCGCTCTCGGTTTATGCGAGCGTGGGTGACATTCATCAATTTCATCGTTCCCGGCAGTTGTCGGCGTTTATTGGGTTGGTCCCTCGACAACATTCGAGTGGGAATAAGGAGGTGTTGTTGGGGATTAGTAAACGCGGCAATGTGATGTTAAGGACGTTATTGATTCATGGCGCCCGTGCGCTATTGCGTCATGTAAAAAATAAAACGGATAAAAAGAGTCTGTGGTTAAAAGCACTCATTGAGCGCCGCGGAATGAATCGCGCTTGTGTGGCGTTAGCGAATAAAAATGCGCCGATCATTTGGGCGCTTTTAACACGCCAAGAAACGTATCGCTGTGGCGCCTAAACACCGCCGTGGGTAAAAAAAAGAATTAACAAAAGGAGACACACCAACCGAGTTCGAAACAATGAGGGCTGATGAAAGTAAGGTAAAACCTGAGGTTGATTAAGCTGATTCATACGGTGGCTCTGTGAAGCCGATAGCCCGATAAGCATCAACCTTGCATAATTCATCAAGGCACCAATGGTGGCCAATTTAAATCGTGATGCCGGATATACGAATGCAACCGCTTTCTTTTCATCAAAACTGATTGTTGACAACAAGGGTGGGTCCATATACGTATGAGCGAAGCGAAATACGGGAACGTGAAAAGAAATTCCCGTATTTCACCCTTTTTCAACACCTTTCTTCTGAGGAAGGTGTTGGAATAAATAATAGGCCAAACTAGAAGTCGCTTTTTCACGATAGATTTTCCAAGTTTTGGGGAGGGGCAATGGCTTTAGATTTTTCTCAGTTTCTACATAAATAAAAGCATTCGGGGCTAATAGTTTGCTTTCTTCTAAATGGAGAGCGGCTCTTTCGACAAGGTTTTTATAAAAAGGGGGGTCGAGAAACACGATATTGTAAGAAGTTGTGGTTAAAAAAGGGATAACGCTTGTAAAATCTCCACAAAGCACTTGCGCATTGGTGGCTTGCAAAATTTCAACGTTTTTCCTTAATTTATCAACCACATAACGCGAATGATCAACAAAGGTGACTTGTGCCGCTCCGCGAGATAAGGCTTCGAATCCCAGGGCACCACTGCCGGCGAATAAATCCAGACAATTCGCATCAACGATATAAGGGGCTAACCAATTAAACAAGGTTTCACGAATGCGATCCGTGGTGGGGCGCAAATCGGGTAAATCCGGAAAATCGATTTTTCGGCTGCGCCATTTCCCTCCGATGATTCTTAGTTTACCGCCCATTTTTTAGCTTTAGAAAAATATTGTAAGAATCCTCAACGCCATTCATATCATTACCCACTCGTGGTGAAGCGTGGAAAACTTAAAACCCGTCGTCCTCCCGCGAGGCCGTCTGCTGTAGCATTGAAGCATACAAAACTTTCACGGCCGAGTCGGAGGGACCCAGGTTAAGGGGCTAAGAAAAACACGATGCGCTTTTCTTAGCCTTTTAGCCGGGATTCCCGTGACTTCGGCCGTGAAAGCCCTCTATTCTTTGTCTATCAGTAGACGGCCTGCGCACGGGAACGACGGACATTTTTTTCACCTACTTGATATTCCCTCTTTACCGCTCCCTTAAGTTGACGCCTATGCGCGCAGGTGGGAATCCAGCGCGCCTTTGGCGCGCAGCGCACATAGTGCGCTGTGTCCCCGCCTGCGCGGGGATGACGAAAGGAGCGGGGATGACGGGCTTTAAGTTTTTCGTCATTCCCGCTTGTGGTAATGATAGGGTGCCTTCCACTATTCTTCTCCCCCTTTCAGAGGAGTTGACGATCCTACTTCAACGATTTTTAACTGGGCAGGGCGAATAGTCTTCTGGAATGCTGCGGTCACTTGCTGCGTATCTACCGCTCGGATATTCTGACGATAAGTATCCAAATAATCCAAAGGCAACCCATAAAAAACCATATTAGTGACGTTCGCCAATACGCTTGCATTCGTGGACAATTGCAACGGAAAGTTACCGATGATATTGTTTTTCGCCGCTTGTAGTTGCAATAACGTAGGTCCTTTTTCTACAAAATGCTGTAAAACAGACTGGGTGATTTTTAAAGCATCGGCTGCTTTATCTTTGCGGGTCTGTAAAGAAATATAAAAGGGACCGCCGTATTTTAACGGCGCCAATTGGCTATAAGCCCCGTAAGTCAATCCGCGTTGGTTCCTCACTTGATCAAATAAAAGAGAAGATAAAGGCAATCCTCCCAATACCTGATTGCCGACTACCAAAGGGAAATAATCAGCGCTGGCCGGTTTAATGGCCACTTGTCCTAAAATAATCGTGGTTTGTTGCGCTAAAAAAGGGATTTGTTGCCGCAACACACCGCTTGCTGTTATCGCTTCGGGTAGCACCGGGGCCGGTTTTCCAGTTGGCAAAGCGCCAATCACTTGTGCGGCGATTCCTTGTGCTTGTTCGCGAGTTAAATCGCCGACAATCACTACGTTAGCATTATTAGCGACGTAAAATTTTTGATAGAACGATTTCACTTCATCATTCGTTATGGCATTAATGGTCTTTATCGTTCCCGCCGGAGGATGCCCATACGGGTGTGTTCCATAAATAGCCGAATAAAAAGCTTTTGAAGCGACAACGTTTGGCGACTGTTCGTTGTATTCAATACTGGACAACAATTGGTGCTTCACTCGAATAAAAGCTTTTTGCGGGAAAGTAGATTCTGTCAAGACATCAGCAAAAGTTTTTAACGCCGGTTTCAAAAAATCCGGTCTCGTTAAACTTCGCAAACTGAGCATCGCCATATCGCGATCAACACCATTACTATATTGAGCACCGACGCGGTCAAAGGCCATGGCGATTTGATTTGCATTCTGTGTTGTCGTTCCTTCTGCTAACATTGAGTTTGTAAAAGAAGCTAACCCCCACGCCTGACCATCGTACGACGAACCAGCCGCAAACACGACTTGAATATCCACCATCGGAATTTCCGACGCTCGAACGAAATAAACCTTCGCACCGTTTTTTGTTTCCCAATGTTGAATATTTACAAGGGGTGTGGATTCACTCGCAAAAACGTTCAATGAAATGAATAAACTGATGGTAACAATGAGCAAGCGCATCAGTGTAACCCCGCCGGTAACGGCTGAACGGGCGCAGGTTGAGTGGGTTCGCCTGTCGGTTGCAAAACTGCTACCGTAAGGCGGCGCGGAATTAAATACAATTGAGCGACTTGTTGAATTTGCTGTGCCGTTACCGCCTCAATATTTTTCACATAATCTTGCGAAGTTTGCCAGGATAAACCGATCACCTCTGCTCCTCCGATGTCCATCGCTTGGTTCATTAACGAATCTTGATTATAAATATTTTGCGCGATCACTTGCGCTTTCACGCGCTTGAGCTCTTCTTCGCTCACCGGGTCCGTTTGAAGCTTTTTAATTTCGTTGGTAAATGCTTCTTTTAACTCAGCAATAGAATGAGCTTGCGCCGGAATTCCAAATAAAACAAATTGATTACTGTGAAGTTGATAAAGTTGATAATCCGTTGCAGCCTGGCTCGCCATTTGTTTTCCGCGAATTAAATCGCGCGCAAAACGCGAACTATCACTGCCGCCCAACAAGGTAGACAATACATCAAGCGCGTACGGCTGCCATTTTTCTTTTGTCGTGGTTAACGACGGCGTTTGATAGCCCATCATGATCATCGGTAACCGAGCAGGCACTTCGATCTTAACAGACGTTGTACCCAAGGGTGGAATTTCAATCCGCGGTTTTAAGTGGGGTACTGGTTTTGATTCCAATGGTCCGAAGTATTTTTTCGCCAACGCTAATACTTGTTCCGGATTTACATCACCGACAACCACAACAATGGCATTATTGGGAACATACCACGCATGGTACCAATCTCGCACGTCTTGCACTGTCATGTGTTGCAAATCGGTCATCCACCCAATGGCTTGGTGGTGATAAGGACTATTAACAAACGCCGCCGCCATAAAACGTTCATACGCTAAGCTCGTGGGATTATCGTCATAACGCATTCGCCGCTCTTCCATCACGACCTGGATTTCTTTATCAAAATCATTTTTGCTCAGTAATAAATTATGCATACGATCGGCTTCTAATCGAAAGGCCACGGGTAATTGATCTGCACTTAACCGTTCAAAATAAACGGTAAAATCATCAGCGGTCATGGCGTTTTGTTCACCACCCACATCGCTGATTTCTTTTTCAAACGCACCGGCGGGGTATTTTTGAGTGCCGCGGAACATCATGTGTTCTAATACGTGCGAAATGCCAGTGACGCCGTTGTGCTCATAACTACCACCGACTTTGTACCACACGGAAGTAAAAACCACCGGCGCTCGATGGTCTTCTTTGACAATTAATTTAAGCCCATTATTTAGCTGATACGCATGAATGGCGCTAGCTTGAGCGAAGCCAAAACACATCATCAGCAATAAACTAATAATCCAGCGGTATCTGTATCTATTACTTCTCATCAGCTCGGCTCTGTTCCACTTTAACGTTTAATGCTATGGACTATTCAGCCTATGGATAGAAACGCCCGTTTTCGTCCCACCTCGGCTCAAAACTGAACGTTTGCAGCCTTGCACGTTAGGTGCCTGAATAGTTTACATGCTACGATAGCATACAGGCATTGTAACGATTTTTAACAGGAATTCCACCAATGTTCGGCTTTTCAAAATCAAAACCGCCGCTTGATAAAAATAACGAAACTTCAAAACCAAAAAAAGGATGGCTCGGCCGACTTAATGAAAGTCTCAAGCGCACACGCAGCCGATTGACGGATGGATTAAGCAACCTCGTGCTTGGAAAGAAAACGATCGATGCCTCTTTGTTGGAGGAATTGGAAATGATCCTATTATCCGCGGATATAGGAATAGAAGCCACTCAATCGATTCTTAATAATCTTTCCCAACAAGTGGCTCGAAAATCACTTTCCGATCCTAAGGCATTAATTGATGCTTTAAAAATCGAGTTACTCAATATCTTGGAGCCTTGTCAAAAACATTTAGAAATTAGCGCATCGCCCTTTGTTATTTTAACCGTCGGCGTGAATGGCGTAGGAAAAACAACCACCATTGCAAAGCTCGCTCATTTTTATCAATCACAAAAAAAACGGGTGATGCTGGCAGCGGGCGATACTTTTCGTGCGGCAGCCATTGAACAATTACAAACATGGGGACAGCGTAATAATGCTCCTGTGATCGCTCAACAACCCGGGGCCGACAGCGCTTCGGTGATTTACGATGCCATGGAAGCGGCCACGGCGCGGCATTATGATCTTTTAATCGCCGATACAGCGGGCCGTTTGCACACGCAATCTCATCTCATGGACGAATTAGCAAAAATTAAGCGCGTGATGAAAAAAATTAACCCTGACGCGCCGCATGAAACGCTATTAGTGCTCGACGCCGGCACGGGACAAAATGCAATTAATCAAGCGGAACAATTCCATGAACACATCGGCTTGACTGGCATCGCCATCACCAAATTAGACGGTACCGCTAAAGGCGGCGTAATTTTTGCCATTGCCAAAAAAATGCAACTGCCTATTCGCTTTATCGGAATGGGCGAAAAAATTGAGGATTTAAAACCTTTTAACGCAAAAGAATTCATCGCTGCTTTGTTTAAGGAGTAATCGCTCGTGATTCGTTTTGCCAACGTCACCAAAAATTATCCCAATGGGCACCAAGCGCTTAATAATATTTCTTTCACCTTGAAACAAGGGGAAATGGCATTCTTAACCGGTCATTCCGGTGCAGGCAAAACGACTTTATTAAAGCTAATGATGATGATAGAAGCTATTACGCGCGGACAAATTTATATTAACAACCGCAATTTATCGCGCTTATCTAAGAGACAAATTCCTTATTTAAGGCGCCGCATTGGCATGATTTTTCAAAATCCACAATTGCTTTACCATCGCACCGTTTTTGATAATGTCGGCATCCCTTTGGTGATCTCAGGTTATCGTCACTCCGAAATAAAACGCCGCGTTCGCGCTGCGTTGGATAAAGTCGGTTTATTAAAAAAAGAAAAATTATACCCTTTTTCTTTATCTACCGGTGAACAGCAGCGCATTGGTATCGCGCGCGCGATTGTTAATAAGCCGATGCTAGTCATTGCCGATGAACCGACGGGAAATTTAGACCCCGAATTATCTTCAGAAATTATGCGTTTGTTTGAAGCTTTCAATGCTGTAGGGGTTACGGTTCTCATCGCGACCCATGATTTGTCACTCATTGCTCCATTAAATTATCGGATTATTACTTTAAAAGAAGGGCGGTTAGTGGAATGAATAAACGCGATCAAAAACGTTTTAATCGTTTAATTTTATGGATCGTTAATCATAGCCGCGCTTGCCTTTATGGATTGGGAGAACTAATTCGGACGCCCTTAGCCAGCATAATGACAATCGCTGTTATTGGAGTGGCAATGGCTTTGCCGACAGGGTTTTATTTATTCTTACAAAATTTCCAAACTTTAAGTAAACCATGGAATGGAAAGCCCACTATTTCACTTTACCTCAAATTAAATACGCCCGATGCAAAAATAAATCAACTGATCACCCAACTTAAAAATCGCAGCGATATTTCAAACATCCAATATACTTCCGCAGAAAATGGGCTTAGTGAGTTAAAAAAATCGATGGTGTTGGATGATGTTATTAACACCCTCTCATCCAATCCGCTACCGCCCGTGCTCACCATTATCCCTACTAAAAATAATCCCGCCGCATTACAACAGTTACTATTGAATTTAAAAACCTTTCCGCTGGTTGACGTCGCGCAATTAGATTTTGCATGGGTGGAACGCTTGCACCACTTGATTACGCTTGGGCAACGCATAACGGACACTTTAGCAATTCTATTAAGCGTCGGTGTTATTCTCATTATCGGTAACACTATTCGCCTCACCACGGACAATTATCGGCAAGAAATTACCATTCTCAAGCTGGTCGGGGCAACGCTCTCTTTCATTCGGCGCCCGCTTTTATATCGCGGTTTTTTTTACGGCTTCCTAGGCGGCTGCGTAGCGTGGTTTTTGGTAAGTATTTTACTGTTAGAAACCGCCTCCCCAGCCTCATTGCTAGCGGCCACTTACAATTACCACTATGTTATCCATGGATTAAGCATAAAAACGGGAGTTTTTATTATTTTAATTTCTATCCTCATGGGGCTATGCGGCTCCTGGCTTGCCATTTATCGGCACTTAAACGCCGTAGAACGTCTTTAAAACCTCTCTGCCCTATCCATAGTTAAATTTGGCCGTATTCCTTGCAAAATGGCCGTATTTCCTCCAAATGTGGCCGTATTTATGAAAAGACACCCTCGAAAAGCAAAAAATCACTTGCCTCTGTCAATAAGCCAATTTTTCAACGCGCAAAAGAACAAGACCCCGCAGGCACGTTTGCGCAGAATTTATAACCGTCTATTAATCGATTTGTCGTACCACTCATCTCGGCTAGAGGGCAACACCTATCTCTGCTAGAAACAAAAAAACTCATTGTCGAAGGAATCGAAAGTGAGCTTCAATTAAAAACACATTAATATCAATTACTAAAAAAGCTTCGAAAATTATCGACCCCTTCGAGCAAAGTTTTTTTATATTAGCGCCTATCGCCTACTTACAGGCTTTTGTGAATGTAAATAAAAGAACCTCTCGATTAAGCGCTAATATTCCGTTATTCAGAAAAAATTTGGTTCCCCTTAATCTATTCACCCCGAGAAGAGCTTAATTCACGCAAACTGATAATCTGCTTCCCTTCTAAATCAAAGTTAAGGGGGTTTAACCATTTTTCAATATTGGTTTTTATCGGTGGCCATTCGCCATCAATAATAGAAAACCAAGCCGTATCGCGATTTCGGCCCTTCACAACTTGATGTTGACGAAAAACACCTTCAAACTTAAAGCCCAGCCGCAGCGCAGCACGGCGGGACGGTTCATTCAACCAATGACACTTCCATTCACACCGACGATATTTAATCTCTTCAAAAACATAACGAATCATCAAATACAATGCTTCTGTTGCAGCAGGCGTTCTTCTCAACAAAGTAGAAAAATGAAGGTGACCAATTTCGATAAGGCCATGCGCAGGATTAATTCGCAAATAACCCGCCACTCCCACCGGCCGTTGTGTCTTGGCATTCAAGATGGCGTAAAGCAAAACATCTTCGTCCGAGATTAGCTTTCGGGCCCACTCTTGAAACGCTTCACCATCCTCAAAGGGACCATACGGCAAATAAGTCCACGATTCACCCCGATTGTCGATAGACAATGAATCAAACAATAAAGCGGCATGTTTATTAACTTCCAACGGCTCCAAAACACAATACCGCCCTGCTAAAACAGCCCCCCGCGGACGCGGGAGAGGAAGCTGGCAGTTGGTAGGAACACCTACCGACTGGTTGAATTCATTTTTCCAATTCACAAATCACCTTTTTAACGTTTATTTTATCCTCTATTTCCTTAAAAAAGGAACTGTTCGAAAATGAGCAAAATTCAGTGGATTGAGGTGGTATAGAACTTCTTCAAAAACGGTGTTAGAATGAGCCGTCAATTAGATAACCTATTCAAATTTTGAGCAAAATAAGCCATGAGCCAATTTCTCACACGCGTTGAAGAACGCTCGCTGTCAATTGGGAGTATAGGTAGCTACATTAGCTGGGTGAACCGCATCCCGCTGCTCAGTGCGGAGGAAGAACACGACCTAGCTAATAAATTCAGACAAAGCAATGACCTAGAAGCTGCCCGCAAATTGGTGCTTTCGCATTTGCGGTTTGTCGTGCGAATTGCCCGCGGTTATTCAGGCTACGGCCTCTCGCAAGCAGATCTCATTCAAGAAGGCAATATCGGTTTAATGAAGGCGGTCAAGCGCTTTGATCCCCAAGTCGGCGTACGATTAGTGTCTTTCGCCGTGCATTGGATTCGCGCAGAAATTCATGAATTTATTCTGAAGAACTGGCGTATCGTCAAAATTGCTACCACCAAAGCGCAACGAAAACTCTTTTTCAACCTGCGCAAACACGCCAAAAAACGGGGCTGGTTTAGCGATCACGAAGCCTTTGCATTAGCAGAAGAATTAAATGTTAGCACGAAAGACGTGCGCCAAATGGAAGAAAGGCTAAATAGTTACGATGAAGCCTTTGACGGCGCTGACGAAGAAAGTGACAGCGGTACCCCCAGTTGGGGCGCTCCTGCGCATTATCTTGAAGACAAACGTTACAACCCAGCCCTGCAATTGGAACGAAGCAATTGGGCCGATGATCAGGAGCATCGATTGCACAACGCAATGCAATCGATGGATGATCGAAGTCGAGATATTTTATATCAGCGTTGGTTAAGTGAAAAAAAATCAACGCTTCATGAATTAGCAGCACAATACGCTGTTTCTGCCGAACGTATTCGGCAGCTTGAAAAAAACGCCATGCAGAAAATTCGAACTGCTATGGCAGATGAATAATTTTTAACTCTAAGGGGAATAGATCGTGAAGAACCGTTTGACTGCACTATTTTTAGCCGGAACCTTGACCGCAGGCGTGGCGATAGCCGCCCCCTCTCAATTCAGTTTTTCTCCTCAACAAGTCAAAGACATACAAAGCATCGTCCACCATTATTTAGTCAACCACCCAGAAGTTTTAGTAGAAGCATCCCAAGCATTGCAAAAAAAGACAGAAGCGCAACAAGAAGAACACGCTCAACAAGCAATTAAAGAAAATGCAAAGAAATTATTTAACGACCCTGCATCACCAGTGGCAGGCAATCCTCATGGCAATGTTACATTGGTTGAATTTTTCGATTATCAATGTGGCCATTGCAAAGCCATGAATTCTGTTATTCAAGCTATCGTGAAACAAAATAAAAACCTCCGCGTTGTCTTCAAAGAACTGCCCATTTTTGGCGGCCAATCGCAATACGCTGCCAAAGTATCATTAGCAGCCGCTAAACAAGGAAAATATTATGCTTTCCACGACGCGCTGCTCAGTGTCGACGGCCAATTATCAGAACAAATCACCCTTCAAACCGCAGAAAAAGTAGGATTAAATGTTGCTCAGCTCAAAAAAGACATGGATAATCCTGCTATCCAAAAACAACTGCGTGATAACTTCCAATTAGCTCAATCGTTACAGCTAGCAGGCACCCCGACGTTCGTCATTGGTAATAAAGCGTTAACCAAATTCGGTTTTATACCCGGCGCCACCTCACAACAAAACCTTCAAAAAGAAATCGACCGGGTAGAAAAGTAATAAATCCTCACTGATACGACCTCTTCCGCCCAAACGGGAGAGGTCAAGAGGCGCTCTAAGCCTCACCCTATCATTACCACGCCCCCTCGTCATCCCCGCGCAGGCGGGGACACAGCGCACTATGTGCGCTGCGCGCCAAAGGCGCGCTGGATTCCCACCTGCGTGCATAGGCGTCAACTAAGGGACCGAGGTAAAGAGGGAATATCAAGTAGTTGAAAAAAATGTCCGTCGTTCCCGTGCGTAGGCCGTCTACCGATAGACAAAGAATCGAGGGCTTTCACGGCCGAAGTCACGGGAATCCAAACTAAAAGGCTAAGAAAAGCGCCATCGGTGTTTTTCTTAGCCCCTTAATCTGGGTCCCCCCGACTCGGCCTTGAAGGTTTTATATGCTTCAATAATACCGCAGACGGCCTCGCGGGGGACGACGGGTTTTAAGTTTTCCACGCTTCACCACGGGTGGGTATGATAGGGGCCCGTTGTATCCAGGAGCTTTGAAAGGAACCAGGCGAAAGAGAGCATCAACTTTACAGCCATTAGGGTTTTATGCTTAAGTTGACGCCTGCGCGGGATCACAAGTTTAAAATGACTACAGCTGGTTTTTTGTTGGATATCATGATAAAAGTTGGCAAATGAAATCATCGCATCCCGTTAATTTCCAACAAATGATTCTCGCTTTACAGGAATATTGGGCCTCCCAAGGATGTGTCTTGTTACAACCTTTCGATATGGAAGTAGGCGCTGGGACTTTCCATCCCGCAACCTTTTTGCGAGCCATCGGTCCTGAACCCTGGCGCGCTGCCTATGTCCAACCTTCGCGCCGACCAACCGACGGGCGCTACGGAGATAATCCCAATCGCACCCAGCATTACTATCAATTTCAAGTCGTCTTGAAGCCATCCCCCGATGACATTCAAGATATCTATTTGGGTTCTCTAAAAGCGCTGGGTATTGATCCGCTCACTCATGACATTCGTTTTGTCGAAGACAATTGGGAGGCGCCTACACTAGGCTCCTGGGGAGTCGGTTGGGAAGTTTGGCAAGATGGAATGGAAATTACACAATTCACGTACTTCCAACAAATCGGCGGCTTAGAATGCAAACCCGTCACTGGGGAAATTACTTATGGCCTGGAACGTCTGGCTATGTTTCTGCAAGGGATAGATAACATGTTTGACCTTGTCTGGACCGAAGGCCCTAACGGACGCGTCACCTATGGACAAATTTTCCAACAAAATGAAGTTGAAATGTCAGCCTACAATTTCGAATACGCCAATGTAGAAGCATTATTTAATTTTTTCGATTTTTACGAAAAGGAAGCAAGCCAATTAATTGAAGTTCACTTACCGCTAGCGGCTTATGAGATGGTGCTAAAAGCCTCTCATACCTTTAATCTTCTCGATGCTCGCCAAGCCATTTCTGTGACAGAACGCCAACGGTTTATCCTCCGCGTCAGAAAACTGGCCCAAGCCGTTGCCGAAGCCTATTATTCCGCTCGAGAAAAACTTGGGTTTCCAATGTTGGAAGAAATATCCTCCTCTTCTTCCCGCGTTTTACCATTGGCGGGTAATGATAGAGTGAAAGGATGTTAAAAATGACCACACAAGACTTTTTATTAGAAATCGGTTGCGAAGAATTACCACCGCGGAGATTGAACCAACTGTCCCAAGCATTATCCCAAACGATTAAATCCGAATTAGAAAAAGCTGACTTATCATTCGAGAATATACACCGTTATGCCACACCCCGTCGTTTGGCGGTATTGGTCAATAATTTAGCACTTCAACAACCCCAACGAAAAATAGAACGGCAGGGCCCTAGCGTCAAAGCGGCTTTTGACAAAGACCAAACCCCTACACTCGCTTGTTTTGGCTTTGCACAATCTTGTGGCGTTTCTACCGCTCAACTCAAAGTTAAAAAAACAAAAAAAGGTGAATTTATCTATTGTGAAATAGAACAGCCGGGCCAAAATACTCTCGATCTGTTGCCCAACATAATTCAATCGGCCCTTAAACAATTGCCTACACCAAAGGCCATGCGCTGGGGCGATCATAAGGAGTTCTTCGTTCGACCTGTTCATTGGATTATCCTGATGTTGGGAAAAGATCTCGTTCCCGCCACTTTGCTTGGAAAAATGGCCTCATGCGAAACACGCGGGCATCGTTTTCATCATCCTAAAAATATTTTAGTCACTAAACCCGATGACTATCAAAAACTATTATTAACCCATGGAATGGTAATAGCTGATTTTGAAAAGCGACGAGAAAAAATTCGTGATCTTATCCAAAAGGCGGCCTCTGAAAAAGGAGAAGCCATCATTGATGAAGGGTTACTAGAAGAAGTTACAGGAATGGTGGAGTGGCCCGTTATTTTAGTTGGTAACTTTAAAGCTGAATTTTTAAAATTACCTCCCGAAGTTCTGATTACAACAATGAAAGTGCATCAACGCACCTTTCCCATAAAAAATAAAAATGGCGATCTGCTTCCCTATTTTATTATCGTCAGCAATATTGAAAGCAAAAATCCTAAACGGGTTATCGTTGGAAACGAACGGGTAATAAACGCAAGGCTCGCGGACGCGTCCTTCTTTTATGACAATGACCTTAGGACTTCGTTAGAAAACCGGTTACCCAAACTTGGGGATGTTATTTTCCAACGACAACTGGGCACCCTCGCAGACAAAGCGAGACGCATTGAAAAACTGGCTGCCTTTATTGCTAAACAAATTAATATTGATGAGCAATTAGCAGCCCGCGCTGGACTTCTTTCCAAATGCGATTTAGTTAGCGAGATGGTCTATGAATTCCCCACTTTGCAAGGAATTATGGGTTATTATTATGCTTTTCATGATAAAGAGCCCCCTCTCGTCGCTGAAGCGATTAAAGAACATTATTTACCCCGTTTTTCAGGAGATCAATTACCTCGGAATTTATTAAGCCCCTGCGTGGCAGTGGCGGATCGCATCGACACCATTATAGGTATTATTGGCATTAACAAATCACCCACCGGCGATAAAGACCCATTTGCGTTGCGTCGAGCAGCGCTTGGGATTTTACGCATTTTAATCGAAAAAGAGTTATCATTAGATTTATTCGCTTTATTAAATGAAGCTAAAAACAATTATGCGGTTGAATTGCCAAATGTTAACGTTGTAAACCAGTCCTTCGATTTTATCATCGAACGCTTACGCGCGTGGTATCTTGAAAAAGAAGTTCCTGCCTCTGTTTTTATGGCCGTTCTGGCCAGCCATCCAGATGATCCGCTGGATTTTGACCGCCGAATTAAAGCCGTTCAACATTTCCAAACGTTACCCGAAGCCGATGCGTTAGCAGCAGCTAATAAGAGAGTCAGTAATATTCTCAAAAAACAGGCTGCCGAACTAAAAAGCAAAACGATCGATCATTCGCTCTTTGATTCCGATGCCGAACACCTTCTCGCCGATCAACTTAAAGAACGTGCAGAATTAGTCAATAATCTTTATAAAAAAGCAGACTATACAAAAGCATTAAGCGAACTTGCTTCTCTCAAAGAACCGATAGATATTTTCTTTGATAAAGTTATGGTAATGGTCGATGACAAGGAAAAACGTGAAAATCGACTGGCTCTGCTGAGTTCTTTACAACAATTGTTTTCGCAGATCGCTGATATTTCTTTGCTATCATGAATACACGGGCAACAACCGCGATTTTAGTTAATCAAGTCGTTCAAAAAAAGTGTTCATTAACAGCACTTTTATCCGCTAACAAAAAAAATCAATCGCTGATTCAAGAGCTCTGCTACGGCACGTTACGCTGGTACTTTAAATTAAAATTAATAGCTGAAAAATTATTACATGCGCCTTTAAGAGATAAAGATCACGATATATTTTGCCTTATTTTAACAGGCTTTTATCAATTGAATTACCTAAATATACCCACCCACACTATCGTTAATCAAACCGTTGGTGCCGCTGAAATACTAAAAAAACCGTGGGCAAAAGGATTAATCAACAAATTATTGCGACGCTTTATCGCTGAAAAAGATGAATTACTTACGTTTACTGAAAAAACCATCGAAGGACAATACGCGCACCCTTTATGGTTTATTCAACACATTAAAAAAGCATGGCCGGATCATTGGGAATCTATTTTAATCGCTAACAACGCTCGCCCTCCCATGACATTACGGGTCAATTTAACTAAAATTAGTCGTGAAATTTATTTAGAAATGCTGGACCAAAAAAATATCTCTGCCAAACCTCTCGATTTTTTGCCCGCGGCTATTCAACTAGAAAAACCTTGTTCGGTGCACCAGCTGCCCGGATTTAACGAAGGCTATTGTTACATTCAAGACGCAGCGGGGCAATTTGCAGCGTATTTATTGAAATTAGAAAATAACCAAACCGTACTCGATGCCTGTGCAGCGCCCGGCAGCAAAACTTCTCATATTTTAGAAGTAAACCCGCACTTAAAAACGTTGGTTGCGATTGACAATAACAAACAGCGATTAAATCGAATTAAAGAAAATATAACCCGTCTTGGGCTCCGACAAGAACACTTGCAATGCCTTTTAGCGGATGTCTCACAAATCGACCAATGGTCAAGTGGAGAATTGTTTGATCGTATTCTTCTCGATGCGCCCTGCTCTGCGACTGGCGTTATTCGCCGCCACCCTGATATTAAACTGTTACGACAACCGGGTGATATTTCACAATATCACCAAAAAAAATTGCAATTATTGAACGCGTTATGGACAGTGCTGAAAGCAGGAGGGTTTTTGCTTTATTCCACGTGTTCGGTTTTACCAGATGAAAATGAAAAAGTAATTGAAGAATTTTTATCGACCCACGACAAAGTCGAATTATCTCCCACAAATGTCCACGGCGGATTGCAATTAAAATACGGCGTTCAACAATTACCTGGGCAAGATAACAAAGACGGCTTTTATTATTCTCTGCTCTTTAAGAACCCTTGATCCGAACAGCCAATACATCGCATTTAGCGCCGTGCAAAACGGCATTCGACGTGGAACCTAGCAATAACTGAATACCATGACGGCCATGGCTACCCACGATGATTAAATCAACACCCCAATTTTTGGCTTGCTCCAAAATAAGAAACTTTGCAGGGCCCACTTTCACAATTTGATGATCGGAGGAAATATTTAATTGGGAAGCAATTTCATTCATTCGCTTTTTTGCTTCTTCCAATAACATATCTTCAACATCAACCCCAGCCGCCACACCATAGGCAGCCCCGTAACTGCTAAGGTGTTCAACCGCATGAATTAAATATAATTGAGCATCGCGGTTAGCACTTAACTCCTTCGCTTTTTCCACCAATGGTCGATCGCTATTAGGATCAAGCGCCAACGCGACAAGAATTTTTTTATAATTATCCATGAAAGGAATCCTTTTTCTAGGGAGAAAAATTTATTCTAACTTTGATAAGCATAATTCATCAAGGTAAACCTTTTAACCGAGGTGCGATTAAACGTGTTAGCTTAAAACAAAGCAGCCAGCTTCGCCGACGAGGGACCCTTAAGCCATTTGGTTTGCTTGTGGATAACCTCTGTTTATTTAAAGGAAACTGCTGAATTTCTAAAGTTATCCACAAACATACACAGCTTATGCAGCCTTATCTCGATTAACTTTTCACGAAAAAAAAGAGTTCAATCCTTTGATTTATATAGAGAAAAAACTTTATCCCCGTTAATAACAGGCTTAATAACTACAAAATTAATCTTAATTTAATTAAGTTATAGTTAGTGGTTAGCGAAGTAGCCCGTAGGTGCGAAGCGAAATCCGGACTGCTTGTTGGAAACCTACTTTTAATCGCACTCTTTGCATTTCCTCGATTTGACAGTCCGCGTACGCTGATTTATGATTGCGGGTCCTATTAAACCCTTGATTTAAACGAGTTGCCTTATGAAACGAACCTATCAGCCCAGCAAACAGAAACGTAATCGAACGCATGGCTTTCGTGCGCGAATGGCAACAAAAAATGGCCGTCAAGTACTGAATCGCCGCCGCGCGAAAGGAAGAAAGCGTTTAACCGTTTGATGGAAAAAGGTTTTTCCGTAGGTTGGCGAATCCGTACAACTGCTGAGTTTCGCCGTATATACGCGGCGCGTCAAAGGATAATAGGCCGTTACTATTTACTTTATTATCGAGAGAATGAAATAAAACATTCGCGATTAGGTGTAGTGGCAAGCAAACGCAATGTGAGAAAAGCCGTGTGGCGTAATCGCGTCAGACGAGTGGTCAAGGAGGCTTTTCGAATAAGAAAGAAGGACTTACCGGCGTTCGATATCGTCGTTGTTGCTAAGGCCTCTTCCGTGGAAGCGGATAACAAAGAGCTGTATGAATGTATAAACAAATTGTTCACGCAATTGGAAAAGCAATCCAAACGCTCCTCCTCGGTTTGATCAAAAGTTATCGATATCTGATCAGTCCAGTGCTAATGAGTTCTTGTCGATTTTATCCTTCGTGTTCTTGTTATGCCGAAACCGCTTTAAAGCGGTTTGGTGTGATAAAGGGTAGTGGTTTAACGGTTTGGCGCTTACTGCGGTGTCATCCCTTCCATCCTGGTGGGGTTGATTTTGTGCCTGAAAAGTCCAATGAGATGGTGTAACGGGTGGATATTAAACGAATAATTTTATATGTCATTGTTGCGCTTTTAGCGATTGCGCTGTTCAACGCTTGGCAGCGTGACTATCCACCGACGCCGAAGCCAACTCCAACGGTAGAACAGCCAACCGCGAATGGCGATCACCCGACCGCTTACACCCCTCCAGCTTTCACTCCCGGGGCGGCTGAGAAAACTAAAAAGGCAGGAACGATTGCCTTTACGAGTAAAGTGCCGGAGGCGCGGCTGATCACGGTAAGGACTGATGTCCTTGATGTCGAAATTGACACTCAGGGTGGAAACATTGTTTCGGCAAAGTTGCCTAAATATCCGGTTTCTTTAGAGGAGAAACAAACGCCGGTACAAATTTTAAGCGGCGAACCGAATGAGTTGTACATTGCTCAAAGCGGGTTAACAAATGGAAATGGTCAACCAACAACGGTTCAATTTGAGTCGGAAAAAAAGCAATATGTTTTAGAAAATGGCCAGAATCAGCTCATCGTCCAACTCACAGGTCGAGCCCCTGACGGACTTCTAGTTACGAAGACCTACACGTTCCATCGCGATGATTATGCCATTCACTTAGCCTATCAAGTGAAGAACAACACGTCTAAACCCTGGCAAGGCAGCCTTTATACTCAAATTACCCGCCGTCAACCACCAACGGAACATCACCATTTTTATGTCAGAAGTTACAACGGCGCCTCTATGGGAAGTCCGCAGACCCCCTATGAAAAGCTGAGCTACGAATCGCTGGATAAGCAAAATATTGATCGAACGAGCCAAAGTGGCTGGATCGCCATGCAACAACATTACTTCCTGAGCGCTTGGGTACCGGGGAACCCCGAATTAACGTACCACTACTACAGTCACGTGATTCCAGCGAGCGATGAGCCTAATGTTTACGTGGTTGGTTTTGTCAGCCCTCAAATGAATGTGGCCGCGGGGAGCGAAGCCGCCACGCATGCCACGCTTTACGTCGGCCCCGAAATTGCTAAGCGATTAAAGGGGTTGGCACCTGGATTGGAACGAACGATCGATTACGGATGGCTATGGCCGATTTCCATGCTTTTGTTTTGGATTCTCAGCGCTGTTCATGCTGTCGTTAAGAATTGGGGTTGGTCTATTATTATCACGACGATTCTGATCAAAATCGTTTTTTATTGGTTTTCAGCAAAAAGTTTCCGTTCAATGGCGCGCATGCGTGAAATGCAACCGCGGATACAAGCGTTGAAAGAACGGCATGGCGATGATCGACAAGCGTTAAGTCGCGCGACAATGGAGTTGTACCGCAAAGAGAAAATTAATCCATTGGGCGGCTGCCTCCCGATGCTAATTCAAGTACCTGTATTTATTGCTTTTTATTACGTTATTATTGAAAGCGTCCAATTGCGTCAAGCACCGTTTATTTTCTGGATTCATGATTTATCCGTTAAAGATCCCTATTATATTTTGCCCATTATCATGGGTTTAAGTATGTTGGCTCAACAATGGGTATCGCCCACTTCACCGGACCCTACGCAACAAAAAATGATGTGGATTCTGCCCGTGATTTTTACAGTCTTTTTCATCAATTTTCCCGCGGGATTGGTGTTGTATTGGATCACCAACAACGTGGTGCAGACGCTGCAACAGTGGTATGTCAATAAAACGTATGAAAGCCATAAAGCGAAATTAAAAGCGCGGCGCGCTCGGAAGCGGAAAAGGTAAAAAGTCCCGTATTGCGCTTCGCTTCATACGGGCTACTGGATATTAATTGTTGGCGATTAGGGGCAGAGAGAGCCGGTTTGATTTGGTTTGCAGCAAGTCAGAGTCCCATCGTTATTCCAAATGTAATCTCCCTTATCTTTACAGGTGGCAATATTTATTGAAGTATACCAATGCGTGCCTTCGCGACTACAACAGCAAGCCATGGTGGTTTCCTTAGTAGAACAAGGCGCACACGAACGGCTGTAAGGACCGTGAGGACAGCAGTTTGTTGTTTGGCCCTTTGGGCAAAAATTGAATTCGGGAGGATTAGTCTCCCAGGTTAGCCCGCAATTCTTATGAGTAACTCCTGTAACGGTACCCCCATTTTCACAGCGAAGGTCATCTCCCAAAGCTATCGCAGTCAGCCCTAGAAGGACTAAGCTCGCTATTATTGCTTTTGATTTGTTCATGTTATCATCCCTTATTTTTAAGTCCTGGAAAAATTATAGCAAAGATGACCTATGTGTTCCCCGAAACCATTGCTGCCCAAGCGACGCCTTCAGGTCGAGGGGGGATTGGGGTTGTTCGCGTTTCGGGGGAAAAGACTAAGGCCATTGCTCAGAAAATCCTGGGGTGCGTTCCTAAGCCTCGGTATGCGACATTTGTTAAATTTCGGGATTCAGGGTCGGTAATTGATGAGGGAATCGCCCTCTATTTCCCTAAGCCTAATTCATTTACCGGCGAAGACGTTTTAGAGCTGCACGGTCACGGCGGTCCTGTGGTCATGGATCGTTTATTAAATACCGTTTTGAAAGCCGGCGCGCGCCAAGCCCGCCCGGGGGAATTTTCTGAACGGGCCTTTTTGAATAACAAAATAGACCTCGCGCAAGCGGAAGCGGTTGCTGATCTCATTAATGCCTCTTCAGAACAAGCAGCTCGTTCAGCAATGCGTTCGTTGCAAGGTGAATTTTCAAAACGCATTCACCAATTGGTGGACGCTTTAATCCAGTTGCGAATGTATATCGAAGCATCCATTGATTTTCCCGAAGAAGAAATTGATTTCCTTGCCGACGAACGGATAAAAGAGACATTAGAAAATTTAACGCACCAAGTGCAAGAAATAGAAAAAACCGCCAAACAAGGCGCCCTTTTGCGCGAAGGCATCACCGTTGTTATCGCGGGCGAACCCAATGTCGGTAAATCCAGCCTATTAAACTTATTAAGCGGACAAGAAACCGCCATCGTGACAGACATTGCAGGGACTACGCGGGATATTATTCGCGAATCGATTCATATTGACGGCTTGCCAATTCACGTCGTTGATACCGCTGGTCTTCGTCTTACTGAAGATGTGGTTGAAAAAGAAGGCGTGCGCCGTACACAAAAAGCCGTTCAACAGGCCGATCTATTATTATTAATGATCGACGCATCAAAACCAACGGAAGATTTTAAAAAAATTATCGCTCAATGGTTTTCCGAAAACGACAACAAAATTCCAACCCTAATTGTTGAAAATAAAATTGATTTAATCGGTGAGGCCCCTCGTAAAGAAAATAAAGAGTATCCGCATATCAAACTCTCCGTTAAAACTCGCGCCGGCGTTGAGCTCTTAAAAAACCATTTAAAAAATACCGCTGGATTTGAAGCCACCCACGAAAACAATTTCATTGCTAGAAGACGCCACTGCGACGCCATCGCACGAGCCAGCGCTTTTTTAAAAAACGCCAATAACCATCTCTTAAACCAAAAAGCAGGCGAGCTAGTCGCTGAAGATTTAAAACTAGCCCAAAACGCCCTCTCCGAAATCACCGGCGAATTCACCTCCGACGACTTACTCGGAAAAATATTTTCAGAATTTTGTATCGGAAAATAATCAATTCCCCGTATGGAGCGAAGCGGAATACGGGGAATTCAATTCTTCACTGTACGCGGAACGATCTGCATTTCACGGAATCTAAATTAGCGTCTCGACAAGCGGTAAAAAACTCTATTATGTTTTTTTTCGGTTGGGAAAAAAACGAGGTCTCATAATCTACCTAAAGTTGTTTTTCAAATTAGCAGTATCTTAAGAGGGAAAACCGGAATTGTCGATTATTAAATTGGAACTGTTTTTGTTGACCCCCTTAGCGACGACATCGCGCCAGCACTTCAGCAGGAAAGAAAGAGATGTGGTAAAATCCCGCCCATGCAAAGTACCTCTCAACAATTTGACGTCATCGTCGTGGGTGGCGGTCATGCGGGCACCGAGGCTGCGCTGGTGGCGGCGCGGATGGGCGCGCGAACGCTATTGCTGACTCATAACATAGAAACGCTGGGTCAAATGTCCTGCAACCCCGCCATTGGTGGCATTGGTAAAAGCCACCTCGTCAAAGAAATCGATGCGCTTGGCGGAATAATGGCTCTTGCGGCCGACCAAGCGGGTATCCATTTTCGAACCCTGAATGCACGCAAAGGTCCAGCGGTTCGTGCAACTCGTGCACAAGCTGATCGGGTCTTATATAAAGCCGCTATCCACCACGCTTTAGAAAACCAACCCCATCTGTGGCTATTCCAACAAGGCGTCGATGATCTTATTATTCAAAATAATCGAGCAGCAGGCGTCGTGACCCAAATGGGGCTTGCTTTTTATGCTCCGACGGTCATTTTAACCGTCGGCACTTTCCTAGGCGGAAAAATCCACATCGGCATGAACCATTACCGCGGCGGGCGCGCTGGCGATCCCCCCGCTCTCGCGCTGGCGGAGCGTCTTCGCGAAATGCCTTTTCGAGTAGAGCGCTTGAAAACAGGCACGCCGCCGCGGATCGATGGGCGCACCATTAATTATTCCCAATTGATCGAACAACCCAGCGATCAACCTTTGCCGTTAATGTCTTATTGGAGCCATGGCGAAGACCGCCCTCGTCAGGTCTCTTGTTTTATCACTCAAACGAACGAAAAAACCCATGACATCATTCGCAATGGTTTAAAAACCTCACCACTTTTCTCCGGCGTCATCGAAGGGGTGGGCCCGCGCTATTGTCCGTCCATCGAAGATAAAATCGTGCGCTTTGCGGATCGAAATTCACACCAACTTTTTTTAGAACCCGAAGGATTAAACACTCCTGAAGTCTATCCCAATGGTGTCTCGACCAGCTTGTCATTTGACGTCCAACTCGATTTTATTCATAGCATAAAAGGCTTGGAAAAATGCCACATTACGCGTCCGGGTTATGCCATTGAATATGATTATTTTGATCCACGCGATTTAAAACCCTCTCTTGAAACTAAATACGTGCCCGGACTCTATTTCGCTGGTCAAATTAACGGCACCACCGGCTACGAAGAAGCGGCCGCCCAAGGATTAATCGCGGGGATTAATGCCGCTTTGCAAATACAAGAACGCGCACCCTGGACACCGGCGCGGGACGAAGCGTATATCGGCGTATTAATTGATGACTTAACGACTCGCGGCACGAATGAACCGTACCGCATGTTCACCAGTCGCGCGGAATACCGACTGCTTTTAAGACAGGATAATGCGGATTTGCGGTTAACCGAAAAAGGCCGCGACTTAGGCTGCGTCGATGACGAACGTTGGAATTTCTTCGTAAAGAAAAAAGAAACGATTGAAAAAGAACAACAACGCTTAAAGAAACAACGGATCTGGCCAAAGTCCACCGTTGCCAAAGCCATTGAAAGTCGTTTTCAACAACTCTTGGAACGAGATTATTCCGCCATGGATCTTCTACGACGCCCTGAAATTAATTACCCGGCGCTGATGCAAATTGAAGAACTGGGCCCTGCCGTGTTAGAGCCCTCCGTTGCTGAGCAAATTGATATTCAAGCAAAATACGAAGGCTATTTAACCCATCAATTGGCCGAAATTGCCCGGCAAAAAAAATACCAGACTGCGCAGATTCCCTCCTCTCTCGATTATAATCAAGTGACCGGATTGTCCAACGAAGTTCGACAAAAATTAAATGAAACAAAACCCACCACCCTCGGGCAAGCTAGCCGCATCCCAGGAATCACGCCAGCGGCGATTTCGTTGTTACTCGTTCATTTGAAGAAAAAAGAACTCTATCCCTAATCCCGCTCCGAGTGGAGAAAGGGTAATCACCATGACAGAAAAACTAAAACAAGGCATCGACCAATTGGGGCTTAAGGTCGCAGAAACTATCCAACAATCAATGCTCGCCTTTCTCGCTTTTCTCCAAAAATGGAACCAGGCTTATAACCTCACCGCCATTACCGAAATAAAAAGCATGATCACCCACCATCTTTTAGACAGCCTATCTATCCTCCCCTATCTTAAGGGCGATAAAATCCTCGATGTCGGCAGCGGAGCCGGCTTCCCCGGTATACCATTGGCTTTCGCCTGCCCCGAAAAAAAATTCACCTTGATCGATAGCAAAGCTAAAAAAACAGCCTTTTTGCTTCAGGCGGCTTCTCGCTTTAAGATAACCAATGTCACGATCATTCAAGAGCGTGTGGGCTCTTATCAGCCGGGTTTTTATTTTGATACCATCACGTGCCGGGCACTGGGAAGCGTTAGGGAGATCATGGAACAAACCAATCATTTGCTGCGTTCGGGCGGGCAATGGTTGATAATGAAGGGGGCTTATCCTGAAAAAGAATTACGCGGCACAGACGCGTCGGCTATTGTGCACGTTTTAAATGTCCCAGGATTAAAGGCGGAGCGTCATCTTGTTGAAGTTAAAAATAATAAGGGCTAGCGTCTAATGACAACCGTTATCGCCATTGCTAATCAAAAAGGAGGTGTAGGGAAGACCACTTCTGCGGTGAATTTGGCGGCTTCCTTGGGCGCGGCTAAACGCCGCTCTTTATTAATTGATTTAGACCCGCAAGGCAGCGCCACGGTAGGATCAGGCGTTAATAAACAAACGATAACGTCTTCTGTCAATGAAGTCCTTTTAGGCGAAGTGACAGCGGAAAAAGCGATCGTCCCTGCCGGTTGGAAATACGATTTATTGCCAGCAAATGGTGACCTGACGGTCGCTGAAGTGCGGCTTTTAAAAACGGGCCATCGTGAGCGCTGTTTAGATGAAGCATTAAACGCGGTTAAAAATAATTACGATTTTATTTTAATTGATTGCCCCCCTTCTCTAAATATGTTGACAGTTAACGCTCTTGTCGCCGCCGACAGCGTTTTAATACCGATCCAATGCGAATACTACGCCTTGGAAGGATTAACAAGTTTATTGTCGAGTATTGAGCGGATTCGTAAAACCGTCAATCCGGCGTTAAAAATAGAAGGATTATTACGAACAATGTATGATGGCCGTAACCGATTAACGGTGGAAGTTTCCGAGCAATTACTCACCCATTTTGGGGAGAAGGTATACCAAACCGTTATCCCCCGAAATGTGCGTTTGGCGGAAGCGCCGAGTCATGGGTTGCCTGTTATGAACTATGATAGAAATTCACAAGGCGCTGCGGCCTATTTAGCGTTAGCAGGAGAAATCATGCGGCATCATGAGGTGTGTCAATGACACAAAAACGCGGACTGGGTCGAGGACTGAGTGATTTGGGATTAAACGAATTACTCACCGAAATCAACGACGCCTCGTTAGCGGATTCTAAAACAGAATTAAAAAAATTAACGATCGATGTTATTCAACCCGGTCGTTATCAGCCACGTCGGCAAATGGATAAAGACGCCTTAGAAGAATTAGCAAACTCAATCCGCGCACAAGGCATCATTCAACCGATCGTTGTTCGGCCAGTCGGTCAACGCTATGAAATAATTGCAGGGGAACGACGTTGGCGTGCAGCCCAATTGGCTGGCTTAAAAGAAGTTCCTGCGGTTATCCGCCCCATTACCGATGAGGCGGCCATCACCATGTCGTTGATTGAAAACATACAACGACAAAATTTAAACGCCATCGAAGAAGCCGCCGCTTTGCAGCGATTATTGGACGAATTTAAAATGACCCATGAGGAGATAGCAGAAGCTGTCGGTAAATCCCGCACGAGTGTCACCAATAGCTTGCGCCTTTTAAAATTAAATCCAGATGTAAAAGCGTTGCTGGAACAAGGTCACTTGGATATGGGGCATGCACGGGCTTTATTAGCGTTAGAAGGTTTTCAGCAAAGCGAAGCAGCGAACATTATTATAAAGCGAGCGTTATCGGTTCGTGAAACCGAAAAATTAATTCAACACTGGCAATCGGAAGGTAAATCATCTGCCAATCGCCCATCAATGGACCCGGATGTGGCGCGCTTACAACATCATTTATCCGATAAACTGGGCGCGGCCGTCACCATTCGACACGGAGCGAAAGGAAAAGGAAAACTCATCATTCATTACAACAGCGCCGATGAGTTGGAGGGGATCTTAGATCGAATTCGGTAGTTAAAAATTATGGACAAATCATTAACGGAAATCGAATCGCAAGTTATTTCCCTCACCCATCAATTTCTGTTGGAGTCTGGCGCTGAACGCGCCGCCCGCGCCGTTTCTCTCGATGCACGGTTAGAGCACGATTTGGGGATAGGCAGTCTAGAAAAAGCAGAATTATTTAGCCGCATTGAAAAATCATTAGGTGTCGAATTACCCGAATCTCTTCTCGTAAAAGCCAAGCAATTAAACGATGTTGTTAAAGCCGTAAAAATGGCTGAACCCACTTTGCTCAAAGTGAAAAGGGAAGTCATCGCACCGCTTAAAAGCACTCGCACCGATCCTTCTAAAGTCGAAACGTTAGTCGAACTCCTCAACCTCTATGCTCAAAATGAGCCTGATCGTCCGCACATTTATTTTCAAAATGAATTTGGCGAAGAAACCATTATTCGTTACGGCGAACTTTATACGAGAGCAAAAGAATTCGCCCAGGGTTTAGTTGGAAAAGGGTTAAAACCCAGTGAAACCGTTGCCATTATGCTTCCCACGTCGGCCGATTTTTTTTATTCATTTTTAGGCACATTGATGGCCGGCGGAATCCCTGTTCCTATTTATCCCCCCTTTCGTGCTGATCAAATTGAAGAATATGCCAAGCGCGAAGCCTTTATATTGCATAACGCCGGCGTTCGATTCTTAATCACGTTCAAACGCGCCGCTGCACTAAGTAAATTACTTCAATCGTTTGTTCCTAGCCTATTAGAAGTGACTACCGTCAAAGCATTAACGGATATATCAGCGGATTTACCCACATTAGATATTGAAGCTACAGATCCTGTGTTAATCCAATATACCTCTGGGAGCACGGGGAATCCAAAAGGGGTATTGCTGAATCATGCTAATTTATTAGCGAATATAAGCGCCTATGGAAAAACGCTCAACATGCAGTCAACGGATGCGTTCGTCAGTTGGCTTCCGCTTTACCATGATATGGGTTTGATCGGCGCTTGGATGGGAAGCTTTTACCATGGGTTACCGTTAACTTTACTTTCTCCTTTCACTTTTTTATCCCGTCCTGAAAAATGGTTATGGGCGATTCATTATCACCGAGGGACTATATCTCCCGGTCCTAATTTCGCTTACGACCTGTGCGTAAAAAAAATTGAAGATAGCGATCTTGAGGGCTTGGATTTAAGTTCTTGGCGAGTAGCTCTAAATGGATCGGAAATGATTCATCCTGACACCTTGCGTAATTTTGAAAAACGATTCAGGAAATATGGATTTAAAAAAGAAGCGATTTTTCCCGCTTACGGCCTTGCAGAATGTGCTTTGGGGCTCACTTTTCCTCCTTTAAATCGGGGGCCGAATATCGATCGAATCGAGCGATTGCCTTATGAAAAAAACAATACCGCCGTACCGTTAACCACGCGCGATAAGAAATATTATGAATTCGTTTCCTGCGGCAGTGTTTTAGAAGGACACGAAATCCGTATTGTGGACGATAACGATAATCGGGTTGCTGAACGTACGATTGGAAATATCCAGTTTAAAGGCCCCTCCGCCATGCAAGGTTATTACCGTAACTCAGAAGCAACGATGGCGATTTATCATAATGGTTGGTGGGCGACGGGAGACCTTGGATATTTAGCCGAAGGAGAGCTTTTTATTACTGGTCGGAAGAAAGATTTAATTATTAAGGCCGGTCGTAATTATCATCCCACAGAAATCGAAGCAATGGCTAGCCTCGCTGAGGGAGTTCGAAAAAGTTGTGTGGCTGCTTTTGGGGTAGCTGATGAAAAAAGAGGGACGGAAAAATTAATAATAGTCGCCGAAACGAAAGAAGATAAAAAAATTCAACCTGAAATAAAAAAAGAAATAGTAGATAAAGTGATTTCACAAATCGGCATCCCGCCTGACGAAATTTTATTAGTGCCTCCGCACACCTTGCCGAAAACATCCAGTGGAAAATTGCGTCGTTCGAGTTGTAAGCAAGATTATTTGGCCGGAAAATTAAGTCGACCAGGCCGGTCTGCTTTTTGGCAAACGATAAAATTATTTATTAAAAGTCGTGCGAAAAAAATAGAAAAATGGTTAATTAATTTGATTAAAGTGGTATTTAGTTTTTATGTTCTCATTTTATTGTTTTTCACCTTATTACCTGTTTGGTTGTTAGTCATTATTCTGCCTCGAAAAAAAGCAGCCGCCGCTTTTCGGTTTTGGGCGGGTTCAATTTTTCGGCTCATATTTTCTCCCATTTCTATTAAAGGAAAAGAAAATATTAGCGGACAACCGATGATTTATGTCGCTAATCATGGCAGTTTTATAGATAGCGTGATACTTGCTGGTGTATTGCCGGCCGACACCAATTTTATCGGTAAAAAAGAATTGTTAAAAACACCCGTCATAAAAAGCTTCGTCAAGCAACTTGACCTCGTCACGGTTGATCGCATGGATTTTTCAAAAAGCCATTCTGATGTGAAACGAATTGAGCAGACATTGGAACAAGGCCGTTCCGTCCTTATTTTTCCTGAAGGGACGTTTAGTTATGCAACTGACGTACGACCCTTTAAGCTCGGTGCTTTTAAAATCGCAGCCGAACTAGGGAAACCCATTTGCCCGGTTGCTATTGTTGGCGCTAGAAAAATTTTGCGCGCGAATCAATTCTTAGTAAAACCAGCGAAATTGGAAGTCATTATTTTTAAACCCTTAATCCCTGAGAGTAAGGAATGGGAGGAGGTTATGCGGTTACGCAAACAATCCCGCTTTTTAATTGCGAAATACAGCGGTGAGCACGTTCTAGATTTGGTTTCAGCGGGAGTGCTAAGTGAATCAGAGTAATGAGAGAAAAAAATCCCGTATTCCGCTTCGCTTCATACGGACTACATTAAAAAAGGATTGTTATCTTAATTTTATGTTTTTTAAAAAGCTAAAAACAAAAAAGGCAGGCGTTATTGCTTGGGCTTTTTATGATTGGGCCAATTCCTCATTTTCGAGCATTATTCTAACGTTCGTTTTCGCTGCTTACTTTACAGAAAAAGTCGCCGTGAATCGCATTTTAGGCACAACGCAATGGAGTTATGCTGTGGCTATTGCGGGATTTATGGTTGCGTTATTGAGTCCTTTTTTTGGCGCTATTGCTGACCATGAAGGCCGACGTAAGCCCTGGGTCATGTTATTTGCATTGCTATCGATATTTTCTGCCGGCCTGTTGTGGTTCGCCAAACCTGATCCCGCTTATGTGGCTTGGTCGTTAATTTGGCTTATTTTAGGCGAGGTGGGGCTGGAAGTGAGTATGGTTTTTTACAATGCCATGCTCGGAGATTTGGCCCCATCCCACTATTGGGGTCGAGTTTCTGGATGGGCGTGGGGATTGGGTTATTTTGGCGGACTTTTCAGTTTGATAATCACGCTATTCCTCTTTGTTCCCGGGCATGTGGCGTGGCTCAATAAAGGAGAAGCCGAACAGATACGAATTGTTGGCCCCTTCGTAGCAAGTTGGTATTTCATTTTCTCATTGCCGTTTGTCTTTTTGACGCCTGATCGCCCAACAAAAGGCATTACTTATCGAAAAGCCATTCGGTTAGGAGTAAAACAACTCTGGCAAACTTTACGTCGATTGCCCAAATATAAAGAAGTCTTTAAGTTTTTGATTGCCCGTATGATTTATATCGATGGCTTAAACACCATTTTTGCTTTCGGTGGAATATACGCCGCTGGGGCTTTCAACATGACTTTTGGCCAAGTCATTCAATTTGGAATCGCTTTAAACATTGCTGCAGGGCTGGGAGCGATTGGGTTCGCGTGGTTGGATGATTACGTTGGAGCAAAACCCACGGTTTTAATCTCCTTAGTCATTATGCTGATTGGCGGAATAGGGATGGTTCTCGTGAAAAGTCAATTGGCTTTTTGGGTATTAGGAATGTTGCTCAGTATCGCGGTGGGACCAGTGCAGGCGGCCAGCCGCTCGTTGATGGTGAGATTAGCACCGGCGCACGTGAGGACGGAAATGTTTGGGCTTTATGCCTTTTCAGGAAAAGCTACGGCGTTTGTCGGACCTTGGCTGGTGGGAGCATTCACTTTTGCCTTCGACAGTCAACGAATCGGAATGAGCACGGTACTGTGGTTTTTGCTTATTGGCGGCGTTCTTTTATTCTTCGTCAAGGTACCGAAAAAGCAGCGCCGCTTAAAAGGAAAAGAAATCATTTTGACTTCAATGTAAAAGTGGACTATTTTAAGTAGAAATTAACGATAAGGAGATTGTCATGCTTTTTTGGGTTTTGATATTTTTTATTATTGCTGTGATCGCCGCTTTATTTGGATTTACGGGGATAGCAGCAGCTTCCGCTGGAATCGCAAAAATCTTATTTTTTATTTTCCTAGTATTATTTGTAATATCCTTAATCGCTATGCTCGTTCGCGGAAGAAGACCAAAACTTTAACACCCGTTTTCTGAGCGACAGAAGGTAATATGCATCAGAATCAGCCCAACCTTACGTGCTATGATTAAATCACCTTTAAAAAAAAGGACTTGTGTATGAATTTTTTTAAAATTAGTATACTTTTGGGTTGTGTATTGCCCAGTATAATCTTTGCAGCCTGTTCTCCTTTTGGTCCCGGGACGAGCAGTTGTTATAATGGAGACACCGTCTGCGGTGCCGAGAAATTCAAAGATTGCCAGATTGGAGACCCTGCTGACGAATTATTTTGCTCAAAAAGGGAATATATCTGTGGGGGTCCTTCACCGACATATAAAGCTGGAACATGGGAAAAACAAAACGGCAAAAACAATATTGACTGTTTTGAATGTATGGTTCCTCAGTCTTAGCCTGTAGGTTGGGCTGAGCTTGCGAAGCCCAACAAAAAGTAAGAATAGCATTTATTTTTTCACGGTGAACAGCAAGCTTTGGGCGGGTTTTCGTCACCTCGCGGTTTCCCCGCGAGATGACGACCCTTTAATAATCCTGGAGACAGGATAGGCTATCTAGATCTAGCCTTAGCCTTCTTGGGCACCTTAGCTCCCTTTTTACGAGCCTTCGACAAGCCGATAGCTATCGCTTGTTTTCGGCTTTTTACTTTTTTCTTTTTAGGACCACTGTGAGCCTTTCCCTTTTTATAGCGCCGCATTTCTTTTTGCACTTCCTTTTGTGCGGCTTTACTGTATTTTCTGGCCATGCTCATTCTCCATATTTTTAATTGGGTTGCTCTAAATATAGTCTAATTTTTTAAAAAAGCAGAATAGTCTATAATCCTTGTATGATAAGTTTTCAAGGAAGAAGCTCATGGCAGCACGTCCCCTATGGAAAGGACAAATCACCTTCGGATTAGTAAACGTTCCCGTTTCTTTATACCCTGCGGTTGGAAAAACCGAGATCCATTTCCACCTCCTCGATAGCCGCAATATGGCTCGGGTGCGCTACGAACGAGTCAATGAAGAAACTGGCGAAGAGGTGCCCTGGAATGAAATCGTAAAAGCCTATGAGTATAACGGTGGAGATTACGTTATCGTCGAAGAAAAAGAGCTAAAAAAAGCAGCGCCCGAAAGCACTCAAAGCATCGAAATTGAAAGTTTCATTCCACGCCGAGAGCTCGATTGTGTTTATTTCGATAAGCCATATTATTTAGTACCCGTAAAAAATGGTGAAAAAGGATACGTCATCTTACGTGAAGTTTTGAAAAAAACCAAAACCGTGGGGATTGCCAGAATTGTCATCCGCTCCAAACAATATCTCGCCGCGGTATTCCCTTATCAAAAAGGAATAATGGTAAATTTATTGCGCTTTGCCCAAGAATTTCGTAAAACCGACGAATTAAATTTGCCAACTCAAGACATAAAAAAATATAAAATAACACCAAAAGAGTTGTCCATCGCTGAACAGTTAGTTAACGCTATGTTGACCCAGTGGAAACCGGAAAAATACCACGATGAATTCCGGGAAAAAATTATGAAATGGGTTGAAGCTAAAATTAAAACGGGAAAAACAATCAGTATTGAAAAAGAAGAAGCTGCGCCAGTTAGCACCAACGTCGTTGACTTTATGCAGTTGCTTAAAAAGAGCATTCAAGAAAAAGAAAAAACTAAAAAACACGCAAGCGGAAGTAGGTGATTCTGTTGAGCCTGAAACATTATCGCCAAAAACGAGATTTTACCAAAACCTCCGAACCTCAGGGGGAAAGTGCTTCCTCTAGTCAACAGTTCATTTACGTGATTCAAAAACACGATGCTTCACATTTGCATTACGACCTTCGCTTAGAATTAGACGGTGTACTGAAAAGCTGGGCGGTTCCTAAAGGGCCTTCCTTAAATTCTGATCTAAAACGATTAGCTGTCGAAGTGGAGGACCATCCCATCGATTACGCCACTTTTGAAGGTAATATCCCTAAAGGACAATATGGTGCGGGTCCGGTTATTGTTTGGGATAAAGGTACCTGGCAGCCCGAAGGGAATGCAAAAGAGAATTTAAAAAAAGGAAAGCTCGTCTTTATTATTAATGGTGAAAAATTAAAGGGAAAATGGGCGCTAGTAAGGCTTAAAACCGACGATTATAAGAATAATTGGCTATTAATTAAAAAAAAAGATCATTATGCCACCGAACGTTTTGATATCGATAATTATCCATTAAGCGTAATCAGTGGCGCTTCCATAGAAGAAATTAAAAATCACAAACTTGCCCTATCGCTAAGCGACTTAAAAAATGCAAAAAAAACAGTAGTTCCTGAATTTATCCAACCGCAACTCGCTAAATTAAAGACAGTTGTGCCCGATTCACCGGATTGGATTCACGAGATTAAATTTGATGGCTATCGAATCATTTGTATTATTAAAAAAGGAATTATTCAATTAATGACACGAAATCAAAAAAACTGGACTGAAAAATTAGCCGGGCTTGCAGAAACGATGAAATCAATACCTATCGATGAGTCAATACTGGATGGAGAAATAGTTGTTTTCGATGAATCGGGGAAAACAGATTTCCAGCTTCTGCAAAATGCCATCAAAGCCAAGAAATACAATGAAATAAAATATTATCTCTTTGATATTCCTTTTTGCCAGAAATTTGATCTTAGCCAAGTGCCATTGATAATGAGAAAACGATTATTAAAAAAGTTAATTTTACAATGGAAAGAAAAAAGTGGAAGCATACTTTATTCCAGTCATATAAAAGGAAATGGAAAAGCTATTCTAGAACGTGCTTGCGAGTTGGGTTTGGAAGGAATTATTTCCAAAAAAATCGATGCTGCTTATGAGCAACGAAGAAGCTCTAGTTGGATAAAGCTCAAGTGTAAACGACAGCAAGAATTCGTGATTGGTGGCTATACAAAACCGCGGGGAGAACAACTCTATTTTGGCGCTTTATTATTAGGCTATTATCAAAATAAAAAATTAATTTATTGTGGGAGGGTTGGCACTGGGTTTAGCAGTCTATCGTTAAAAGATATTTATGAAAAATTAATAAATCGCGAACAAAAAGCCCCCGCCTTTTCTGAGTTACCTACTTTTGGAATAA
This sequence comes from Coxiella burnetii, assembly GCF_005280755.1. NCBI lineage: Bacteria > Pseudomonadati > Pseudomonadota > Gammaproteobacteria > Legionellales > Coxiellaceae > Coxiella > Coxiella burnetii. The sequence goes on from NZ_CP040059.1 coordinate 1,826,063, forward strand.
AAGCAGGCAATCATTGGGTAAAACCCGAATTAGTGGCTGAGATTGAATTCGCTGAGTGGACGAAAGATAAACGTTTGAGGCAGCCGGTTTTTAAAGGGTTGCGTGAAGACAAGGAAGCTAAAGGAGTTAAATTAGAAACAGTTAAAAAAACGACAGTCAAAAATAAGCCTAATAATATTAAATTAACCAACCCTGAAAAAATTCTATACCCCGAAGAAAAAATCACGAAACGCCAGTTGGCGGATTTTTATAGCAAAATAGCCGATCGCTTACTGCCTCACATCGTTCACCGCCCGTTGATGCTGCTTCGTTGTCCGAATGGCTATAACAAAGAATGTTTTTTTCAAAAACATCCTGATCAAAATGGCGAGGAATTTGTTTATAGCGTTGAAATAGAAGAAAAAGAGAGAAAAAGGTATCTGACGATTCATGATGAAAAAGGCCTTCTTGCATTAGTTCAAATGGGCGTCTTGGAAATTCACCCGTGGGGCAGCAGCGATTCGCATCCGGAAAAACCAGACCGATTAATTTTTGATATTGATCCGCATCCGGCGGTCAGTTGGAAAGCCGTGATTAATTGCGCGACTGATGTTTTTGAAGTATTGAAGGCTTTGGGTTTGCGAAGTTTTGTTAAGACTTCTGGAGGAAAAGGGTTGCACGTGTACGTTCCTATTCAGCCGCAATTGGGTTGGGAGAAACTGCATGAATTCGCGCAGAAGTTGGCTAAATTAATTGTTCAGGTTAATCCACGTCTTTATACAGCTGAATTGAGTAAAGGAAAACGGCTCAATAAAATATTTATCGATTATATTCGAAATAACCGAGGCGCCACTTGTGTGGCGCCTTATAGCACCCGAGCAAAAAAGCATGTCCCTCTTTCCACCCCGGTTTCCTGGGATGAATTGTCAGCGGTAAAATCCCCTACCCAATTTACGATAAAAAATATATTCCATCGCCTGGAGGCATTAAACCAAGACCCTTGGGAGGAGTTTTTCGACATAAAACAATCAATCACTGCCTCGATGTGGAAATTTTTTAGTTAAGTTTATGTGACGCAAGTTTATTTCTGTGTCATCCCCCCACTCTATCCTATCATCACCCACCCGTGGTGAAGGGTGAAAAACTTAAAACCCGTCGTCCTCCTACGAGGCCGTCTGCTGTAATATTGAAGAATACAAAACCTTCACGGCCGAGTCGGGAGGACCCAGATTAGGGGGCTAAGAAAAACACCGATGGCGCTTTTCTTAGCGTTTTAGCCGGGATTCCCGTGACTTCGGCCGTGAAAGCCCTCGATTCTTTGTCTATCGGTAGACGGCCTACGCACGGGAACGACGAGCGTTTTTAAAAATTAAGACTAATGGAAAACAACCTAGAACGGGTTTTAAATTTTTAGTCTTTAGCACTTGTGGGTAAGGGTATAGTCTCCCCACTCGACTCCTTTTTGATTTTGTTTTTGCCAAAGGCTAAACGGGTTATCTTCGGATACTATTGTGCATTTCTGTGGTAACTCTGGACAATATTGAATTAGTTTTTCTCTAATAAGATCTAACTGAGATGATGAATTTTCTTCTAACCGTGGTAAAACCGATTGGAGTATTGCACGACGGTAAGATTCGGATATTCTCTCTAAGAGAAAACTAACGCAAGGGGAATTATTTTTCAACAAGGCGCGTGCTACACATTCTTTATAAAGACAAGAGCCAACGATTTCTTTTTTCCACTTTTCAGAGGTCTTTTGAAATACTAAGCTCAAAATTTTTATATGAGTTGCAAAATAAAGAGGATGTTTGTTCCACTCGATCTCCAGTGAAAAAAGTGTATCAATTTCTTCGATGGTAAAAGGCTTAAGAATTTTGGCTGGTATAAAGTATACTGGGATTGCTTCCCTCGCAAGCACTGCGAATCACTTCAGGGTCATTTAGAGCATCTCTTTGTAGTATCTACGGTTTAAAACGTGCATAAAGATTTCCAAACTCCCACTGCGACAAGCTTCGGCGAGAGGATTTCCGTCGTCGGATTTTATATATAAGCTTTGAGGATGACATTCATGCTCAACTAACGCTTCAATTCGTAAGACGGTTGGGAGATTACCGCTCGCGCACGCTTTTGCAATTAAAGCACCGAGACTACAATGCGCATTTGAGCTCAATCTTCCGTTATTTAATTCTTTTTTTAAAGTTTCCTCATTGATATACGCAATTAGCTTGTTTAAGGCCCGGATTTTTCCTGCCTCACAAGCCGTTGCAACGGCGTCCGCAAAAGGAACTAAACGCTTAGAAATATCTTTGCCAAGTTCCCGCTCTCCTATTTTCAATAACCGTTCCATGGATTCTAAGTCCTCGCAACGGCTTGCTTGAATTAGGCAGCCATTGATATCGATGGGATTGGGTTTTACTTCTAAAACTTCTCGCAACCACCTGGCTATTTCTTCATGCCCGTAGGCGAGTGCCCACCAATAAACTGGCTCAGCGCTGTCATCATAAGATCCTGGTGAATTGGATTGGGGCTTCATTTTTATTCTTTCTACCTTATCCGATTTGGGATGAACCTTGGCTCGTTCTAGAAGACCAAGAGCGCATAAGAATCCAAAAGTATCCGGATATTGAGAAACGAGCTCGGCTGATCGATTTTGGATAACGAGAAGAGGGGAAAAACTTTTTAAGTAGTGAGAAACTGCATCTTCACCCCATTCAGCATTTCGGGAATTTGGAACCATTTCTGTTTAAAATCTTCGCTAATAGTTTGTTTTAGTAACTCAATTAAGTCATCGATTTCAACGGGAAGGTCAGGATTTTCGCTGAGTCTCAAGAGGTACTGGCGACATACCGCTTCGAAAGAAAGTTCATATAAATTGAGCATTAGGGTTCTCCAAAATACACAAGAGTATAACGCAAACATTAAACTAACCTTAACGCACCAAAAATAAGCGATTGTTGGTCAAAATTGAATCAGTAGTGAGTGGGTGTACTAGGGTTTGTGTAGCCGGAACGGCTTATAAAACGTTATTTAATTTTTGCAAATCCGCGTAGTTTTTGATGACGATTTTTTGTTTGGCGTTAAATGAATTAAAAGCTTCCAGTTGCTTACCTTCAATGTCTTTGTGATATTTCACTTCAATGAGCGTCCCATTAACGAAAAAATCAATTTCTTGTCCGGCGGTGGAAACATACTGAGGATCTTTATTTTTTATTTTCATAAAAACAAGGTTCTCAAAAATTGCCCCGCGATCTCTAAAACCTACGATGATATTTCGCATACCGATATCGGTGGCATAAACCTTCTTAGGAGAGAGCAGTGTTTCATTCGTTTTTCCAAATCGGGGGACTAACCAAATTAAATAAGTTTCCTCGAACATAGCCAAATAGCGTTTGGCAGTGTCGGGTGAAATTTTAAGTATATTGGCTTTTATTAATGCTGACTTGTTTCCCAGCACGTTCCATTAATAAGACGAATAAATCTTTAATAATACGGGGGTAGCGTATACCGTGATAGCCGACGATGTCTTTCATAATAATATCATCGATCAAATTAACTAAATATTCTCGTTCTTCGCGTAATACATATTCAGGCATACCACCCGTTTGCATATACTCTAAAAAGTGGGTTTCCAATAGTCCTTGATCGGCCTTGCTAAGATGAATATTCTTAAATTCAAGATATTCCTCGAAGTCAAGCGGATTAATTTCTATAACGCGTTTTCGGCCTGTTAAATAAGCGCTATCGTCTTTTAAGACAGAACTGCTGGAGGATGAAACAACGCACTTCACATTTCCTTTGTCATAGATATTTTTAAGCTGAATTTGAAAATTGTGAACGTAAGTGATTTCATCAAAAAACACATAGATTTTCTGCCTAATGGGGACCTTTAATATTTTACGATAGCTATCAATCATATCAATTAAGCTCATTTTACTGAGCTGGTAGTCATCCATGCTAACGTAGAAACAATGCTGAGGGGCCACGGCTTGCTTATCAATCAAATAGCGAATCAGACATTTCATGATAGTTGTCTTCCCGACGCGGCGTAAGCCTGTGAGTAGGATGATTTCGGGCGTGTTCATCAGCTGCTGCAAAGAGGATAAAATTTGCTTACGATCGACCACGGAATCCAAAAAAAATCGGTCTTCCCACCAAGGGTTGTATTGATACAATAATGGTTCGATTTCCATCTGGCTTCTTTACGATAGTATCGGATAATTTTTTATATACGATATAATCGTATATCGCAAAGTTTTTTTTCTTATCTCTCGAGCCTATTGATAACTGATATGACCTTGCCTCCCCCCTTGAAAATCTATATACTCGCGAAAATTGTAACCGTGTTCCGGCGGAGAGGGTTCGTGCGTCAAAAGTCGTCTGGTGATTCGGCGACACGCTATGCTCGCGGTATCGCCTACCGGTTTGTTGGACTGCAAGCATTGGTGGTTATCATCATTGCAGCGGGTTGGTGGATTAGCGGTGCAACAGAGGCGTTCTCTGCGTTGCTGGGCGGCGCAGCTTGTGTCATTCCCAGCTTCTATTTTGCGCGCCGTTTGTTTGCGACCACGAGCCCACGAGCGGTTAAGCGGATTTTAGTGGCTTTCTATCTTGGAGAGTTGGTTAAGTTGGCGCTAAGCGCCGGATTGGTAGTGCTTATTGTGCTCTTTATTCCGGTTGCTATTGTGCCGTTTATTGTAGGGTTTGTGGGAGCCCAGTTTGGATTTTGGCTCGCACCGCTACTGATTAAATTAGATAGGGTGTAGATGTACGCACAGCCCAAATTAACATCAGCCGAATATGTTCAGCACCACATGTCTCATTGGAAGCTGAACCTGCATAATTTTACCTTCACCGATGGCGGCTTTTGGACTCTTAATTTGGATACCCTCATTATTTCTGTCGTTCTGGGTGCCTTATTTATCCTCATCTTTTATATAGTAGCGCGGCGCGCTACGGCTAGCGTTCCTGGAAAATGGCAAAATGCGATTGAAATGGCCGTGGAAGCGGTGGATGGCACGGTGAAAGATTCTTTTCATGGCGATCGCAGTTTGGTAGCCCCGCTCGCGCTGACTATTTTTATTTGGGTTTTCTTGATGAACTTTATGGATCTCGTGCCGGTGGACCTCATTCCTCGTTTATTCCAGATGGGCGGAGTGGAGCATTTTAAGGCCGTCCCTACGGCTGATCCGACATTAACCTTTGCGATGTCCATTACCGTTTTCGTTCTCGTCATTTTTTATAACTTCAAGATGAAAGGCGCTATTGGGCTGGGGAAAGAAGTATTGAGTCGGCCCTTTGGCTGGTATCTTATGCCTATTAACGTTATCTTCCGATTGATTGATGAAGGGGTTAAGCCAATTTCGTTAGCGCTGCGGCTTTTTGGCAATCTTTTTGCGGGAGAATTAATTTTCATCCTAATTGCCTTGTTGCCGTGGTGGAGTCAGTTTACATTAGGCATGGTTTGGACGCTCTTCCATTTATTAGTCATAACGGTTCAAGCGTTTATTTTTATGATGCTGACGGTTGTGTACATCAGCCTCGCAGCAGAATCCCATTAATGTAAGAAGGAGAAGTTATGAATATCGCTCAATTAATTGCAAGTGTACAAGGCCTCTCAGCAATCGCTGCCGGTTTATTTATCGGGCTCGCCGCGATGGGAACCGCTATTGGTTTCGGAATGTTAGGCGGTAAATTCCTCGAAGGGGTGGCTCGCCAACCCGAATTATCTACCATGTTAATGATTCGTATGTTTTTAATGGCCGGTTTGGTTGACGCTTTTGCCGCTATTTCGCTGGTGATGGGGTTGATTTTAATTTTTGCCCGAAATCCATTTTTAAATGCCGTTGTTGAAGCGGCCACGCGAGCGACGGGCCATTGATAGCACCCTACCCGTCGTCCTCGCGAAGGCGGGGGCCCAGCGCGCAAAGCGCGTCTGGATTTACGCCTTTGCGGTAATGACAGTGACGCGGGGGAGATGACAATGGTAAATAATAAGAGGTAACGATTGTGGATATTAACGCATCGCTGATTGTACAAATGCTGGTATTCGTCGTTTTTATCGGGTTGACGATGAAATTCATTTGGCCGCCCTTGACGAAAGCATTGGAAGCGCGACGCAAAAATATCGCCGATGGTTTAGCAGCTGCTGAAGAAGGCCGTAAAGAACTTGAGCTTGCGGAAATTAAATCCAAAGAACAATTAACGGAAGCAAAAACCCAGGCCGCTCATATTATCGAACAAGCCAATCAGCGCGCCAATCACATTGTCGAAGAAGCAAAAAATAAAGCGCGAGAGGAAGGCGCCCATCTTATACAACTTGCCAAAAATGAAATTGAGCAAGAATACAACGCTGCAAAAACTGAATTATTAAAACAAATTTCAACTATTGCCGTGGCAGGCGCACAAAAAATTTTACAGCGCGAAGTGGATAAGGCCAGTAACGACCGTTTAGTTGATGAACTAGTGAGTGAAATTTAATGGCATTGCATTTAACGCTAGCAAGACCTTACGCAAAAGCAGCCTTTGCGGATGGCCAAAAGGCCAATCAGCTAGAGGCATGGCTAGCGGTATTCACTGCCTTTTCTAAAATTATTAAAAATAAAGAAGTGGCTCGCCAGATCATTAACCCGAAATTTTCGGACAAAGAAATAAAAACTTTATTATTTGATCTTATTCAAACCATCGAACCGGAATCAACAAAACAATTGAAAGATAAAATAGACCACTTTCTTCAATTGCTCATTGATGAAAAAAGATTAATGATTTTGCCGGACATTGCTTTGGTCTACCAGCAGTTACTCAATAAATACCAAGGTATAATCGAAGCTTCTGTCACTTATGTTTTTCCATTAAACGACGAACACCGCCAACAAATACAAAAGCAATTGGAAAAGCGATTTAACGCCGAGGTTAAATTAAAAATGATAAAGGATGAATCTTTGCTCGGCGGCGTTATTATTCGTGCCGGCAATTGGGTAATGGATGGTTCTATCAAAGGCAAACTAACCCGGTTGGCGGAAAATCTAAAGGGGTAATAAGTTTATGAGCACGCAATTACGAGCAGCCGAAATTAGCGACATTATTGAATCCCGCATTGAAAAATTCGGAATTAAAGCCGAAGAGCGCACGGAAGGAACCATTCTTAATATTAAGGATGGGATTGTCCGTGTTTATGGGCTGCGCGATGTTATGTTTGGGGAAATGGTCGAATTTCCGGAAAACACTTATGGACTTGCCTTTAATCTTGAGCGCGACTCCGTCGGCGCGGTCGTGATGGGGCCTTATGAACATTTAGAAGAAGGCATGACAGCCCGATGCACGGGCCGAATTCTCGAAGTTCCCGTGGGAGAAGCCCTTCTGGGGCGAGTAGTGGACGGATTGGGCAAGCCCATTGATGGTAAAGGACCTATCGATACTTCTGAAACTTCCCCGATAGAGAAAGTGGCGCCCGGCGTCATCACCCGAAAATCCGTGGACACCTCTTTACCGACCGGTCTTAAATCAATCGATGCCATGGTGCCGATCGGCCGAGGCCAGCGTGAATTAATTATCGGCGATCGCCAAACCGGAAAAACCGCTATTGCGATCGATACGATCATCAATCAAAAACACACCGGCGTGAAATGTATTTACGTCGCTATTGGACAAAAACAATCGTCGGTAGCGGCTGTCGTGCGCAAATTAGAAGAACATGGGGCCATGGAGCACACCATTGTTGTTAATGCGAGCGCCTCTGAAGCGGCTGCTTTGCAATATTTAGCGCCTTACGCGGGTTGTACAATGGGGGAATATTTTCGCGATCGAGGGCAAGATGCGTTAATTGTTTATGACGATCTCACCAAACAAGCGTGGGCCTATCGTCAAATTTCTCTCTTATTGCGACGCCCTCCCGGTCGTGAAGCCTACCCAGGGGATATTTTTTATTTGCATTCGCGCTTATTGGAACGCGCTGCCCATGTGAACGAAGCATATGTTAAGGAGTTTACTAAAGGAAAAGTAACTGGAAAAACAGGCTCATTAACCGCATTACCTATTATCGAAACTCAAGCGGGTGACGTTTCGGCCTTTATCCCAACCAACGTAATTTCCATTACCGACGGTCAAATTTATCTCGACGTTAATTTATTTAACGCGGGTATTCGCCCTGCCATCAATGCAGGTTTGTCTGTCTCGCGGGTGGGTGGCGCGGCTCAAACTAAAATTATTAAAAAACTAATTGGCGGATTGCGAATTGCATTAGCACAGTACCGCGAGTTAGAAGCGTTCTCCCAATTTGCTTCCGATTTAGACGAGGCGACTCGCAAACAATTAGAGCACGGCCAACGTGTGATGGAGATTTTAAAACAGCCGCAATACCAGCCGTTAAGCGTAGGGGAAATGGCGATTATTTGGTACGTGGTCAATAACAATTATCTCGATCAAGTGGAGCTTAAAAAAGTCGTTGATTTTGAAAGGTCGTTATTAAGCTTCCTTCGCGATCAACACCAAGATCTCTTAGACGAAATTAATAAAAACCCGAATTATTCCGAAAAAATAATAGAAAAAATTAAAGCGGTTGTAGAGGAGTTTGTAAAAACTCAGAGTTACTAAATTGTCATCCCGCGTAAGCGAGGATCCAACGCACGAAATGCGCAGCGCGCAAGGCGCGCCTGGATTCTTCCCTACGCGAAGATGATCTGAGAAAAGCGATGTCCAAAGCACGAGAAATACGAACGAAAATTGCAAGCATTAAAAACACGCAAAAAATAACGCGTGCGATGGAGCTTGTCGCCGCGAGTAAAATGCGAAAAGCACAGGATCGCATGGCGATGTCTCGTCCTTATGCCAGCAAAATCCGCAAAGTAATTAGTCACGTTGCCGCCAGCCATGCGGAATATCCTCACCCCTATTTGCAACAACGCGAAAATATCAAGCGCGTGGGTTATATCATCGTTACTACCGATCGAGGTTTATGCGGCGGATTAAACGTTAATTTATTTCGTACCGCCATTGCCGATATGAAAAAATGGCAGGCCGATAATATCGGTATGGACCTCTGCGTCATCGGTCGAAAAGGGGAAGCCTTTTTCCGCCGTTATGGGGGAAACGTTTTGGCTGTAGCGGATCACCTGGGGGATGCTCCCGAAGTCCAAGATATCATTGGTATTGTAAAAGTAATGTTGGATCAATATGACAAGCAACAAATCGATGCTATTTATATTGCCACTAACGAATTTGTGAATACGATGGTGCAAAAACCGCTGGTCCGACAGCTATTACCGCTAAAGACCGATGAAGAAGAAGTTGAAGGCGGTTATTGGGATTACATTTATGAACCTGATGAATCCAAAGATTTATTAGAGATGTTATTGGTTCGCTATATCGAATCGCAAGTTTACCAAGCCGTGATTGAAAATATTGCGTGTGAACAAAGCGCTCGAATGGTGGCCATGAAAAATGCGACAGAAAATGCCGGGCAATTAATCGATGAGCTGCGGCTCATTTATAATAAAGCGCGCCAAGCAGGTATCACACGAGAAATTGCAGAAATTGTAGCCGGTGCGGCGGCGGTGGAGTGAGTCATAAATAAAAGATAACTATTCAGGCACCTAACGTGAAAGGCCCAAAAATGGGCGTTTCTATCCACAGGCTGAATAGTTACAATAAAAGAGGTAACAGAATGACAACAGCAAAATCAGGCACAACCATTGAAATTATCGGCGCTGTCGTTGACGTTGAGTTTCCCCGTCACGCTGTCCCGAAAGTGTACGATGCTTTGCAGGTGGATGAAAATAATTTAACGCTCGAAGTCCAACAGCAACTCGGGGACGGTGTCGTGCGCACAATTGCCATGGGCAGCACTGAGGGCTTAAAACGCGATATCGCCGTAAAAAATACGGAAAAACCGATTGAAGTTCCCGTAGGAAAAGAAACTTTAGGTCGTATCATGAACGTGCTGGGTGAGCCGATCGATGAGTTAGGTCCCATTAATTCAAAAGAAAAACTCCCTATTCATCGTCCTGCGCCGAGCTTTATTGAGCAATCTGGCGCTACCGAATTATTAGAAACCGGTATTAAAGTGGTCGATTTGCTTTGCCCCTTTGCTAAGGGAGGCAAAGTGGGTCTTTTTGGAGGCGCGGGCGTTGGAAAAACGGTTAATATGATGGAATTAATCCGTAATATCGCCATTGAACACAGCGGTTATTCTGTTTTTGCGGGTGTGGGAGAAAGAACGCGAGAAGGCAATGATTTTTATCATGAAATGAAAGAATCCAATGTCTTGGATAAAGTGGCGTTGGTGTACGGACAAATGAACGAGCCGCCAGGGAACCGCTTGCGGGTGGGTTTGACGGGGCTTACGCTGGCGGAAGCCTTCCGTGACGAAGGACGCGACGTTCTGTTATTTATCGATAATATCTTTCGTTACACTTTGGCAGGGGTTGAAGTCTCTGCCCTCCTCGGTCGGATGCCATCGGCTGTGGGTTATCAGCCGACGTTGGCCGAAGAGATGGGGGCCCTGCAAGAACGCATTACTTCCACTAAAAAAGGGTCCATTACGTCGATCCAAGCTGTTTATGTTCCCGCTGACGATTTAACCGATCCATCGCCAGCAACCACTTTCGCGCATTTGGATGCGACAGTTGTGCTCTCGCGGCAAATTGCCGAACGGGGAATTTATCCAGCCATTGATCCGTTGGATTCCACCAGCCGCCAGCTTGACCCCTTAATCATTGGCGAAGAACATTATCGAGTGGCTCGAGGCGTTCAAGAAACCTTGCAGCGATACGAAGAATTAAAAGATATCATTGCCATTCTTGGCATGGATGAATTGTCCGAAGACGACAAACGAGCCGTCCGACGCGCGCGCAAGATCCAACGCTTTTTATCGCAACCTTTCTTTGTGGCTGAAGTATTTACCGGCGCGCCGGGCAAATATGTTTCGCTACAAGATACGATTCGCGGATTTAAAGGGATCATCAATGGCGAATACGATGAGCTGCCCGAGCAAGCTTTTTACATGGTAGGCTCAATCGAAGAAGCCGTTGAGAAAGCGAAATCACTATGATGATCCGTCCCGGCGACGACGTAGCCCGTATGGAGCGAAGCGGAATACGGGGAATTAAAGATTTCAATCAAAATCCCGTATTCTGCTTCTCCATACGGGCTACAAAAAGTTCTCAAGAAGACTATGGCTAAAACAATGCAATTAGAAATCGTTTCCGCCGAAGCCGCTATTTTCAGCGGCAAAGTGGAGATGATTGTCGTCACGGGCGGCATGGGTGAATTGGGTATCTATCCAGGGCATCGCCAATTATTAACTTCTTTGAAACCAGGCCAAATTAAAGCTATTTTAGAAGGTGGCAAGGAAGAAGTGTTTTACATGTCAGGCGGCATGTTGGAAGTTCAGCCAGAAATTGTCACCATTTTGGCGGACACTGCGTTGCGTGCGGTCGATCTTGACGAAGCGGCTGCCATTTCCGCTAAAGAAGAAGCCGAACGTCGGCTCGCCAAACAGAAAGCGGGAATTGAATATTCAAAAGCCATGACAGAACTGGCTGAAGCCGCTGCTCAGTTACGTGCGATTCAAATGTTACGTAAAAGCGCCAAAAAGCATTAGCGAAAAAAGAGAATTAAAATGGGATTGAGCGTCATTATTCTTGCAGCCGGCCAAGGGAAACGAATGGCTTCCAGCACTCCCAAAATATTGCATCCGTTGGGGGGAATTCCTCTTCTAGAACGTGTGGTCAACACGGCCCGATTATTAAATCCTCACACTATTCACGTGGTCTACGGTAACGGTGGAAGTCATGTGCGCGAAAAGCTTAATTATTTGCCGGTGCACTGGATTGAGCAAAGTCAGCCACTCGGAACCGGTCATGCCGTTTTGCAAGCAATCCCCTTCTGCCAAAACGAAGATCGAGTTTTGATCTTGTATGGTGACGTTCCGCTGATTTCCCCTAAAACGCTCAACAGTTTATTAGAAAACACACCTTCCAACGGTTTGGGTGTTGTGGTCGCTGAATTACCTGATCCCACCGGGCTGGGCCGCATTATTCGCGATGACTTTGGAAATATCCTGAGTATTGTCGAACATAAAGACGCTGAGGAGCATCAATTAAAAATTCGTGAAATTAATACGGGAATTATGACCACGACGGCGATGAATTTAAAAAAGTGGTTACCCCAATTAAATAATAATAATTGCCAAAAAGAATACTACTTAACAGACACGGTTGCATTGGCCGTAGCTGAAGGCTGCCCCGTGGGCGGCGTGGCCGCCCAGTGTTGTGAAGAAGTGCAGGGCGTTAATGATCGCTGGGAATTAACGAAATTAGAACGTTACTATCAGCGTTTAATGGCGAAAAAATTGTCGCTGGCTGGGGTCACTATTATTGATCCGGAACGTTTCGATGCTCGTGGGGAAAATATAGAAATTGCCCCCGATGTCGTTATCGATGTCAATGTCATCCTCGAAGGAAACGTTCAACTGGATCGAAACGTTCGCATTGGCCCTAACGTTATTTTAAAAAACACCACCGTCGGTGAAAATACCGAAATTCACGCCAACAGCGTCATTGAAGCGGCCGTTATCAAGGCGAATTGCAGCGTGGGCCCCTTTGCCCGACTCCGTCCTGGCAGCGTTTTAGAAGAAGGCGCCAAAGTGGGCAATTTTGTCGAAATGAAAAAAACCACCTTAGGTAGAGGCAGCAAGGCGAATCATTTAACTTACCTCGGCGATACGATCATCGGTAAAAATGTCAACGTCGGCGCAGGCACAATTACTTGCAATTACGATGGCGCTAATAAATGGCAGACCAAAATCGAAGACGGCGCGTTCATCGGCTCCAACGTAGCGTTAGTAGCACCCCTCACCGTAGGCAAAAACGCCACCATCGGCGCCGGCTCTACACTCTCCCAAGACGCCCCTCCCGACCAACTCACGGTTGCACGCGAACGCCAACGAACCATCAAAGGTTGGCACCGCCCAACAAAGAAAGAATAAACTTGCAAAATCGGACAGAAAACGCAACTTTTTGATAGTTTATCAAGGCTACAATTAAGAAGCATTGGGGTTGGGTACGGACCACATCATTACACACAAGTGGTAAAGACAAAAACTTAAAGCCCCGTCATCCCGCCTCTCGTCATCTCCGTCCTCTCGTCATTCCCGCGCAGGCGGAGATCCAGCGCACACGTACGCTGCGCGCTAAAAGCGCGCTGGATTCCCTGCGCGGGAATGACGAAACCTAAAATTGAAATGGCTGTGACTTGTGGGTAATGATATGGTACGGACCCTGTCGTTATCCACCCGTGGTGAAGCGTGAAAAACTTAAAACCCGTCGTCCTCCCGCGAGGTCGTCTGCTATATTATTGAAGTATACAAAAAACCTTCACGGCCGAGTCGGGAGGACCCAGATTAAGGGGCTAAGAAAAACACCGATGCGCTTTTCTTAGGCTTTTAGCCTGGATTCCCGTGACTTCGGCCGTGAAAGCCCTCGATTCTCTGTCTATCGGTAGACGGCCTACGCACGGGAACGACGGAGATTTTTTCAACTACTTGATAGTCCCTCTTTACCTCGCTCTTTTAGTTGACGCCTATGCGCCTGCGCGGGCACGACGGGGAGCAGGGATGGCGGGTTTTAAGTTTTAGTCTTTACCTGGCGTAATTAGGAAGATTTTCTAAAAAAGTTAGGTTTCAGGTGAATTTTACCTGGCAAATTTCACGTTATAACTGAAATTTGCTTGGTTTTTGAGTGTGGATTGGTTAGAATGCAAAAATGCGGCTCGTTAAACGTTTTTTTACAGCCCCGAAAGAGAGCTTTTTCCTGTTTGGGCCACGAGGAACGGGCAAATCTACTTGGCTCATGACAAATTTTCCTCAGGCTTTACTGATCGATCTCTTACAGCCCGACGTAGTTCGACGATACAGTGCCTATCCGGAGCGGCTGGAAGAAACGGTTTTAGGCTCCCAGCAAAAACAAATCATTATTGATGAAATTCAGCATGTTCCTGAGCTTCTGAACGTCGTTCACCGACTCATTGAGCAAAAACGAGGATGGCAATTTATCCTAACAGGATCAAGCGCTCGAAAATTGAGACGAACGGGTGTGAACTTACTGGCCGGGCGCGCTATTGTCCGACACTTGCATCCCTTCATGGCGGCAGAGCTGGGATCGAACTTTGATCTAACCACAGCGCTACAAAGTGGTTTATTACCCGTTGTCACATAAAGTGAACATTCTAAAGAAGTACTGAAAACTTATATCAGTTTATATTTAAAAGAAGAAGTGCAAGCCGAAAGCTTGGTTAGAAATATTGGGCATTTTGCACGATTTTTAGAAATTGCTAGTTTTTCTCATGCTTCGATTTTAAATATCAGTAACATTGCCAGGGAAACGCAAGTATCTCGTCCGCTAGTTGAAAATTATTTGTCCGTTTTAGAAGATTTATTATTAAGTGTTACCTTACCCGTTTTTACAAAACGTGCTAAACGCGAAACCATAAAGCATCCAAAATTTTATTATTTTGATGCGGGTGTTTTTCAGAATTTACGTAAACAAGGCCCATTAGACCGAGGTGAAGGAATTTCAGGTTTGGCATTGGAAGGATTAGTTGCGCAACACTTAAGGGCTTGGAATGATTATCAAGCTTCAAACTACGATTTATATTATTGGCGCACCCGTTTTGGTGTCGAAGTCGATTTTATTTTATATGGTCCAAAAGGTTTCTGGGCTATCGAAGTAAAAAATAATCATCAAGTCTTCTCAAAAGATTTAACCGGTTTACGTGCATTTTGCAAAGACTACCCTGAAGCCACGCCGCTTTTATTGTATCGGGGAAAAGAAAAGTTTAAAAAAAATAACATTCTCTGTCTACCAGTGAACGAATTTTTGTTGAATCTCGATCCAAATCAAACGTTGATTTAAATGATAGACATACGAGATCGAACACTTAAACACAAAAAAATACTTTCCCACCATCCTCCCACGTGCAGGATGGTGGGACGAATGGCGTATGCGTAATTAACCTACTAGTTTCTTTGACTTTTTCAGCTTAAGTGCGGCATATACCCAACCTAAAAGTACACCGAAAATAATATGCCCGATTAAACTAGGTATTTGTGCGGATAAAGCAGCGGCGGTCCAGCTGGTGCCTAAACCCATTCCTAAAAATAAAGGCATTAAGGTAAGCGGTCCTAAAAACCACCAAATGACCCCATAAACAAAGCCCCAGAAAATTCCGGAACCATAACTTTTTACCGCATTCATAAATAGAATAGCGAATAAAGCACCCGTGATAATGCTGATGATCAAATGGACGATGAACCCAACGAACGGATGTGCTACACCTACCATCTGTCCGATCATGGGCATCATGCCCATGGCAGCCATCAAGATACCAAAAACAATACCACCCATGAGGCCACCATAGACGCCCCATAGAATATTTTTCATACTAAACCGACTCATCGCTCACTCCTTATCGTCGTTAAGCTTATGCTAATTATAGAGCATTGACAAAAAACCGTTATTGGCTTTTAATGACTCCGTTATGAACATATTCTCGAGTCAACCCCGCCTTGTTGCTGGGCTATTACGCCATCTCAACGAGGTTCACGATCCCAAGCTTATTTTATTAACCACCTAGTTAGGCTTGCTGTCTTTTCTCCCATTTATTTATTCTTTAAAACATAAAAGCTTGAGGATTATTCGATGTTATCACTAAAAAGTGTTTCCATTGCCCAGGGTACAAAAACACTCATCGAAAAAATCAATTTTTCAATTTTTGAAAAACACCGTGTGGGAATCGTGGGTAGTAACGGCTGTGGAAAAACCAGTTTGTTTGAAGTCATTCAGGGCCGCTTAGAGCCCTCCGCCGGAGAAGCTCAATTAGCCAAGGGCGTGCGACTCGCCTCGTTAGCGCAAGAAGTACGTGCTTCATCGGTTTCTGCCATCCATTATGCCATATCCGGCGATACCGAATTATCGCGGGTGATGGAAAAACTTAATGAAGCCGAACAAAAAGAAGATTACGAAACTGTTATGGAGTGCCACAATAAATTACATGCCCTTGATGGCTATAGTGCGGAAGCCCGGGCGGCCAAAATTTTAAATGGATTGGGATTTTCTGCCGAAGAAGTTTATTTGCCGGTAAAACATTTTTCGGGCGGCTGGCGGATGCGATTAAGTTTGGCAAAATGTCTTTTTACGCCGAGTGACTTGTTGCTTCTTGATGAGCCGACCAATCACCTCGATATGGAAGCTATTATTTGGCTGGAAACGTTTATTAAACATTATCCCGGTGCTGTGTTAATGGTTTCGCACGATCGCGATTTTCTCGATAATACCGTGACACACATTGCTCACATCGAAAACCAGCAATTTAAACTTTACACGGGTAATTATTCATCGTTTGAAATGGAACGCGCGCAACGAATTGCGTTACAAAACGCTCAATATAAAAAACAACAAATGCAAATTGCTCATATGATGAAGTTTGTGGACCGTTTTCGAGCGAAAGCGTCGAAAGCCAAACAAGCGCAAAGCCGTCTTAGGGCAATCGAAAAAATGGAAATCATAAAACCGATTTATGAAAAATCGCCTTATCAATTTAAATTTATGCCACCGGCAAAAATGTCGAATCCCATGTTGACGTTAAAACGAGTGGATTTGGGATACGATAATCAAGTGGTTATCAAACAAGTTAGTTTTAATATTATGGCCGGAGAGCGAATTGGCCTTTTAGGGCTCAATGGGGCGGGAAAAAGTACGCTAATTAAAGGACTGCGTGGCGAATTAACGCCTTTACGAGGCTCCATTAACCGCCCTTCTCAATTGGTTATTGGCTATTTTGCGCAACATCAAGTGGATTATCTTCCGTTAGAAGGGTCGCCTCTATCACTGTTATCCCGCGAAAATAGCGAGCGTGAAAACAGTGAAAGTGAGGGAAAGTTGATTGCTTATCTCGGTAGTTTTGGATTTAATCGTGATCAATCGCTGTCACCGGTGAAACAATTTTCCGGCGGCGAAAAAGCGCGCATTGCATTAGCGTTAATAATATGGAGACGACCCAATTTATTGCTATTGGATGAGCCGACGAACCATCTTGATTTAGAAGTGCGGCAAGCATTGGCGTTTGCGCTGCAAGAATACGAAGGCGCCCTGCTATTAGTTTCGCATGATCGCCATTTGATGAGGACCTTGGTTAATGAGTTATACCTGGTTGAAGGAGGAACGGTAAAAACGTTCGAAGGTTCCGTTGAGGATTATCAAGGGAGAGTAGATTGTTCAAATGGAGATAGTGGGCTATAAGGAGAAAAAACATCTTCACTATCTGAGTCAGACTCCCGTGGCATAAGCCGTACGTACTCAGTTCGGCTAAAAGTTCTATTATATGAAGTAAAAGCACCTCCCCCAGCAGTGACCACCGCGAGCACTCCCGCTAACGGAAGTAAATTAGAGTTTAACGTTCCAATTAAAAGAATAACGGTGCTCATCGTGTCGCCTCGAGCGATTCCTCGAAAAAGAGCATCGAGTATTCGTAGGAAAGTTTGGTACAGAGACGAGCGATTAGCCACATAGCTTCTTAATTCACGAGGATCATTGGACCACCATTGGGTACCGACATAAGATGTGTATGCAGTGATCGCAAAAACGGGAATGCTACAGATATTACCTGCCATCGTTTCTTCGTAACCTGCCAGTTTTCCCATAAGCTCGATAAACATCTTACTGCTCATGGCTCTTGCCAATCCTCGAAGAAAAGCATCGGTGGAACGAGAATTAATGATTTTTTTCAGATCAGGAAAAGCACGACAGGTACTTAAATAAGAAAACATACGGCACTCCTTTACACGATAAGACAATACCAATAGCAAACAAACCACTTTAAGTCAATTTATCTCTTCAAACCAAGCAATTCTAATTTTTTTCCTATTATTAGCCTAATTTCAAAAAACCTGTCGTCCCCGCAAAGGCGGGGACCCAGCGCACTTCGTGTGCTGCGCGCTAAAAGCGCGCAGAATTCCGCCTGCGCGAAATGACGGAACTGTAAGAGTCAAAATTAGAATTACTGTTCACCCCTCCTTACGTTCCTGTTTCCAAATATCTTTATCACCACAAAGCTTTAATCGCCACGCATTAAATTCGACGATATTTTTGGAATTCATCATGAGATTAATATCACGGCTCACCTCTTTGAGGTACCAT
The DNA here is from genome assembly GCF_005280755.1 of Coxiella burnetii. Classification (NCBI taxonomy): domain Bacteria; kingdom Pseudomonadati; phylum Pseudomonadota; class Gammaproteobacteria; order Legionellales; family Coxiellaceae; genus Coxiella; species Coxiella burnetii. Next base: position 1,844,230 of record NZ_CP040059.1, read on the forward strand.
TTAAAAGTTTGCCGCGCTTCATCGTCTTCTGGAGACACTTCAAACATTAATTTTTCGTGCCCAAATTTTTCGACTAACGCAAAAATCACATCCTTGCGCCAGTTTTTCGGATCAGCAATTCCTTCGGTGATTCCCTCTGATTCAATCATCAATGTGTGAGCGCCGGCTTCAAAAAAACGCTCGCCTTCTTCAATGAATTGATCAACGGTTTTTGATTGTTTTAATTTTTCTTGATAACTAATTTCTTTAACACCGCCCCCGACTCCGCTCATAATGGTAATTTCAGGTTTTGGTTTTAAACCTATTTTTTGAATTCGCTTGACCACATCGATCTGAAAATCAAGACTAAAATCCCCGGCGCGCTCAAACATGCCGCTTGAAACTTCCACGACATCAAACCCTAACGCTTTCGTTTCTTCTAAGTATCGATCGACATTGTTGGGATTTTGAATAACGATTCGTTCAATAAAACCGCCCGTGTTAACATAGACATTATATTTATGAGCCAGATCAGTGAAGGCTTTGACGGTTTTTGCATCCAATAAAGCTTGTATGCCTCCCGCGAATTTAAGCCCGTCAATGTAGTAACCCCACGTTTCCAATAGCGCTTCAAACTGCTGAACAGTGAAAGCTTCGTAATAAGGGCCGCGGATTTCAACTTGTCCGGTATGACGTGGTTTGGGTGGCAGTTCAAAAAGATCGACAAAAGCAAAGTTGCGCTTTAACGTTTGGTTAGACATTCTTCCTCCCTGATCATTAATTCAATCCTCGACCTCGAGCGAACTAAACAGTATGATACGAATTTTAACCAGGAGAGGACCACAATGGCAATTACTATTGCCGTAACTCGTGAATGGAATGAAGAAGAAAAACGCGTGGCGATTACGCCGACCTTGGCGCCACGATTAATACAACGAGACATCGAAATACGATTGCAAGCCGGCGCTGGCGAAGGCGCTGGTTTTTCTGATTCGGCATACAGTAACGTTTCATTGTGTAAAAATTTAACGGAATGTTATCGTGATGCGGCGATCATTTTTCGCGTAACGCCGCCAAGCATTGCCGATATTAAAAAAATGCCGCGGGATGCCTTGGTAATTGGTTTGTTGGCTCCGCATGCGGATGAAAAAAGAATCAAGGCGTTTGAAGAACAAAATATAACCGCGTTTGCTTTAGAATTATTGCCGCGAATCACCCGTGCTCAAGCCATGGATGTTTTATCTTCGCAAGCGTCTATCGTGGGTTACAAAGCGGTTCTCGTGGCTGCTAATACGGTGGGTAACTATTTTCCGATGTTAACCACGGCAGCGAGTACGATTCGCCCTATTAAAGTGCTGGTCATTGGCGCCGGTGTCGCCGGTTTGCAAGCCATTGCAACGGCGAAACGCTTGGGCGCCATCGTCTCCGCGTACGATGTTCGTCCGGAAGCGAAAGAACAGGTTGAGTCGCTGGGCGCACAAATGGTGAAATTATCGATTAGCGGCAGTGGTAGCGGGGGGTACGCCAGAGAGTTGACTCCCGAAGAACGGCAGCAACAACAAATCGAATTAACAAAGCACATCGCAAGCGCTCAAGTCATTATTACTACCGCTGCTGTTCCTGGAAAAAAAGCGCCGCTGATTATTTCTAAAGATGCCGTCGCCCAAATGCAAAGCGGTTCAGTCATTGTCGATGTAGCAGCTCCGATGGGCGGAAATTGCGAGCTGACTGAAGCCGGTAAGTCGGTAGATTATCAAGGCGTAAAAATTATCGGGCCCACTAACTTGCCGAGCGGTTTAGCTCGCGATGCTAGCCAACTTTTCGGCAGCAATCTTATTCATTTTTTGGAATTGTTGTTGAATGAGAAGAATGAAATAGCAATTGATTGGCAGGATGAAATTTTAAATAAAACCGCGATTGCTAAAGGAGCTACCCGTTATTCGACGAAAACCAATCCCGATGCCGTTCCTGCACAGACGCATAGGCGTCAACTTAAAGGAGCGAGGTAAAGAGGAACTATCAAGTAGTTGAAAAAATGTCCGTCGTTCCCGTGCGTAGGCCGTCTACCGACAGACAAAGAATCGAGGACTTTCACGGCCGAAGTCACGGGAATCCCGGCTAAAAGGCTAAGAAAAGCGCCATCGGTGTTTTTCTTAGCCTCTTAATCTGGATCCTCCCGACTCGGCCGTGAGGGTTTTGTGTTTTTCAATACTACAGCAGACGGCCTCGCAGGAGGACGACGGTGTTAAGTTTTTAAGGAGCTTTGAAAAAAACAAAGCGAAAGAGAGCATCAACTTTACAGTCATTAGAATTTTATGCTTAAGTTGACGCCTATGCGCAAAGGCGGGAATGACGGATAAAGGAGAATGACGGGTTAAAAAAGGATAAATTATGTTTGAATTAATAGCTGCACTTTACATTGTTATGCTCGCTGCGTTTGCGGGATATGAAATCATTGGCCGCGTTCCCAGCATTTTACACACGCCATTAATGTCGGGAACAAATTTTATTCACGGCATTGTGTTGATTGGGGCAATGATTGTATTAGCCTCTGCACAAACCCCGTTAATACGTGTTATCGGTTTTATTGCCGTTTTAATTGCAACTATCAATGCCGCGGGTGGTTACGTAGTGACTTTGCGAATGCTCGCAATGTTTAAAACCAGTCAAGATAAGGATAAAAATTCGTGATCGGTTTCATTCATTTAAGCTATTTCCTCGCCGCGATTTTATTTTTATTGGGATTAAAAAAAATGAGCCATCCGCGAACGGCACGTCCCGGCATTGTATGGGCTGGCGTTGGCATGTTGTTGGCTGTGTTAGTTACCTTTTTATTAATTAAAAATAATTTAGACCTTACCAATTTTATTTTAATAATAAGCGCAATGGTGATCGGCACCGTCTTGGCTTGGGTTTCCGGTAAAAGAGTAGCGATGACAGCCATGCCGCAAATGATTGCACTTTATAATGGCATGGGTGGCGGCGCTGCGGCCGCTATCGCCGCGAGTGAAACGCTAAGTTCGAGCCACCACTTATTGAATTTAACGTTAGCGCTGATTGGTGGTTTGATTGGAATGATTGCCTTTAGTGGCAGCTTAATCGCTTTTGCAAAATTACAAGGCATTATTCGCAAAACCATCACATTACCTTTGCACAATATCATCATGGCTATTTTCGGATTGATAATCCTCGGTTTATTAGGCGTTCTCCTTTTTTATTCTGAACAGCAAGCGTTATTGGCAGTTTATTTCGGCCTTTTATTTTTATACGGCATTTTCATGACACTTCCTATTGGCGGTGCCAATATGCCCGTAGTCATTTCATTATTTAATGCCATGACCGGATTGGCGGTGGCTTTTGAAGGATTTGTTTTGGCAAATCCGCTTATGATGGTCGCCGGTATTATCGTGGGCGCTTCCGGAACGTTATTAACTTTATTAATGGCGAAAGCAATTAATCAATCGGTGACCGCCATTTTATTTACTCCTCACCACGACGGACCTATTACCACTCAAGGAATTGAAGGAACATTAAAACCCATCAATGCTACGGATGCCGGCGTTATGCTCGCGTATGCACAAAAAATTATTATCGTTCCGGGTTACGGAATGGCGGTCGCACAAGCGCAAAACAAAATTTGGGAACTCGCCAAATTATTAATGGAACGACAGATTCAAGTTAAATTTGCAATCCATCCCGTTGCCGGTCGTATGCCGGGCCATATGAACGTTTTATTGGCGGAGGCAGGCGTGCCATACGATTTCGTTTTTACGATGGATGAAATTAATGAAGAATTCGCCGCAACGGATGTCGCGATGGTCATTGGCGCTAATGACATCGTCAATCCGATAGCGAGTCAATCAAAAGAGAGCCCTCTTTATGGCTTGCCTGTTTTGCACGTAGAGCGTGCGAAAAACGTGATCGTTATTAAGCGCGGTCAAGGACGCGGTTTTTCCGGCGTTGAAAACAGTCTTTTTTACATGGACCACACCCGCATGCTTTACGGCAACGCACAGCCGGTCATTAGCGAATTAATTCAAGCGGTAAAACAATATTAATATTACTCCCTCACAAAGCCTCGTGAATGGTAACTTTTGGTCGGGATAAACTTCTTGTGCCGCATATTGTTGCTATCACAGGCATGCGCCGCTGTGGAAAGTCAACGCTGATGCTAAAGCCTTAAGGCAGGCCTTTTCGGACCCAGTTTATTATCTCGATTTTGAAGACGAACGCTTATTAGATTTTACTGTTAGTGATTTCAATTTATTGTATGAAATATTTATTGAACTCTTTGGCGAACGAAAGGTTTTCTTTTTTGATGAAATTCAAGTAGTCGATCAGTGGGAAACGTATGTGCGCCGGATGTATAAATACGGTGAAAAATTACATTCATTTTTTAGAAAGCGTTTATCTTATTTTTATCATCGATAAATATGCTTTTTCGGTAGGTGATCAAACAGTGGCGCAAAAAAAGGTATATAGCGCTGACACGGGTCTTATGGAAATAATGGGATTTCGATTTTCAAACAATAGCGGAAAATACTTGGAAAATATTGTATATCTTGAATTGCGTCGACGTGACCATAACCGTTATTCTATTTATTACTACAAAACTCAAAATAATTTGGAAGAAGGATGGATCATTACTATGGATGAAACTAAATCTATCAATGTTGGAAGGAAGGTAGTACATTGCGTCTCTGTGGTGAAGTGGTTGTTACAGCCTTTGTAAGTCTCCAAAATAAGCTTGTATCAAACTTAAGGCCGTAACGGTTGCGGTTTCTGTGCGTAAAATGCGAGGACCCAGAAAAAGAACTTGAAAACCCGATTGAGTAGCCCGTTGAACCTCATCGTCGCTTAAACCGCCTTCGGGACCGATTAAAAGAGTGATGCGTTGTGAAGTGGTTTTAAAATCAGCCAGGGAGTTTTGGGCATTCGGATGGCATACTAATGAAAGCCCTTCGCGTTTTTGGGATAGCCAATCACTTAAAGACTGAGCTTGCATTAATTCAGGGATGCAACAGCGACCGGATTGTTCACAGCCGCTAATTAGAACGCCTTGCCAATGGGCTAACTTTTGCGTTTTAGGTTTTGTGCTAGTTCGCTCAGTTATTAACGGTACAATGCGATTGACGCCGAGTTCCACCGCTTTTTGAATAGCGTAATCCATTTTTTCACTGCGGGATATTCCTTGGCCCAATTCAATAAACAAAGACGACTCAGTTCGGCCCGCTTCTTTTGAATCAATGGTTATTTCAACCTGTTTTTTTTGTATTCGCGTTATTCTCCCACCATAATTATTTCCATCGCCGTTAAATAAAATGATTTTATGTCCTTCTCTAAGACGTAATACATTTAACAAATAATGATAATTGCGTGAATCTAAAGTTACGGTTGAGTCTACGGATAATTGATCTGGATAATAAATTCGTTGTATTCGCACCGAAAACACTCCTCGCGAAAGGTAGCCCGTATGAAGCGAAGCGAAATACGGGGACAATAGATGACATCATTGTTTTCCCGTATTTCGCTTCGCTCATACGTATATGGACCCACCCTTGTTGTCAACAATCAGTTTTGATGAAAAGAAAGCGGTTGCATTCGTATATCCGGCATCACGATTTAAATTGGCCACCATTGGTGCCTTGATGAATTATGCAAGGTTGATGCTTATCGGGCTATCGGCTTCACAGAGCCACCGTATGAATCAGCTTAATCAACCTCAGGTTTTACCTTACTTTCATCAGCCCTCATTGTTTCGAACTCGGTTGGTGTGTCTCCTTTTGTTAATTCTTTTTTTTACCCACGGCGGTGTTTAGGCGCCACAGCGATACGTTTCTTGGCGTGTTAAAAGCGCCCAAATGATCGGCGCATTTTTATTCGCTAACGCCACACAAGCGCGATTCATTCCGCGGCGCTCAATGAGTGCTTTTAACCACAGACTCTTTTTATCCGTTTTATTTTTTACATGACGCAATAGCGCACGGGCGCCATGAATCAATAACGTCCTTAACATCACATTGCCGCGTTTACTAATCCCCAACAACACCTCCTTATTCCCACTCGAATGTTGTCGAGGGACCAACCCAATAAACGCCGACAACTGCCGGGAACGATGAAATTGATGAATGTCACCCACGCTCGCATAAACCGAGAGCGCCGTTAAATAACCCACCCCCGGGATGCTCTGTACCCGTTGACAATCCTCATTGGCTTTTGCCACCGCTTTTAATTCCTCCTCGTAATCACCAATCGCTTCGTCCCGGTTCAACAATTCGGTATACAAACAATTCAACACCCGTTTCATCCGCGGTGTTAATCCCACCGCTTCGCTCGCTAAAATCAACGGGAGCTCTTCATAAAATCGCTTGGCACCACGCGCCATCGTGAGTCCGTATTCTTGCAACAACCCCCGAATCTCATTGATCAGCGCCGTGCGGCTTTTGACTAAACGATCGCGTATCTTTAACAGCGCTTGAACGTCTTGTTGTTCCACCGTTTTACCCTGCACAAACCGCATCGAGGCGCGGGAAGCCGCTTCAGCTATCGCCTGCGCATCGTTACGATCATTCTTGTTACTTTTGACATACGGTTTGACGTGCTGCGGACTGATCAACTGCGTTGGGATACCCATCCCCATAAACGTCCGATACCAATGGTTCGCTCCTCCACACGCTTCCATCACCACGCAGCCCACCTTAAGACTGGCTACGGTGGATACATACTGAGCACGCTTAACCCGTCTCGTGTAGATCACTTTACCCCACTCATCAATTCCACACAGTTGAAAAACATCTTTTGCAATATCAACACCCAGTATTTTAATATCTTTCATGGACCTTCTCCTTTTTTTGAAAATAGAAATTCTATGTTGGCGCATTATGACGCCGTCTTTAAGGGGTGGGTCCATTTCATTGGGCTACGAGGTACGTTTTTAAGAATCCTTTAATGTTAGTGTGTTAATTTTGTCATCAAATATCGAATAATCCACGGGGGAATTAGAGATGCGAGTTGAGCTGTGGCGCGAATTTCAAGCGACGATTCCTGAAGTTGAGGAGTTTTACCGTTACCCTTACACTAACATAATCAAGAAAGCAGAAACACTCCTGGGCGACTTACAAAAAGCAAAGGACCAAACAAAATGACACCTGCTATACCGCTTTCGATGTACTCTCCCTTCGAAATAGGAGGGCAAGGGAATACCCCTGGCTTGGATGGAGTTTCTAATAAAGTTTTCTATTGAAGATGTCCGCTTTTCAGGCGGGCCCTCTTTTTTTATAAAAAAATTATACAACCTCCGCGGAAAGGGGCTGATTACCACTGGAGAAATATATCAGTTGCTAGGCCAACAAACATGGTCTGGTATGAGCCCGTTTACAGCATTCGTAATTCACTGGGAAACAAAAGAGGAGGATATTCGTCAGCTCATAGAGCTCTTTCCAGAGGAAACGAGAGAAAGTCAACTCCTCCATTTAGTTCGTCAACGAATCTATCATGGTCACCTTAATTATCAAGAGAGACTCTTTCTACCGCCTGAAAAAAGAAATCTTTTTGGCGCGTTATTCCCAGACGTTTATTACCCCCTCTATCGCGGAAATTGGGTTTCCACCGTAAAAATTTTTCTAACTTACATTACGAGCCCCATCAAAAAACTTGAACTGTTAGCCGAAGCAATTAGCGACGTGCCTTCTCTCAATGCTAGCGACAAAAAAAAATTTGCGGAAGTAGTTGAGGAGGATTTACTACCACTTTTATTATCAATAGACTATGAAGAGGAAATAGATAATCCAATCAATTCAACAACGGTGGACATGCTACGTCAAAAGAACGTCTTCGAAATTCTCGATCACGTAATACGCCGCCAGTTGGCAGATAAGGATTTAGAGAAATACGTTAAAGCTGCCAACGCGCCAGGAAATTTATTTTATGCACTCGTTCACTATGATCTTAAAGCGCGAAAAATCGAATCGGGAGAAACACCACTCTTAAAATTACTATTGAAACGATTACCCAAGCAATCTTCCTTGAAGAAAGTAGCAAGTAATCCTCACTATATCGAGATGACTGACCTCCTAAAGGCAGACATCGAATCAAAGCAGGATGTTATCCGCAGGGAAAAATTGGCACCCTCTCCGCTCGACTGGCTCCTAACAGTTATTCCGCGTAATGAGTGGAATGGAGAATCGAGCCCGGTGGTTTCTACCCTTTTATCTAATCTCTTCGAAAAAAACGAGGACGAAGAAATAAAGGAAGAAGAAAGAGTAACGACTCCTTTCTATAATCCCGCCTATAATTTACTTTCACTTTCCGATCAACATGGCCAAACGGTTCTAGGCTACTGGGCAAAGCATGAGCCAAACAATTTGATATTGAAATTACGCACTCTGAAGGATAAGAAACATCTTAGCGCTACCGAAATATATCATTTACTGCAACAGCAAACAAAAGAGGGTAAGACGCCTTTTTCAATTTTGACTTGTTGTCATCCTCATCTTTTTTCTGGTTTCATAGGTCCTCTTCGACTTTCAGCCGAACAACTATTAAGGTTAGTTCGCCTCTCGACTTATCCCCGTTCTGAGGAGGGCTCTGGGCATAATCTCTTTGACCAACTCCTAGTGGCTGATCGTAGCGGCAAACAGCTCGTAACTATTATCGACAAGATCCTGCCCTACTTTGATAATAATCCTATCAAAAAAATTGAATTGCTCGCGGAAATATTTCGCACTTATTCTTCTCACCCACCCAAAGCGCTTACCGAACTCTATAAAGAGCATTTGTGGCCTCTTTTAGTTTCGGAAGAAAACCTTTATGACGTCCCTTTCGCCGTTTTGGCGCTTTTAAGGAAAAGGTCAGCAAAGGCGGTACTCAAAGAAGTAATCACGGACAAGCGGAAAAATGATAAATTAACGGACCATGATATTCAAAAAGGCAACGATAGTTCATCCTTATTGGGCGCTGTTGTTAATTTTGATCGGGATGGGGGGAAAATCGTTGCTCTAGAAACAACCAAGACGTCAAAATCGCTAAATAAACGACCTTCTTCTTTCTTTAGGTTTTTTTCCAAGACAACGGAAGACAGGAATACGTCATCCTCGTCTCGCCACCATCATCCTTGAAAGACCGGCTAAATCACGCCGGTCGGTAATTTCGCGATAGCCGTCGGCTTGCATTAACGTCATAATTTTTTCGGCTTGGTCGTACCCGTGTTCCAGTAATAACCATCCTCCGTTAACCAAATAGGATTTAGCTTCGTGAATAATTATTTTTATGGCGGATAATCCATCGGAGCCAGCGGCTAACGCTTCGCGGGGTTCGTGTTTCAATTGTTGAAGGTGCTGATCCTTGTCTGGAATATAAGGGGGATTTCCCACAATGGCATGATAATCACGTCGGGGTAAAGCTTGGCACCATTCACCATGATAAAAATTACAATTTTTAATTTCATGTTGTTTCGCATTTATTTCTGCAATTTTTAAAGCCGCTTGAGAATTATCGGTGGCGTCGATGGTCCAATGGGGACGTTCAACTGCAATCGCTAAGGCAACAGCGCCTGAACCCGTTCCCAAATCGGCAATGCGTAATTTTTCGTCTTTAGGTAAGTTTTTTAAAATCCATTCCACGAGCATTTCGGTTTCAGGACGCGGAATAAGCACATCCGGTGTTACTTTCAAATTAAGCGACCAAAATTCTTTTTGACCTAAAATGTAAGCGATCGGTTCGCCTTTCAAGCGGCGTTTTACATAAGCTGATAATGTTTTTTGTTGGGAAGAATTCAATTGAATTTCAGGATAAGCAAATAGGTCAGCGCGTGATTTTTTAAGCACACATTCAAGTAATAATTCTGCATCTAAACGGGGGGTTTTTGAAACGGTGGTCAGTTGCTGCGATATATTTTTAGTAGCCTCTTTTATGCTTAGCACTTTTATTCCCCGCTTAGCTCAGCCAGTTGCTCCGCTTGCAATTCTCGAATTAAAGGCCCAATGACTGGATCTAAATCACCTTCTATCACTTCATCCAATTGATAAAGCGTTAAATTGATGCGATGGTCTGTCACGCGGCCTTGAGGGAAATTGTAGGTACGAATGCGTTCCGAGCGATCACCGCTTCCTACCAACGATTTTCGTTTAGCCGCTTGCTCTTGGTCTTGCTTCGCTCGCTCGGCGGCCAGTAATTTTGATTGCAATAAAGACATCGCACGTGCTTTATTTTTGTGTTGCGAACGTTCGTCCTGACATTCGACAACCACTCCGGTGGGTAGGTGCGTAATCCGAATAGCGGAATCGGTTCGATTAACGTGTTGGCCGCCCGCGCCAGAAGCACGAAAAGTATCGATTCGTAATTCTGCTGGGTTAATTTTAATTTGATCGATTTCGTCAACTTCAGGCATTATCGCAACGGTGCAAGCGGAGGTATGGATTCGCCCTTGGGATTCCGTCACCGGTACGCGCTGAACACGATGCGCGCCGGATTCAAATTTTAATTGTGAGTAAACACCTTCACCGATCACTCGTGCGATCACCTCTTTAAAACCACCGTGCTCGCCTTCATGCGCTGATACGATATTCACTCTCCATCCTTTTGTTTCAGCGTATCGCGCATACATTCGGAATAAATCGCCGGCAAAAATAGCCGCCTCGTTGCCGCCTGTGCCGGCGCGAATTTCAAGAAAAACATTGCGCTCATCGTTAGGATCTTTAGGAACTAACAAAAGTTTCAATTGATCTTCTAATTCTTCTTTTTTAAGCGTTAATTGTTCTAATTCTTCTTCAGCTAATTTCCTTAATTCCGGATCTTTTTCTTGTTGCATCTCCTCAGCCGATTCAATTGCTTTTTCATTTTGTTGAAACTGCTGGAAACATTTTACGATGGGTTCAAGCTGGGCGTATTCTTTCCCTAATTCACGATAGCGATCTTGATCATTAATCACGGTTGAATCGCTTAATAAACCGCCGATTTCTGAATAGCGATAGGTTAATGTTTTTAATTTTTCAATAAGAGATGGTTTCATAAATCAAATAATTCTTTGGCTGATAATAATAATTGTACCTGATCTTCATACGCTGCTTGCCTTAATTTTGTTGTCGGCTGATGTAAAATTTTATTCGTTAAATTGTGGGCGAAGTGAGCGATGACCGCTTTTGGGTCGTTGGTCCGCTGAAAATGCGCCAGTGCTTTCTCCAACTCCTGATCACGAAGCATTTCCACCCGCTCCCGAAATCGGCGTATCGTATCGCCAGCTTTGTGCACCTGTAATTGGCGCATATAATGGATCGCCTGCATTTCCACCATAGCCTCAGCTTGTTTAGCGGCCGCTTCGCGGGTTTGGCGATTCTGTGCGATGAGGGTTTGCAAGTCGTCAATATTATAGAGGTAGACATCTTCTAATTGAGCTGTTTCAGGTTCAATATCACGCGGTAAGGCGAGATCGGCCATAAAAAGAGGCCGACGTTTACGCTGGCGCAAAGCGCTTTCAACTGCGCCTTTTCCCACTAAAGGCAATTGACTCATTGTCGCGCTAATAACAATATCGACTTTAGGTAAATACGTCGGGATGTCGGACAGACGAATAGCCTGAGCGTGATAGGGTTCTGCAATTTGTTTAGCCCGCGTTAAAGTGCGATTAGCAATAAAAAAATGACGCGCGCCTTGGTTGTATAGATGCGAAAAAACGAGTTCAATCGTCTCACCTGCCCCAATCAACAATATTTGACACTGGTTCAGATGAGAAAAAATTCGTTTCGCCAACTGCACAACAGCATACGCTATGGAAACGGGATTGGCTCCAATGGCTGTTTCACTGCGGATACGCTTAGTTGCCGCAAAAACGGCGGGAAAGAGGCGACCTAGCTCACTGCCCACAGCGCCTATTCGGCGCGCCAATAAATACGCTTGCTTCATTTGCCCTAGAATTTGCGGTTCACCTAAGACCATGGAATCTAATCCGCTTCCTACGCGCATGACATGGCGCACCATTTCGATGTCGCGGCGCGCATAGCAAAAAGAGCGAAGGTCGATGCCCGATAATTGCGGTTGCTTTGACAACCAACGGAGAATAGTCGCCGCTTCATCGACGGTGGTATAAATTTCTGTGCGATTGCAAGTAGACAACAACAGGGCCTCGTTAACGGCTTTTTCTGCCAGTAAACTTTGTAAAGCTAAAGGCGTGCGCTCAGGCGTGAACACCAGTTTTTCACGGACAGTTAAAGGCGCCGATTGATGATTAATGCCGCAAACCAGCAGGGGCATGTTACCTGTCTCCTTTAAGTTGGGAAGATGATATCATAAATGGAAACGCGTCATCCTGCAGGATTTTCCGCGGCTTTTGCATAAATTTCGCCTCTCGGGCCGTAAAACGACTATACGCTATAAACAACATATGAAAAAAAACCTGATTGTTATCTTAACCTCTGTATTCGTTACTGTGGGTCAATTCGCCATGGCGCTTTATTTGCCGGCTTTGCCCGCTTTAACCACCTATTTTCACACCTTCCCCGGCGTCATCCAGTTGAGTTTGACCTTATTTCTCATCGCTTTTGGGTTCTCTCAATTATTTTATGGTTCTTTGTCTGATTGTTATGGCCGAAAACCTTTGCTATTGATTGGGCTCGTTATTGTCATGATAGGATTCCTCATCGCTGTTTTCGCCAGGCATCTTTCTTTGTTGCTGATAGCTCGAGTGGTTCAGGGTTTAGGAGCGGGTTCGGTTTCGGTATTAGCCCGCGCGGTTATCCGCGATCGATTTGAAGGGGAAAAATTAGTCCAAGCACTTTCCCTCTTAATTATGGCGGCTTCCCTGGCTCCAATGATTGCACCTTTTATCGGCGGCCATATTCAACACCGGCTGGGTTGGCATTCGATTTTTATTTTTTTATTCTTTTATTCAGGTTTAATTTTATTAGGCATCTTCTTTTTGCTTCCGGAAACAAAAAAGACCGAATCGGTTCCTTTTAAAATGGGCGCTTTGCTCAACAATTATAAGTTACTGCTTAGACACCCTATTTATATCAAATACGTTGTGTGTATTATTATGGCCTACGCTTGTCAAATTCTTTATTTGTCAATTTCTCCTTTTATTTTTCAAAACGGATTAAAGCTGAATGCTGCTCAATACAGTACTATTATTACGCTGCCGGCCATCGGGTATTTTGTGGGAAACTTTCTTTCTACACGATTGATAAGGTTTTTTGACAGCAACCATTTGGTATTTGTAGGCGCATTAATTGTGGTGATGGCGGGAATAGCACTGGCTTTAGAAGCTGCTTTTAATGGCTTATCCGCTTTTTCTGTCATTACTCCCATTATATTCTGCGTCATTGGCATCGGCTTAATATATCCCAATGTTATTAGCGGCTCACTTTCTCCTTTTCCGCAAATGGCAGGCACAGCGGCCGCTTTGTCAGGCGCCATACAAATGGCAGGTACAAGCAGTATAGCGGGCGTTACCAATGCGTTACACGTCGTCAGCGTTTTGGGGCTCGGGATTTCATTTTTACTTTGCGGCGCAGTTGTTCTGTTGATGATATTTCGTATTATGAGGACGTCCGTTCAATGATAATGCCTGCGCCATCGGCATCATCAAAAATAGAGGGTTTAGTGATGCTGAGTTGAAGCCAACTCATTTTAAAGCGCGTCAATAAAAAATCGGCGCATCGTTCGGCCAATGTTTCAATTAAATTGAATCGATGATCGTTTAGAAAATGGATGAGATTTTCGCGAACGCTAGCATAGTCAATGGTATGAAGAATTTCATCCGATAACGCTGCCTGCTTTGCATTGATATGATAAACAATGTCGATCGAAAGAATCTGTTTTTCTGCTTTTTCGTGCGACAAAATACCGACTTGTGCAGGCACGCGTAAGTTACGAATAAAAAGTTTATCCACCGGATTGTTTTTCGCGAATCTCTTCAAAAGTTTTACAATCAATACATTTGGTAGCTGTGGGGCGCGCTTCTAATCGACGAATGCCGATTTCGGCTCCGCAATCTTCACAGAAACCATAATCACCGTTATCAAGCGCGTCTGCTGCTTGCTCAATTTTTTTAATCAGCTTTCGTTCACGATCGCGGGTGCGGAGTTCTAAATTAAATCCTTCTTCTTGGCTGGCCCGATCCAACGGATCTGCATACACGCTGGCTTCTTCTTTCAAATGGACAACCGTAGAGTCGACCTCTTCCATCAGCTGCTTTTTCCATTCAGACAAAATTTTCCGGAAATGTTCCTGCTGTTTTTCGTTCATATATTCCTCGCCCCGCGTTAATTTATAGGGCGAAAAACCAAGATCAGTTGTTTTCGTTTTCATCGCTTTCGATACCGCCATTTCTGCCTCCTCACAGCTGTAGAGTGCTGACTAAAAACTCACACATTCTATACCAAACTCCGAAACTCTCAAGCAGAAATTTGATCAAAAAATAACGTTTTCAATCTGTCTTAAGATTATTTTGAGGATAGTACACAGCGACTAATCGAGCCACTCACCACAAAAAACGGTGGTTGCAGGTCCTGTCATTGTGACCGGAGTTAGCGGTCCTTGCCAATCGATGGTGAGGCTCCCCCCAGGCTGACTAACGACCACGCGCTCTTGGAGCAGTCCACAACGACGGCCTACCGCTACGGCGGCGCAAGCGTTACTGCCGCAAGCCAAAGTTTCACCCGTCCCCCGTTCGTAAACGCGCAGTCGAATATTCTGAGGATCGATGACTTGCATAAAACCGACGTTGGCGCCTTCCGGAAAACACTCATGCACACTTAAACGGGCTCCAAGCTTACCTACCTCTTCGGCATTGATGCGCTCCACCGGAATTATCGCATGGGGATTTCCGATATTGACTACACCTAGCTTTACTATTTGATTATCCACGGCAATGTCATAGAAATTGGCTACACCAGAGGCAATAAAAGGAATTTCTGTAGGCTCAAAGCGCGGAACGCCCATTTTCACGGATACTTTACCATCGGGTTGAATTTTCAATTCTAATACCTCATTGAGGGTAGAAACGCGCAGCTCTTCTCGATCGCTTAATTGATGAGCACGGATGAAACGCGCAATGCAACGAGCGCCATTCCCACATTGCCCTACCTCACTCCCATCGGCATTAAAGATCCGAAAATGAAAATCCACTGAATTATTTTTGGGCGGCTCGATCACCAATAATTGATCAAAACCCACGCCAAACCGCCGATTCGCCATTTTCTGGATTTGCGATGTCGTTAATTGAAAAGGGGTTTTTGTGGCATCAATGACCACAAAATCATTACCCGATCCCTGCATCTTAGTAAAATTAACTTTCATTGGAATCCGACTGCTGACTCTGGGCTGCCCCCGGCGGTAAATATAAAGCCCCTTTCGAACCACACCCCCCGATGAAAAAAGCAAGGCTTATTATTAATAATAATTTTTTCATGACGAAATGATATATCAATGCGTCCTCGCAAACCACTGTGGTGGCGTATTGAAGGAAAGATACTTAATCGACCCTCGCGGTACACAGCAATTTAATTTTGACTCTTACCGTTCCGTCATCCCGCGAAGGCGTGATCCACACACCAGCATCAGTCATTTTTCCTGTGGATTTCCGCCTGCGCCATATCGTTACCCATTAATACGATGATCAATAAAGCTTATCATTCTAACTGAAATTTATGTTTTACCCAAATTCAAATGCAATTTCTCCAATTCAGCAATTAAGGTTTTTTTATTTCTGCAATAAAATTTCAATTTTATATTTTGGACATAGTATTCTACCGACCGCGAAGAAAGGCATAACCGCTCTGCAATCGCTTTATAACGCTGTCTCCGCAACAACAATAAGGATATTTCTAGTTCTCTCGGGGTTAAATAAACACCGGGGGTGTGAATCACCTATATAGTAACGTTTAAAAGAGGATTTTCGGGAGTTGGTCTTTTGGGTCGATCTCCGATTGGGTGGGATCCTCATTCCCTAATGTTTCTAACATTACAACGGCACAATAATTGAAGATATCAGCCTCAAAGTAGTCATCCAATTGATTTTCCATTTTCCTTTTCCTCATTTTTAGAGAATGACAGTAGAACTATTAAAACGTTATATAAAAAAGATTAAAATAGAATTTTTAACTAAAAGAAAAATAGGTATATTTTTAATGGATGAAAATTGAAGTACAATCGTATAACAATTTTCATCGAGCTTATTAATATGAAACCACCATTAGAAAGCATAACCATCCCCTCCGCCAAGCCCGCCGTTGGGAGTATCATCTGGTTGCATGGATTGGGGGCTGATGGGCATGATTTTGCGGATATTGTGCCACGGCTGGGGTTGCCGGAGGATTTGCATTTGCGATTTTTGTTTCCTCATGCGCCGATTCGGCCTATTACGGTGAATGCGAATATGCAAATGCGAGCTTGGTATGATATTTACAGCCTCGAGGATCTATCGCGCGAAGATAAAAATGGTATCGCCCAAACGCAGCAATCGATTAATCAATTGATTGAGCAAGAAATTTTATCCGGAATCCCAAGCGATCGAATCATTTTAGCGGGATTTTCGCAAGGGGGCGCCATGAGTTTGTATACGGGGCTTCGTTATTCAAAACCCTTAGCGGGCATCATCGCGGTGTCAACTTATCTTCCGTTAGCCAATCATCTGCCAAAAGAAAGTCGTGCGGCCAATCGATCTATCCCTATTTTTATAGCCCATGGCAGTGCCGATCCTGTATTGCCCATAATTTTGGGGAAGCAAACCGCTCATCTTTTAAAAGAATTAGGCTATGCCGTGGAATGGCATGAATATTCGATGGAACATCAAGTGTGTCAGGAGGAAATCGAGGCGATTGGAAAGTGGCTAACCGATCGCTTTTCTTAAACGTTCTAGCTCCTCTATCGTGCCCACGTTAAACCATTTTCCTCGATACAATTCTCCACTGACTATTCCGCGCGAAATGGCCTCGTTGAACAGTTGGGATAAGGGAAAAGTTCCAGGCTGACAATTAGCGAATAATTTGGGATGAAGCTTTGCAATATTTCCATAGGTAAACTTAGGACCCTCGAAAATCACTTTTCCTTCATCGGATAACGCATAATCACCGATGGGATGGTAGTTCGGATTTTCAACGAAAATAAGATGGGCCTCATTATTAGCTTCTATAAAAGAACGATCAAATGGAAAATCGGACCAAATATCTGCACTCATCACAATAAATGGTTCATTCCCCAGCAAAGGCAATGCTTGAAAAATTCCACCCCCTGTCCCCAATAAGCGATCTCTTTCATAAGAATAATGAATGGTTACACCATAGCGCTTACCATCGCCCAAATGGCCCACTATTTGTTCGGCATGGTGAGAAATATTAATAATAACCTCATCAATTCCGGCTTGTTTCAACACCTTTACATTGTGTTCAATTAAATTTTCAGAACCGATGGATAATAAAGGTTTAGGAAGCGTATCAGTCAATGGTTTTAAGCGAGACCCTCGCCCGGCTGCCAATATCATTGCTTTCATTATAATTATCTCTTTTCAAGTAATGATTTTAGTCCCTTAAATTCAGAATATCGTTCACACACGGCCCAAGCGTATCGCATCACTCTGGGAATATACTGCAAATATAAGGGTTTCCCATCCCGTTCATTTAATCGAGCGAAAAGACCAATGCATTTTAGATGGCGCTGCAACCCAATCCAATCAAACCAGCGAAGGAATTGCCTTTCATCTTTCTCCTCTAACAACCCCGCTTGACAAGCCTGGCGCTGGTAAGCGAGCACCCAAGTCTCTACTTGATCAATCGGCCAATCGATATAGCAGTCTCGCAACAGAGAAAGTAAATCGTAAGTGACCGGTCCATACAACGCGTCCTGGAAATCTAGGATACCAGGCTGATGGTGGTTAGCAACCACCATCAAATTGCGCGAATGATAGTCACGATGGGCGCAAATTTGCGGCTGGGACAATGCTGTTTTAATTAACAACTGAAAAATATTCTCTAGCGTTTCTTCTTCTTTTAAAGACAAGGGAGTCTTCAAATATTTTTCGAGATACCAATCGCGAAACCACGACATCTCTTGATAATAAAGGTCAGCCGTAAATTGGGGTAAAGCATAGTCTTCAATTTTTTGGCAAGATTGAATGCGCAAAAGACCATTAAAAGCACGTCGATACAATTCATCGGCCGTTTTTTTATTAAGTGCGTGCGCGTATAATTGATCGCCAAAATCCGTTAATAACAAAAAGCCCTGTTTCTTATCTTCAGCATAAATAACAGGGACATTTAAACCCAATTTGTAAAACGCTTTTGCAATAGCAATAAATGCTTCACAAGATTCTTTTTGTAATGAGGCGTCCATAGCGACATAAGTAATGTCTTTACAATAAACACGAAAGTAACGGCGCACACTGGCATCCCCAGGCAAAAGCGAAAGACGTTTAAATGGCTGTTCCAATACAGTATTTAACCAGCTTTCCAATTCTTGACAATGATTTTCAATACGTTCTTTCATCATACACAGCCGTTCAACGGGAACTCCTCGTAGCCAAATCCCTCCAGAGAGGTTACCATTCCCCAACCAACATCGAATAAAGAAATTTCGCAATGAAGCAGGGAAAATCATTTATTTTTTATTGTCTCGTTTTGCTGTTATGTGGTTTCCAGCAACTAAGCAGCGCGGTGACAGCAAGCATCGCTAAAGCTATCAAAACTACTGATAGAAAACAACGCGTCTCAGAGACTCTACCCACCGGTTTGTCGTATCGACGTTTTTACCAGCATATCGCTCATTTACTCGGCTGGGTCCCCGCACCCGATCTTGTTTGTAGAGGTTATTTCAAAGAACCATTGATACTCACGGAACACCCCCACCCCGGACCAGCAACAAAAGAGCCCGCTATCGTCACGGCCAAAGGACCCTCCATGGTCACGGCTCAAGGCGTTTCTATCTTACGAAAAGATGTTGTCGTCACCCAACCCGGTCGTATTGTAGAAGCTGATAAAGCCTATATTTATCGAGACAGCAAAACAGGCCATGTAACTAAAATTATTTTGATTGGGCATGTCCGCTTGCACGAAGCGGACAAACGTATTGTCGCCGATAAAGGAACACTGACGCTTTACCCCAAAACCGCGATATTAATGAATGCGGCTTACCACATCTATAACGGTGAACCTTACTTTTATAAATTCAAATATCCCTTCGATGCGTGGGGCATTGCCAAACACGCCGTACGCGACGCATCGAACGTAATCACCTTGCGCCATGCTACTTACAGCACTTGTAAGCCAACAGCTCCAGCGTGGTCGATGAGCGCAACAACGCTTGTCTTAAACAGAAATACTCATCGAGGCGAAGCTTATAATATGCTTTTGCATATCGGTAGGGTGCCTATTTTTTATTTTCCTTATTTTAATTTTCCCATCGATAATTATCGGAAAACGGGTTTTTTAATCCCGTACGCGGGGCATAGCTCGAGTTCGGGCTGGTTTTTTGCTTTGCCTTTTTATTGGAACATGGCGCCCAATTATGATTTAACACTAACCCCCGAGTTTATGTCTGAACGCGGGCTTAATTTGCAGAGCCTTTTTCGTTTTTTAAGCACCAAAAGCAGTGGAACTATTTATTTAAACTATCTCCCCAATGACAAAGTGTTCCAACAATTTCGAGAGACCACCCTTAGTAAATTTCCGCCGTCCGTTTTAGCGGAACACCCTGTTTTTATTCCGTATGTGGATAAACTCAAAAAAATGAAAAATCAGCGCGCTTTTTTTTCAATGAATGAAACCACGCTTTTTAATTCCGAATGGTCTTCACGGGTTATTTTAAATTACGTCACTGACCCTTATTTTTTTCAAGATCTCGGCGGTCAGCTGGGCGGCAGTTCTCTTGCCAATCAACTGCTCAATCAGATTGATTTACAATACAATGGACTGCATTGGCAATTTATGGGAATGTTACAAGCGTATCAAACGCTTCACCTAATTAGCCAATGGACAACTCCGGCGCTAGATCAATATTCCCGGTTACCCGATTTCAACATCGTCGGTTATTACCCTGACATCGCTCGACATGTGGATTTTAATTTTAACGCTGAGGCTGTTAACTTCGATTATCGCAGCGATTTCGTCCCTGATAAGCCAAGAGGACAACGGTTTCATATGCGACCGGGTATTAGTTTTCCGTTTTATTTCGCCTCCGGTTACATCATCCCCCAACTATGGGCGGATGCCACTGCCTATAACATCACGCATTTTCAGCCCGGACAGGCACACACTTCCAGTCGTTTGTTGCCCATTTTCGATATCGATTCGGGGCTTTATTTTGATCGAAATTTCCATCTCGGTCATCGGTCATTTATTCAAACACTCGAACCCCGATTTTTCTATTTGTACGTCCCCTATCAAAACCAAGATCGTTTCCCTAACTTTGATACGGTTTTGCTGCCGTTCTCTTTTGAACAATTATTTGCATTGAATCAGTTTACGGGCAACGATCGCTTGCAAAACGCCAATCAAGCGAGTTTTGCGCTCACTTCACGGGTTTTGGATGCCCAAAATGGTAGCCCCATTTTAACGGCCAATGTCGGATTTATTTATTATCTTGAAAATCAACGTGTTTGTCTCACTCCGGGGTGCACCCCGTCTAATTATCATTATTCGCCCATCATCGGAGAACTTACTTTTTATCCTTTCCCTTATTGGTCTTTTACTGGCAGCTTAGCGTGGGACCCCAATTTAGGGCAAACGAATAATACTTCCGTTGAACTAGCCTATAACAATGGGGGAAAAAAAGCCGATATTCGTTATCTATTTGTCCACGGGAATGAAGATTCCATCGTCACGCCCACAACCCTCATCGTTCCAGGCAATGCGTATAGTCAAAACACTAACCACGTGATCTCTTCGGGCGCCTGGCCGTTGCTTAAAAAGTGGAACGCTGTCGGCTATTGGGATTACAATATTACCGAACGCCGTACCGATGTCTATTCAATCGGTGTACAATACAACACTTGTTGCTGGGCATTAAGTTTCAGCATACGCCGCACTTATGCGGGTTTGAAGGTCGATCCCAATGGAGCTCTACAAAGGCAGTACGACACGGCTTACGGGTTTGAACTCCAGTTGAAAGGGCTGGGTAATTTGGGGACGGCTCCCATTTCAACAGTAACGGTGTTGGATGCGATGAATAATGGTGTTTCTAATGATGTGAGGTAGTTATTATGTGGAAAAAAATATTAACTTCAATGGTAATTATTTTGAGTGTCACGAGTATCAGCGCTTTTGCACAATCGACTTTGCCGGCGCCAAACGCCACCCACGAACAATCTTTGGACCAAATTGTAGCCGTCGTTAATGATGAAATTATTACTCAAAGTGAACTCAACCACGCGTTAACGGCCGCAAAGCAACAATTCATGCAGCGTCAAATTTCGCTGCCTGATCAGAAAACATTCAAAAAACAAGTGCTCGATCAATTAATTTATCAAAAATTACAATTGCAAGTCGCCAAACACAATCAAATTAAAGTCACCAACAACGAAATCAATGCGGCGGTTGCGCGTATATCCCAAGCCAATCATTTATCACAAACCGCTCTTAAACAAAAATTAACTCAGGAAGGAATTTCTTATAAGGAATTTCGTAGTCAATTGCAAAAACAATTAATTATTTCAAAATTGCAGCACCAAGCGTTGCAAGACACCATTTCGATCAACAAATCCGATATCGCGGCTTTTCAAAAACAACACGCCGGACAAATTGCCTCAAAGGAATATCACATCGCGACCATACTTATTCCCTTACCGGCTTCCGCCACCCAAGCACAAATTAATCATGCCAAGGGTAAAGCCGCTCTGGTTTTAAAGCAATTACAAAAAGGTTCAAGCTTTGAAACAGCAATGAAAATGCACCCTGGCAGTGCCGATCTTGGCTGGCGTTCTGCTAAGGAGCTGCCCCAAGTGTTCGTTAAGACTGTATTGAAAATGAAGCCGAACGAGGTGACTGGTCCCATTCAAGCGCCCAACGGTTTTCATATTATCAAGTTACTGGATAAAGAGGCTAAAAACACTGTTAGCGATCAACAAATCCAACGAATTGTTTACCAACAAAAAGTGGAAAAAGCATTGCAAAAGTGGCTGACGCAATTGCGTAGCTCCGCTTATATTCATATTTATGCTGATTCTTAATGAAATCGATTGCAATTACGCTCGGTGACCCCGCAGGCATTGGGCCTGATATTTTAATAAAATTGGCACAGCATAAATTTTCTGCTCCACTCTGCGTTATTGCTGATCGGGATTTATTAGCGAATCGCGCTAACCGGTTAAGCCTTACGCTTCCATCAAGCTTAGTCATACAGCATGTGCCTTTAAAAAAACCCTGCCTCATCGGAAAACCCGATCCCGCCAACGCTGAATATGTATTAGAAACTTTGCGCATCGCTGCAACGGGTTGTCAGCGTAATGATTATAAAGCAATGGTCACGGGGCCGGTGAGCAAAGCGGTTATCAACGAAGCAGGTATCGCTTTTACCGGCCATACCGAGTGGCTTGCCAAGCTCGCTGGCGTTCAACGAACCGTCATGCTTTTTGTAACAAATGAATTGAAAGTCGCTTTATATACCACTCATATACCCTTGGCTGATGTCCCTTCTTCATTAGCCCCTTCGACGCTAAAAGAATCCCTTCAAATTTTGCAAAAAGGATTACAAAAATATTTTTCCATCCCGAATCCCCGCATTATAATTTGTGGCTTAAACCCTCATGCCGGTGAAAATGGTTACTTGGGGAAAGAAGAAATTAACGTCATTGAGCCCGTCATTAAGGCACTAAACACCGAAGGTTTTTTATTAACCGGCCCCCTTCCTGCCGACACCGCTTTTACGCCCCGTCATAGTCATCACGCTGATGCTATTTTAGCGCTATACCACGACCAAGGTCTGCCCGTTGTTAAGGCACTCGGATTCGGCCAGGCCGTCAACGTGACTTTAGGTCTCCCTTTCCTTCGGACCTCTGTCGATCACGGCACTGCTTTTGACCTCGCCGGCACCGACCGTGCCGATGAAAGTAGTCTATTAGCCGCTATTAATCTAGCGGCTGCTCTTTCATAAAAGAACCGGTTCTTTTGACGGCAAACTGAAGAAAGTGTATTTTTACCTTAGTGGGATCCTATCATTACCCACAAATGGTAAAGACTACCAAACTTAAACCCGTCATTCCGCTCGGGGGAATGACGAAGCCTTAAACTGAAATGGTTGTCTGATGAAAAAAATGCCGATGCGCAAGCGTTTTGGTCAGCACTTTCTCCATGATTCCTTTGTTTTGCAGAAAATCGTCAGTGCGATCCATCCCCAAAAGACGGATACTCTCGTGGAAATTGGACCGGGTCGTGGGGCGTTGACGGATTATTTATTAACGGAATGCGACAATTTGGCATTGGTTGAAATTGACCGGGATTTGGTTGCTTTTTTGCAAAAGAAATATAATCAACAAAAAAATATAACGATTTATCAAAACGACGCTTTACAATTTGATTTCTCATCCGTAAAAACGGATAAGCCCCTTCGTGTTGTCGGCAATTTGCCTTATAACATTTCAACGCCGTTGCTCTTTCATTTGTTTTCTCAAATACATTGCATTGAAGATATGCATTTTATGCTGCAAAAAGAAGTGGTCAGGCGAATTACAGCTGAGGTGGGGAGTCACGATTACGGGCGTCTCAGTGTAATGGCTCAATATTTTTGCGACAACACTTATCTCTTCACCGTGTCACCTCAAGCATTTACCCCGCCGCCACGAGTGGAGTCAGCTATTATCCGCTTGATCCCTCGCCACAATTTTACGCCGGTCGCCAAAAACTTGGATCAATTGAGTCATGTTGTGAAAGAAGCCTTTAGCTACCGTCGAAAAACGGTTGGCAATGCGCTTAAAAAATTAATAAACCCATCGCAGTGGCCGTTGCTTGAAATTAACCCACAATTACGGCCTCAAGAATTAACAGTGGAAGATTTTGTTAAAATCAGTAATATATTAAACTAAAAACATATTCCAGCAATTCTCATTTTGGCTTTGAGACTTTTAAAAGCACGTCGTCCCGCGGTCAAGCCGCGCAAAATTAGAATTGCTGGACATATTAGGAGTCTGTTGAGAGATGCACTACAAACATATATTAGCCGCCATCGACCTTTCTCCACGCAGTCAAGAAGTCATCGACCGCGCCGCGGAAGTTGCGGCAAGTAATAACGCCACACTGGATGTCGTTCATGTAATAGAACATTCACCCGTTGCTTACGGCGGTGAATTTTCTATTCCGATTAACGTGAATTTAGAACAAACGATCGAATCCGAAGCCCGAAAAGCCTTGACTGAACTTTGCCATACCGTGAAGGTCCCCTCTGAAAGACAACACACATTAAGCGGTGTTGTAAAACACATGGTGATCGAACTGGCCGAAAAATTAAACATCGACCTCATCGTCGTAGGCACCCATGGCCACCACGGCCTGGATAAATTATTAGGCTCCCGAGCCAATGCCATTTTACATGTAGCCACTTGCGATGTGCTTGCGGTGTGGATGAAGGAATAACATTAATTCTGATCTGAATTGATGATTTACTTTACGTTTTAACGTATGATACAACTGTAACGGATATGGAAATGAAGGGAAAGTGGATATGGAACAAAATCTACCTCTTATTTTTTCTTTATTTTCACCTAATCTATTAATTTCAATTATTAACAAAAGGAGCTTGAAATGAAAAAATTGATTCTATCAGCTACCATTGCCACTTCTTTAGTTGCTTTGCCGTTTTCTGGGATAGCGTTTAATAATCCTTTTTCACAATTGGTGAGAAATGCTATAAATCCACAATACCAAGATTGTGGCAAAACTACCGATCCTGGTTTTTGTCATTGCTTCACTGACGCCTTATTGACAGGATGCCAACATGCACCGATACATCCTAAATGCACCCCTGACGCCATCAAAAAAGAAATCGATGCTATGCGCGCGCAAGGTAAGACCTATGAACAAATATGTCGACTAGAGCATTCTCCTGTAGATCCCACTGTATGTGCTGAAGATTTGCAATATTGGCATGATAATTATTCAACATGTAATAAACCATAATTAGCCACAACCCTGGCGACTTTTAATCGCTAGGGTTTTTTATATTGTTATTTGAGATTAAAATTTACATGTATAGAAAAATTATTTCGCAATTTATTTCTTTACTTTTTTTACTTCTAATTAATTTTGCTAGTAAAGCAAACTCCATCCAAACATACGATTTCCCTTCAATTTGGCGCACCCATCCATTCTATATTGGCCTTAGTTTAGGTTACGGAAGCACTGATTGGAGTCAACTAGTCGCGAAGGGTACACCCATGGAAATTCCTTTGCTTGCCGTTTCTACACCAATCAGCGCCGGCGATCGAGGATTTTTATATGGATTTGTAGCTGGTTATGAGCTCCAACCTCATTTTGCTATAGAATTAAATTATACACGCTTCCCTAACACAACCGTTGTATTTGATCCTGATTTTTATACAATTAAGCCCATCGTCTCCATGCGCTCTTTTACGTATGCTTATAACCTTGTAGGTAAATTTATGGCTCAGTTAGGCGAAAGTGGATTTCGTGGTTTCGCCAATGCTGGAGCTTCATTTACCCACCGAAATGACCTTCTCGTTAAGGGTGCGCACATTTGTCCCACTTTCGGTGTTGGTATTAACTATGTATTCATTAAGCGAATTATGCTTGAAATGGGTTTTCAATATTATGCAGGATATGGAAAAGCAGTGATAAACCCTGGTGTTAATTATGTTCCCTTCCTTTACGCCCTAACCCTCAAACTAGCGTACCGTTTTTGAACATATTGCGTTGGCGCATTCTTTCTCGTAACCTAATGATAATTCACTAATGGAAACAATTTCATGAATGATGAAACAGTTGAAAATACGTTGGTTAAAGCTATTCTCGATGACCGCCGCGCCGAGCGTCGATGGCGGAATGTTCGGTTTGCGGGTTGGATGTTTATTTTATTGTTATTCGCCATATTAATTTTCGCGCCTTCTTCGTCGGAATTAGAAGCGCGGCGGGGTGATGGTGCTTATGTGTCGTTAGTGAGAATGAATGGGACAATCATGTCGAACACGACCTTTTCTGCGCTTCGTGTTGTCCCTGAATTAAGAAAAGCCTTTGCAGACAAAAATTCTAAAGGCGTGGTTTTGTTAATTAACTCTCCCGGCGGAAGCCCCGTTCAGGCCTCGATCATTCGCGATAAAATCATCGAATTAAAAAAACAATACCATAAAAAAGTAGTGGTTGTTGGAGAAGACGAATTGGCTTCTGGGGCGTACTTAGTTTCCACCGGAGCAGACAAAATCTACGTTAACAACGATACCTTAACGGGCTCAATCGGCGTAATCATGGGTGGTTTCGGGTTCGTAGACACTTTAAAAAAAGTCGGGGTGACTCGTCGCTTATTTGTAGCCGGCGACCATAAAGACCGTCTTGATCCTTTTCAACCGGTGAAGCCCGAAGACGTTGAAAAAATCAACAAAGTATTGGCCCAAGTGCACCAAAACTTTATTGACCAAGTTATTCAGGGGCGTGGGAATCGGTTGCATGGCGATCGTCAAGAAATCTTTTCTGGGGATTTTTGGACAGGCAAAGAAGCAGCCCAGCTGGGCGTTGTGGATGGCACTGCTAATTTATGGACCGTGCTCGAGCGAGAATTTGGCGTGAAAGATTACAAAGACTACACCACGCGGGTGTCTTTTCTTCAAGCCTTATTTCATAACACGGCAACGGAGCTTTACTTCCACCTGACAAATGAAACTTCACCTCTTCGCGAGCAGATGCAAGTCGATTAACGAGAAAATGGAATGGATGCTCGGGCTATCAACTCCCGCGAAAAGGCGGATTTAAAATATCCACGTAATACCTATATCATCGGCGATGTTCAAGGGTGCTATCGCGAGTTGCAAGAATTATTGGAGCTTATCCAATTTGATTCGACTAAAGATCGCCTCGGGTTCGTCGGAGATTTAGTTAATCGCGGCCCGAATTCCTTGGAAGTGTTGCGTTTTCTCAAATCGTTGTCTTCCCCTCTGATTGTTCTTGGCAATCATGATTTATACTTATTAATTTTGGGCTATGGTTTAATGCCCGAAGATTCTTACGAACATACCTTACACGCCGTTTTACAAGCGCCCGATAAATTAGAATTATTAGAATGGTTACGCCACTCCCCCCTTATCCGTTATGAAAAATCGCTTTCTGCCGTGTTAGTTCACGCCGGATTACCGCCTCAGTGGAACATTAAAGAAAGTATCCTCCATGCTGAGGAAATTTCCACGGCTTTAAAAGGGCCTCATTACCTCGCTTTTTTGAAAAATTTATTCGGCAATGAACCCTCCCAATGGAAAGAGGATCTCGAAGGACAAGATCGGTTGCGCTACATTTGCAACGCATTCACTCGTATGCGTTTTTGTGATGCCAAGGGCCATCTTGACCTGGAATCCGAAGGAAAAACCAACCAAGCGCCTTCACGCTTTAGACCGTGGTTCGAATGGCGCAACCCCCAAGAAGATAATGTGGATATTGTTTTTGGTCACTGGGCCGCTTTAAACGGCCAATCCAGCGCCCCACATACTCACGCTCTCGACACCGGCTGTGCCTGGGGTTATAAGCTCACTGCGATAAACTTAAAAACCAAAGAACGCTTTTCCGTGCCTTGCCAATCGGCGTTGCGGATGTAACTCGCCGAGTTAATGTACTCATTAAGGATGCTATGCGCGAGCCTTTTTCTGGAAAAGGAAAACCGTCTTTTGAAATTTGAACTATATAAGGATATTGGTCTAGACGGCTCGATCAAGCACATCGATTAGTCCGTAGGTTGGGCTGAGCTTGCGAAGCCCAACAAAAAGAAAGACAACGATGATTATGAAAAGCACGTCAATTACATCGAGCATTCATCGTTATGTTGCTAAAGGTATTTTACCAGCGACTGAGCTTCTGAAGTTTAATGAGATTATTTTATAAATTTTATACTGTTGGGCTTCGCAAACTCAGCCCAACCTACAGGGTGCGATTGAAAGTGTAGGTTTTCAACAAGTAGCCCAATGAAATGGACCCACCCCTTAAAGACGGCGTCATAATGCGCCAACATAGAATTTCTATTTTCAAAAAAAGGAGAAGGTCCATGAAAGATATTAAAATACTGGGTGTTGATATTGCAAAAGATGTTTTTCAACTGTGTGGAATTGATGAGTGGGGTAAAGTGATCTACACGAGACGGGTTAAGCGTGCTCAGTATGTATCCACCGTAGCCAGTCTTAAGGTGGGCTGCGTGGTGATGGAAGCGTGTGGAGGAGCGAACCATTGGTATCGGACGTTTATGGGGATGGGTATCCCAACGCAGTTGATCAGTCCGCAGCACGTCAAACCGTATGTCAAAAGTAACAAGAATGATCGTAACGATGCGCAGGCGATAGCTGAAGCGGCTTCCCGCGCCTCGATGCGGTTTGTGCAGGGTAAAACGGTGGAACAACAAGACGTTCAAGCGCTGTTAAAGATACGCGATCGTTTAGTCAAAAGCCGCACGGCGCTGATCAATGAGATTCGGGGGTTGTTGCAAGAATACGGACTCACGATGGCGCGTGGTGCCAAGCGATTTTATGAAGAGCTCCCGTTGATTTTAGCGAGCGAAGCGGTGGGATTAACACCGCGGATGAAACGGGTGTTGAATTGTTTGTATACCGAATTGTTGAACCGGGACGAAGCGATTGGTGATTACGAGGAGGAATTAAAAGCGGTGGCAAAAGCCAATGAGGATTGTCAACGGGTACAGAGCATCCCGGGGGTGGGTTATTTAACGGCGCTCTCGGTTTATGCGAGCGTGGGTGACATTCATCAATTTCATCGTTCCCGGCAGTTGTCGGCGTTTATTGGGTTGGTCCCTCGACAACATTCGAGTGGGAATAAGGAGGTGTTGTTGGGGATTAGTAAACGCGGCAATGTGATGTTAAGGACGTTATTGATTCATGGCGCCCGTGCGCTATTGCGTCATGTAAAAAATAAAACGGATAAAAAGAGTCTGTGGTTAAAAGCACTCATTGAGCGCCGCGGAATGAATCGCGCTTGTGTGGCGTTAGCGAATAAAAATGCGCCGATCATTTGGGCGCTTTTAACACGCCAAGAAACGTATCGCTGTGGCGCCTAAACACCGCCGTGGGTAAAAAAAAGAATTAACAAAAGGAGACACACCAACCGAGTTCGAAACAATGAGGGCTGATGAAAGTAAGGTAAAACCTGAGGTTGATTAAGCTGATTCATACGGTGGCTCTGTGAAGCCGATAGCCCGATAAGCATCAACCTTGCATAATTCATCAAGGCACCAATGGTGGCCAATTTAAATCGTGATGCCGGATATACGAATGCAACCGCTTTCTTTTCATCAAAACTGATTGTTGACAACAAGGGTGGGTCCATATACGTATGAGCGAAGCGAAATACGGGAAAACAATGATGTCATCTATTGTCCCCGTATTTCGCTTCGCTCATACGGGCTACTTAGCTGTTGGGCTTCGCAAGCTCAGCCCAACCTACAGGTTCCATTGACAGAGTGAATTTTTTACGTTAACTTGTACTTATTTAAGTACATTAACACAGAGACTCACTATGAACGTAGTTACTTTTAGCGAACTCAGGGCGCAACTTAAAAAAATCTTGGATCTTTCCGCCGATCAACACGAACCTGTCGTCGTTAAACGGCCAAATAAAGAAACCATGGTCATTTTATCTTTACGCGACTTTGAGGCTCTAAAAGAAACAGCTTATCTCTTAAGTAACGAAGCTAATGCGGCCCGTCTTCGTCAGTCTATCCGCAGCTTAAAACAAGGCAAGGCACAAAAAAAGAAATTAATGGAAGATTAATGCAAATTTCCTTCACGCCCGAAGCCTGGGAAGATTATTTATATTGGCAAAAATTCGACAAAAAAATGCTTCGACGCATTAATGAACTCATTAAGGATGCTATGCACGAGCCTTTTTCCGGAAAGGGAAAGCCAGAACCTTTAAAATTTGAATTACAAGGATATTGGTCAAGACGATTAGATCAAGAACATCGATTGGTCTACAAAGTTTTAGACGATTCGTTAATGATTATCGCCGCAAGATTTCACTATAATCGCCTTAATTCTAAAAACTGAAAAGGATAAGGATTTTTTTCGTCCCGTTCGTGTTTAATTTGTGAGGTAATTTTCCATTCTTTATCATTCCATTCAGGAAAATAAACATCACCTTCAAAAGAGTGATTGATGATAGTCAAGATCATTTTATCGGCCTTCGGCAACGCCTCTTTGAAAATGCGAGCGCCGCCGATGATTATTACTTCGGGCTCCTTGGTCAATGCGCTCAGTGCGTCATCCAAAGAATAGAAAATATCACAACCTTCAATAATTAAATTTTTTTGCTGCGTAATGACAATATTTCGGCGGTGAGGCAAAGGTTTCCCAATGCTGTCAAACGTCCGTCGGCCCATCACAATCGGCTTGCCGAGCGTAATCGATTTAAAATGGGCTAAATCAGCAGGCAAATGCCACGGCAGCTCGTTATTTCGGCCAATCAGTCGATTTTTATCCATCGCGGCAATTAGAGTAATAATCATTGGCTAATTTTCGAGGGTTCGTTTTTCCCATAAAATTTCAGACCGATTTCAATACGCGAACGTCCATTTTTAAGGCGCCAGCGGTTGGTGTCGCGCAAGGAATAAACGCAACCACAATATTCTTGTTGATAAAAATTCTCTTCTTTGGATAATTCAATCATGCGTTGCGAACCGCCTTGCTTGCGCCAATTTAACGTCCAATAAAACATATTAGGGTATTTATGCGCTGCTCGAACGCCGCATTCATTGATTTGATCCATGTTCTTCCAACGCGAAATTCCAAGAGTACTTGAAATAATGGGAAAACCATTTTCATAGGCATAGAGCGCTGTGCGCTCAAAACGCATATCAAAACACATCGTACAACGCGCCCCCCGCTCGGGCTCATATTCCATCCCTTTCGCTCGCGCCAACCAATTATCGCGATCGTAATCTGCATCGACAAAAGGGACGCCAAGCTTTTCGGCGAAACGAATATTTTCGTTCTTTCGAATCAGGTATTCCTTTTCGGGATGAATATTAGGATTATAAAAGAAAATCGTAAAATGAATTCCCGACGCCGCCAATTTTTCCATAATAGCGCCCGCACAAGGCGCACAACAAGAATGCAACAACAACCGATCGGCCCCGTTAGGTAATTTCAATTTAGTTTGATTTTTGTTTATCATAATCAACCCCTTTTTCTCCCGCAAAACCGTCCTCGGGGTTGTGAAGAATACAGCACTTTCACGACCAAGACGGGAGGATGACGCGGACTGGTATATCGTGCCTGCCATGCAGAGGTCGCATCCTTTGTTCAAACTTTGACCCGATTGCCGCGAGGCTTACGTTTTCTAATTTGAACCATTATAAACAATCAAAGAAGGAACATAAATGATGATAAAAATAGTTCAAACCAAACTGCAAATTACGCAAGGCGGCCAGTTTCCAACCCCTAATTCTAGTATCTTCTTTTGGGAAGCGACTATGTTAAAATATCCATTGAGGGATTGAATATGACACAGAAGGAAAAGAACGAAACTTGCATTCACGTTACTGTATCAGGCAAAGTGCAAGGTGTATTTTTTCGCGAGAGCGTGCGTAAGAAAGCGGAAGAGCTTCAATTAACAGGATGGGTGAAAAACCTTTCCCACGGAGACGTTGAACTGGTGGCCTGCGGGGAGCGCGATTCCATTATGATTTTGACCGAATGGTTATGGGAGGGTCCTCCACAAGCTGCAGTCAGTAATGTGAATTGGGAAGAAATCGTCGTCGAAGATTATAGCGATTTTCGGGTGAGATGATTAACGAAATCACTTAAGTCTTCAAAAATAGGTACGTCTTCTAACCCTTCGCCGTTAGCTATCGTTTTTTCACCGTTACCTGTTTTTACCAAAACGGGCAGACACCCCGCTGCTCTCGCGGCTTGTATATCCCGCAAGCTGTCTCCCACCAATGCGGTTCCCTTTAATTTTTGAGGGAAATCTTCAGCAATCAAATGCAGCAATCCTGGCTTAGGTTTGCGACAGGGGCAATTGGCTTGCGGTGCATGGGGACAAAAATAAATACCAGCCACTCGACCGCCTGCTTTCGCTAATTCTCGTCGCATTTTTTCATGAATCGCTTCGAGCATATCCAACGAATAATAACCGCGATCAACGCCTGATTGATTCGTAGCAATGACAACTTGGTAGCCAACTTCATTCAAACGGGCAATCGCAGAAAGACTGCCGGGAATCGGAATCCATTCATCGGGATTTTTAATATAATTTTCCGAATCGTAATTAATCACGCCATCGCGATCTAAAATAATTAATTTTTCTTCATCCAACATATTAATCTTCTCTCAACCAAAAACGGTTTTGCCCGGAATTAATTTATCGCCATGGGCGTTAATAAAATCGCCGGCTGAACAAACCCGCTTACCCGGTAATTGTAACTGATGGAGCCGCAAAATGCCGCTCCCCGCTGCGATAGAAATACCCTTCTTGTCAGCGTCAACCAAAACCCCTGGCTCAAAGTCCGTTTTTTCATCGACAACCGTCGCTCGCCAAATCCGCATCGGCTGACCTTCAAAATAAGTAAATGCGATGGGCGTCGGATTGAATGCGCGCACTTGTCGCGCTATTTCCACCGCCGATTTTCGCCAATCAATCAACGCTTCTTGCTTTTGAATTTTCGATGCGTAGGTAGCTGACGCTTCATCTTGTTTTTCTAATTTAATATCGCCTTTTTCTAATTTAGCCAACGACTCCAACAGCAAATCCGCTCCGATCAATGAAAGACGGTCATGTAAATCAGCCGCGGTATCTTCGGATGAAATAACACACGCGCTTTTAGCAAGCACATCGCCAGTATCCAACCCCTCATTCATTTGCATAATACTAATGCCCGTTTCCCGATCGCCCGCTAAAATAGCACGCTGAATAGGTGCCGCACCGCGCCATCGGGGCAATAGCGAAGCATGAACATTCACGCACCCTAACCGAAAAGCATTTAATGCCTTCTTAGGTAATATCAATCCATACGCCACCACGACCATTACGTCTGCATTCATTGCAATTAATTTTTCTTGCTCCACCTCATCCCGCAACGAAAAAGGCTGGATAATAGGTATTTCATTTTGCCTTGCTATTTCCTTAACGGGACTTTCCATGATTTTTTGCCCTCGCCCAGAAGGACGATCCGGCTGCGTATATACGGCTAAGACACGATGAGAAGAATCAATCAACGCGCGAAGTGTTGGGACCGCAAATTGTGGCGTTCCGGCGAAAACGATTTTAAGCGACATGAACTCTCAACTTCTATTAATTTGTAAGTTTCCCTGAATAAAGCAAAGCAAAATCCAAGAGCAAGAGCTCTCCTGATCAACCCATCCAAAAAACACGGTTCCCTGGCAATTGGCTCGCTGAAAAAAATGAACAGAGTTCCCGTATTTCGCTTCGCTGCATACGGGCTACCCTTTCATTATCACTGTATTGCAACCTCCCTTCAATGCACTATTATTTTTCGCCATGCCAAATTCTCAATTAGACCCAGAATGGACGACAGCGCCGAACCACCATATTTTGACGCTCGATCATCCCTCCTACCCTACTTTATTGAAGGAAATCCCCGATCCGCCCAAAAAGCTCTACATCATGGGTGACCCTTTGATATTAAATCAGCCGCAATTTGCCATCGTCGGCAGCCGTAATCCAACCGTCACCGGCTGCGAAATCGCACAAGAAATGGCAGAGAAACTCGTTCAAGCTGGTTTTCACATCACCAGCGGCCTTGCACTTGGCATCGATGCCGCAAGTCACCGCGGGGCTTTAAAAGCAGGAGGCCAAACCATAGCCGTACTCGGCAGCGGCTTAACTAACATATATCCTCCACGCCACCACCGTCTGGCGGAACAAATTTCCCAAAAAGGCGCCCTCGTCTCAGAATTCCCGCTAACCATGCCGCCACTCCCCACCAACTTCCCTCGCCGCAACCGCATCATCATCGGATTAAGCCTCGGTACGCTCGTGGTGGAAGCTACCCTTGGCTCAGGCTCTCTGATCACCGCGAAATTAGCCGCCGAACAAAACCGGGAAGTTTTCGCCATCCCGGGTTCAATCCGAAACCCTCTTTCTCAGGGATGCCATGCTCTCATCAAAGAGGGCGCTAAACTGGTTGATTCTATAGGGGATATTATTGCAGAATTGAGTTATGAGGCTACGGGCGCTAGCGCCCCGATTCAAGCACTTGATAAGAATGAACACAAACTGTTAGAGTGCATCGGATTTGAGGTCACTTCCATTGATCAACTGATCGCTCGAAGTGGCTTTTCGGCTTCCATCGTAGCTTCGTTATTGTTAAGGATAGAATTGCAAGGCTACATTAAATCAAGACCTGGCGGTGTTATACGAGTGAAGTGATGAAAGACGAAAGTGTATTAAACGTATTAATGTATTTATTTAAAAACCATATGCAAGAAAATTGCACCCTGGATTTAGGAGAAAAAAAACTTCTGGTCCAATTAGAAGAACTCGGATTCCACCGCACTGTCATCGACCAAGCCCTGAGCTGGCTCAATAACCTCTCCTACTCAGGTCGCGAACCCATGCAACTCCCCCAAAAAAACTCATTTCGTGTTTTCAGCGATTACGAATGCGACCTATTAGATACCGAATGTCGTCGCTTCCTAATCACCTTGGAACAACAGGCAATACTTAACCCTCACACCCGAGAGCTCGTTATCAATCAAGCTCTTGAACTTTCCTGCGAAGGAATTGACGTAAGTCTTCTCAAATGGGTGACCTTAATGGTTCTTTTTAATCAATCCAGTGAGAAAGAAGCCTTAGCCAGCATGGAACTGCTGGTTCTTGACGACACAGTAGGTGGTATACATTAATCATGGTTAAATCTTTAGTCGTGGTCGAATCGCCTGCCAAAGCGAAAACGATAGAAAAATATTTAGGCAAAGACTTTAAAGTCATGGCCTCCTATGGTCACGTGCGCGATCTTATTCCCAAAGAAGGCGCCGTCGATCCCGAGGATCATTTTAAAATGCATTATCAAGCCATTGAGCGAAATATTCGACACATGGATGCCATCGCCAAAGCGCTCAAACCTTGCCATAACTTATATCTCGCCACCGACCCCGATCGCGAAGGAGAGGCCATTGCGTGGCATGTCAAACAAATGCTGGAAAGCCGAAATGGTTTAAAAGACAAAAAATTTTCACGCGTTGTCTTCCATCAAATTACTAAAAAAGCCGTTCAACATGCCATTGAAAATCCGCGCGATATTTCCATGGACCTCGTGAACGCACAACAAGCACGACGCGCATTGGATTATTTAGTCGGTTTTAATCTGTCGCCGTTGCTGTGGAAAAAAATTCGTCCCGGTTTATCTGCCGGGCGCGTGCAAAGTCCCGCGCTTCGTTTGATCGTCGAAAGAGAAATTGAAATTGAAAATTTTGAAAGTCAGGAATATTGGACTATACACGCCGACTGTCACGCGCAACAACAACCTTTTGACGCGCGTTTAATCGAATTTCAAGGTGAAAAGCTCGAACAGTTTTCAATTGTCAATGAAAAACAAGCCCACGAAACACGTGATGCCATTACACAAGCCGCCAACGGAAAATTGACAGTTGCTAAAGTCGTTAAACGCGAACGAAAACGAAATCCAGCGCCCCCTTTTATTACTTCAACCATGCAGCAAGAAGCCGCACGCAAACTCGGTTTTTCTGCTTCAAAAACCATGCAAATCGCTCAACAATTGTATGAAGGCGTTAATCTCGGTGAAGAAGGCGCGATGGGTTTAATCACTTATATGCGAACCGATTCTGTCACGCTTGCATCCGAAGCGTTACAAGAAATTCGTCAATTAATCGAAGAAAAATACGGCCAAGAAAATGTACCCGAACAAACACGGATTTATAAAACCAAATCAAAAAACGCGCAAGAAGCGCACGAAGCTATTCGTCCTACCTCGGCGTTTCGCACTCCCGAAAATTTAAAAAAATATTTAAATAGCGATCAATTAAAACTTTACACATTAATTTGGAAACGAACGATCGCCTGTCAAATGATCGAAGCGACTTTACATACCGTGGCCGTCGATTTAAAGGCTCCCAATGCGATTTTTCGGGCTAACGGTTCAACCATTGTAAAACCGGGATTTATCTCGGTTTATCAAGAAACTTTCGATGACAAGAAAAAAGAAGAAGAAAGCGATAGCAAAATGCTTCCACCGTTGGAAGAAGGTCAAACCGTTGACGTTAATGAAATTAAAAGCGAGCAACATTTCACTGAGCCTCCACCTCGTTACACCGAAGCCAGTTTAGTAAAAGCGCTTGAGGAATACGACATCGGCCGACCTTCTACTTATGCCAGCATTATTGCGACTTTGAAAAACCGTAAATACGTCGATGTGGATAATAAACGTTTTATTGCCACTGATGTTGGCCGCATCGTTAACCGTTTCCTTACGCATTATTTCACTAAATACGTTGATTATGGATTCACCGCTAAATTAGAAGACGAACTCGACGACATTGCCCGCGGCGAAAAAACGTGGATTCCCGTTTTAGAAACCTTTTGGTCACCGTTTAAAAATTTGGTGGACGTCACAGAAAAAACAGTTAAGCGTAGCGATGTGACGCAAGAAAAAATTGATGAAAAATGCCCAAAATG
Organism: Coxiella burnetii; assembly: GCF_005280755.1. Lineage (NCBI taxonomy): Bacteria > Pseudomonadati > Pseudomonadota > Gammaproteobacteria > Legionellales > Coxiellaceae > Coxiella > Coxiella burnetii. Next base: position 1,880,994 of record NZ_CP040059.1, read on the forward strand.
CAGCGCTCAATTATCCATTCGGCTAGGTAGGCGCGGACGTTTTATCGGTTGCACGGCTTATCCCGATTGTGATTATACACGCAACCTCACTGAAATTGCGGCTGAAGCTCAAGCCGTACTCGAAGGGCGCCAATGCCCAGAATGTCAATCCAATTTAATTATAAAAATGGGCCGTTATGGAAAATTTATTGGTTGTAGTGGTTATCCTAATTGCAAATACATGGAACCCTTAGAAAAACCAAAAGACACCAATGTAACTTGTCCAAAATGTAAAAAAGGCACCATCCTACAACGCAAATCTCGTCGCGGCAAAATTTTTTATTCCTGCGCCCGGTACCCCGACTGCGACTACGCTCTTTGGAACGAACCCGTTGCCGAAGCTTGCCCCAAATGCGGCTGGCCTATTTTATCGATAAAAACAACAAAAAGTCGCGGCACAGAAAAAGTATGCCCCCAAAAAAGTTGTAACTTTATAGAGGCATACGATGGAGACAAACCATCACTCGATTAATTTTCTTTAAGAAATGAATAAAAGCACGGCCATCGAAGCGGGCGGATTTTTTTTAAGCGGACCGCAAGCCGCCGGGACGACGACTTCCGAGTCCTCAGGAACGAATTCACGGCGTGTCCGCTTAAAAGAATCCACCCACTTCGATGGCAGAACGATTATTAAGTAATAAATACACAATCACTATCGAATAATTACGGAGATAAACCGATGAACAAAATTTTTGTGGCTATTTTAATGGGCTCCGACAGCGATCTAAGCACCATGGAAACTGCTTTTACTGAATTAAAATCGTTGGGTATTCCGTTTGAAGCTCATATTCTTTCTGCTCATCGCACTCCCAAGGAAACTGTCGAATTTGTAGAAAATGCTGACAACCGCGGCTGCGCCGTCTTCATCGCAGCCGCCGGCCTCGCCGCCCATCTCGCTGGCACCATTGCTGCACATACCCTCAAGCCAGTAATCGGCGTGCCAATGGCCGGTGGCAGTCTTGGCGGATTAGATGCATTATTATCAACAGTACAAATGCCAGGCGGCGTTCCCGTTGCTTGCACAGCGATTGGAAAAGCGGGTGCGAAAAATGCAGCCATCTTAGCAGCGCAAATTATTGCCCTCCAGGATAAAAGCATCGCACAAAAGTTAGTGCAACAACGGACGGCAAAACGTGAAACGCTAAAAAAGGCGGATGAAAATCTACAAACTCAGTTATAAACATGGACGATTATACCCAGTCAATCAACGACGCGGTTAAATGCTTACGCCAAGGCGGAGTAATCGCTTATCCCACAGAAGCCGTTTACGGTTTAGGCTGCGATCCCTTCAATCACGATGCTGTCGCTCAATTACTGACAATTAAGAAACGCTCGATAAAAAAGGGGTTCATTCTCATCGCTTCCGAATGGAAGCAAGTCGAACCGCTCACCGAGCCCATCGACCCTAAAGCGTTGGCGCGGGTGTTCGATACGTGGCCAGGGCCCTTCACCTGGACCTTTCCTGCCAGCAAAGAAGCGCCTCATTGGATAACCGGACAACATTCAACCATCGCTATTCGCGTCACCGCACATCCCCTTGCTAAACTCCTTTGCCAACGATTCGCAGGCCCCTTAATTTCCTCCAGCGCCAACCAAGAAGGGGAGCCTCCCATTCGCGATGTAAAAATTCTTCGCCTGGTATTCGGCAACAAAATCGATAAAATTTTAGAAGGCCCCCTTGGCCCCACCCATCGTCCCACGCCCATACGCGACGCAATAACGGGCGAAATTTTGCGTTTATAAAATCCACATCATTATCCACTGTGTAAAGACTAAAAAACCTTAAACCCATATCCGCGCGCAGGCGCATAGGCGTCAACTTAAGCATAAAACCCCTAATGACTGTAAAGTTGATGCTCTCTTTCGCCTTGTTCCTTTCAAAGCTCCTTGATACAACGGTCCCTATCATTGGTGAAGCGTGAAAAACTTAAAACCCGTCGTCCTCCCGCGTAGGCCGTCTGCTGTAGTATTGAAGAATACAAAACCTTCACGGCCGAGTCGGGAGGACCCAGATTAAGGGGCTAAGAAAAACACCAATGGCGCTTTTCTTAGCTTTTTAGCCGGGATTCCCGTGACTTCGGCCGTGAAAGCCCTCGATTCTCTGTCTATCGGTAGACGGCCTACGCACGGGAACGACGGACATTTTTCAACTACTTGATATTCCCTCTTTACCTCGCTCGCTACGTTGACGCCTATGCGCGCAGGCGGGAATGGCAAAGCTAACCTTGAAGACGCGGGTGCAATTAAAAGCGTAGGTTTTCAACAAGTAGCCTGTATGAGCGAAGCGAAATACAGGGAAACAATGATGTCGTCTATCGCCCCGTAGTTCATTCCAACTTTTCTAAAAGCAGCAAGGGAAGAGGATTGCGATCGACTAATTAAATAAAAAACATCAGCAGAAACTCAACCAGACTTAGAAAATAACTCAGAAAACAATTCGTCTAACTTACTAACCACTTCACTTACTTCAATTAATTTCATCGCGTTAGACGAATGCACACGCTCGTGCCATGACACCTTCGCCGGATCTTTTTTCAAAATTGTTTTTACCGCAAGAGGGTATTTATTAACGACCCATCGTTGAGAAAAATAAGGGCCCGTTTTTTCTGGCGGGGCTACCGCATATAATCCAACCACCGGCGTCCCCATTGCCTGAGCGATGTGTAAAGGCCCTGTGTCTGGAGACAATAAAACATCTACTTCGTCCAATAAGGCAGTCAACCGTTTCAACGAACTTTTTCCCACTAAATTAAGGCTAGGCGCGTCCAGCTGATCACTGATTTCTTGAGCCATTTTTTTCTCTAACGAACTTGTTCCCCCTATTAATACCACATTAAAATCCCACTGTTTTTTTAATTGGTTCACCACCGCGGCGTAACGTTCACTCAACCAATTACGTTCCACTTTACTGGCGCCAGGACAAATCGCGACCCATTTCCCTGGAAATGACGCCAATTGGGATTTCGCCCATTCTCGATCGCTTTCCTCTACCGGCAGCCGCCAATCAATTTCTTTATCAAAGATTCCAAAAGGTTCTGCAAATCGCAAAAAACTTTCAACTAAATGCTCAGGCTTCGCGGTTACTGTTTTATTAACAAACCAACGTTGTAAATCGCGGCTATGTAATTTTCCATAGCCATACTTAACTTTCGCTCGAGTCAACGCACACAGAATATTAGAACGCAAAGTCGCTTGCGGAACGAGCAACGCGTCAAAATAATAAGATTTGAATTGAAGGTAACAACCCCAATAATCGGCAATGGTTTTTGGCTTATCAATAACAATAAATTTAACGTTTGACAGACCTTCAACCAGCGAATAAAGAGGGCGACTAATAATCCAATAAATTTCAGTCTGAGGCAGATGTTTTTGTAACAGACGCACCAATGGAACGGTAAGACAAATATCGCCGAGAGCGCCCAACCTTAAAATTCCAATAGAACGAATAACATTACCCATAACAGCTCTAATGAACCTCTGAAAGTAATTCCACCGTCGCGCACAAACCACCATTGGGTCGATTCGTTAAAATTACTTTTCCATTGTGGTCAGAAATAATATCCCGCGTAACCGCCAAACCTAACCCAACACCTCCCGTGTCTCGCGAGCGGGAATGTTCACCGCGATAAAAGGGTTCAAACACCTGCTCTAATTCCTTTTCAGCAATTCCTGGGCCATCGTCTTCAATCAGAACCTTCACTCGATTCTGCCGCCATTGAATACGAACGTTGACATTCTTCGCATAACGAATAGCATTATTTAATAAATTAGTAAACGCTCGTTTTAATGCGCTGGCTCGGCCCAATATTTTAATCCGCTGGGGATGGCTGTGGAATTGAATGTTGTATCCCATGTCCTGCATGGATTCAACCAACGAACAAACGAGGGAGACTAAATCAAGGTTAACTTTGGCATTATCAGCAAAATCATCCCGAGCAAAAGATAACGTCTCATTAATCATAACCTCCATTTCATTTAAATCTTTTACCAACGCATTGCGCGTCGTGGAATTATCGAGAAATTGAGCACGTAATTTCATTCGGGTGATGGGCGTTCGCAAATCATGCGAAATCGCCGCTAGCATTTGCGTGCGATTTCGAATTAAATCTTGAATCCGCTGCTGCATCCGATTCATCGCCCTTGCGGCTTCTTGCACCACCGACGGACCATCAATCGGCACAGGTTGGGTATTTAAATCCATGCTTAATCGCTCGGCCGCGCGCCGAAAATTTTCAATCGGACGGGTAAAGCGATTAATGGACCAGATTAAAATTAGAATAAAACCAAAAGCGACGATTTCGAATACAAAGAACATTAACTGTCTTAAAAGAAAATGAGTGTATAAAGTGGCATTGATATTCAGCCATTGATCTTTGGTTAACAGAATTGAAACGGCAAATGCACCCAATTGCTTGCGTAACGCTCCATTGATTTGCCAAAAAGAAATATCTTGAAATTGCAAGGCAAATTGGGGTTTGCTTGAGATGGACGCTTTCATATCGGGATCATTCATTGCTGCAATCGCTTTCGCGCGTTCTTCGACCGGCGTCGCTTCTAATAAATTAATCACGTTAATAATTTTTTGAATCATCGCGTCGCGATCGGCTGCGCGTCGTGCATGACGGCTATCGTTAATATAAAACGTCATGGTGATAAGGTGCGCAACAATAATGACGCATAAAATGGCAAAAGCGCTAGTGCCACTGACGTGGCGCGCAAATTTATCGACAATGCACATCATCATAGTCTTTGCTTTCGAACAACTTCCGCCGCTAACACATAGCCACCGCCACGGATGGTTTTGATGATTTGGGGATTTTTAGGATCTTGTTCCAACTTGTGCCGCAGCCGGCTAATTTGAATATCTATGCTGCGGTCAAACGGCCCCGCTTCGCGATTTTTAGTTAAATCCAATAATTTATCGCGGCTTAACACTTGTTGTGAACGTTGCACCAGTGCGTGCAATAAATCAAACTCACCACTACTCAAAGTAATTTCTAAGCTGTCGGGAGACTTCAAACGGCGCTCAGCGGGGTCTAACGACCACCCCGCAAACTCATAAATGACCCGCTCATTTGTCCCGATTCCATTCAGGGAGCCACCTCCTCCCTGGCTGCGCCGCAAAATCGCCCTGACTCGCGCCAGTAATTCCCGCGGATTAAAAGGCTTGCTTAAATAATCATCCGCTCCCATCTCCAAACCCAAAATCCGATCCACCTCTTCACTAATGGCCGTGAGCATAAGAATAGGGATGGTCGAATTAGCGCGCATTTGACGACACAGCGTTAAACCATCATCTCCTGGCATCATGATGTCAAGAATAACGAGATCCACGGCTTGCTTGAGCAGAATGGCCTGCATTTCGCTTCCATCCTTCGCCAAGCTGGCCTCAAAACCATGGCGGCGGAGAAATTTACCTAGAAGATCTCGAATATCGCTGTCGTCATCGACGATGAGGATGTGTGAAGTACCTGTCATGGGGGGAGATTATAGCATTTCTCTTTGCTATGTCATGGAAGAATTACCCTAAAGGGTCCGGTATTTGAAGGGAAGCGGCGATTCCCGTTTCACCGCACTTTTTGGTTCTTTTTCCGCTTCGCGTTTGATATCGTCAAGCAACGTTTTTTCCCGTGAAGACACCAAATCACCCCAGAAACGACATCTCAACAGCGAATTACTTTCTGGGTTAGTTTTTATTGAATCAATTTTAGATTGTATAAATCCTTCATCATAATTATTTTCATGTATTTCTTTATGAAGTTGTTCTATACCTTTATATTTTTGTTTTTTTAATTTAGTTTCCTCGTCTACCCAAAACGTTAAAAAAAACTTCGGCACAAAAGACTTGATTTTAAGAATTTCTTGTTTATTAATCTCTTTCGACAATTTATCTTTATATTTAGAAATCATGCCATCGATGCGAGCACAGAACCTTTTTTTACGTTCGACCTCTTTTTCGATTAACTGGCAATATTCTTCTTTTTCTTTTCCATAAGCATTATAAACGACCGTTGCCGCTAGGGAATTAATAACACCTTGCTCGGGCTGGAGAGACCGAACATAATTCTGAACTTTAGTTTCTTCAGGAACAAAATAGGTGTGATTTTGATAACAGAAAGAAGGATCTCTTTGATAAAATTTTTCAAGCGGGATCTTACAGTGAGATAAAAAAAAACGCTTATCAACTTTGCCATCGAGATCTGAAATACTCGCTAATGTTTCCAACCCACAATAGTAACCTCTTTCCAAAATATTCAAATATAAAGCACTTACTCCAGCGTCATAGTTGTACCTTTCTCTTCTTTGATATTTTCGATTGATAACCTGCAGCGGCTTTACAGGATCATCAACTAAGGTCAACTGCCCAATCTTGAACTTTGTAATTATTCTAGTAGTTGTTTTTTCTTGTGCTGTACCTTGACTTATTTTTGTACCAATCTCCTTTATTTCCAACCTTAGTCGACTGCTTTGTAAAAATTCATTAAACTCCGGATTCTGGAAATATTTGGGCTTTTCTTCACTGTGTTCAGTATAATATTTCTCCCATCTCGCATTCATATCAATTAGTGTCATACAATGAATGAGGAAAGCGCCAACATAACTTCTTTCAGCGGGATTTTGGACCGGTCTTTTATGGTCATCCAAGGGTGGATTCACAACGATTTTTTGCTGCTTCCGATCGTAGTGAAATTCATATCGGGAATAAACTGTCATAGTTAAATCATAACTTCCTAAGGTATCCCTTCTATTTCAACGCCTTAAAATTATGTAACATTTTGTAATGAGCCAAAGCTTAATTTAAGCTTAAGATAACTTCAAACAGCTTATCACGTTACCGTGATTTCATTCCCGCCCTAACATGATAGACTTATCAACCATGAAGCAGCAGATTGAAACATTATTAAACCAAGCGATTGAAAGACTGAAAACGAAGGGCGTATTGAAGCCTGAAGTAACACCAGTGATTAAAATTACCCACACCACCGACCCACAACACGGCGATTTTGCGACAAATTTGGCACTCACGCTGTCCAAAGCCGCTGGCATGAGCCCACACGCATTGGCGGAAAAAATAGTGGAAGCATTACCTCCTTCAGGGCAAATCACGGAGGTGGAAATCGCTGGGCCGGGGTTTATCAATTTTTTCGTGACCGAAGGAAGTTATCAAACCGTAGTTTCTTCGATTTTGAAAGCGGGAAAAGACTATGGTCGAAGCGAGATGGGCAAAGGTCAACGCGTGCATATGGAATACGTTTCCGCCAACCCTACCGGTCCGCTGCATGTAGGGCATGGCCGCGGAGCAGCTTACGGCGCTTGTGTGGCCAATCTGTTGAACGCCGCGGGCTTTGAGGTGCATCGGGAATATTACGTCAACGATGCGGGGCGGCAAATGGGCATTCTCGCCTTAAGCGTTTGGGTTCGGTATTTACAAGGTTACGAGGCGTCGATTGAACTTCCTAAAAACGCTTATCAAGGGGAATACATTATCGACATTGCCGAAGCGCTAAAGGCCAAGTATGGCAAGCAGTTCTACCATTCCGTCGAATCTATTCAGGCAAAAATACCGGAAGAAATCGATTCAAATGCCGATCCCGAAGCTTACCTCGACGTGTGGGTAACTGCCCAAAAGGACTTATTGGGGCCCAAGGACTTTGAGTGCGTTTTTCAGGCGGCACTTGATAGCATTCTGAATGATATTAAAAATGATCTCGAAGAATTTGGTGTCACCTACGATGACTGGTTTCCAGAAAGCCGCTTAGTTCGTGAAGGTTTAATTCAGGAAGGGCTCGACCTTTTAACTAAACACGGCTACGTTTACGAAAAAAATGGGGCCCAATGGTTCCGCGCCACCGCACTTGGGGATGAAAAAGACCGCGTATTGATTCGTAAAAACGGCTTGCCTACCTATTTTGCTGCGGATGTGGCGTATCACCTTCACAAATTCAACCAAGGTTATGATCAAATCATCGATATATTCGGCGCTGACCATCATGGTTATATTCCCCGTATTCGGGGTTTTTTAAAGGGGTTGGGGAAAGCACCGGAAAAATTGCATATCTTGCTCGTGCAATTTGCCATCCTTTATCGAGGAAACGAAAAAGTCTCTATGTCTACCCGCGGCGGTACTTTTGTCACTCTGCGAGAGTTGCGCCATGAAGTGGGGAACGATGCCGCGCGTTTCTTTTATATCATGCGAAAACCGGATCAGCACCTGGACTTTGACCTCGAATTGGCGAAATCGCAATCGAATGAAAACCCCGTCTATTATATCCAGTACGCCCATGCCCGCATATGCAGTGTCTTTCGCCAGCTAAAAACGACCCAAAAAAATTGGGATCGACCGCGAGGAATGGAAAATTTATCTTTATTATCAACAAATTATGAAAAAGAGCTCTTAGCCACGTTGGGCCGTTATCCTGAGGTAATCAAAAGGGCTGCCATGAATTACGCACCACACCTGCTCGCGCACTACCTACAAACACTCGCCAATCAATTCCATACGTATTACAATGCAGAACGTTTTTTAATTGAAGATGACAACCTCCGTAATGCACGATTAAACTTAATTAACGCTGTGCAGCAAATTATCCGCAATGGCTTAACGCTGCTCGGTGTATCTGCCCCGGAAGAAATGTGATTAGGAGTGGGAAAATGCGTAAATTAATCAACAGTATTATTGGTGTGGCGCTTATTGTTGTTATTGTCCTTCTTGTTTTGCCACTCGGCATGAGTTTTTGGCTCAAAAACAATTATCCCTCTATCCTTACTCGTCTCTCACAAGCCCATAATGTGAGTTTAAAACTCATCAATTTTGATCGCGGTTGGTTTGCTTCAAAAGCCGTTATACAAGTGATTATTCCAAATTCTGAAGATAAAACAACTCAACCGATTAAATTTACCATTAATCAACACATTTTTAATGGCCCCTTTATTTTCAGCAAAAATAATCACAAAGTAAAATTGCATTGCGCAAAAGCGTTGGTGTATACCACAAGCAACGACCCTAATTTCACTTTCCACTCCTCCACACTTTTGCGTTTCAACAATTCTAGCAAAAGCTCGCTCTATGCTAGTAATGTCAACGTTGCTAACGGGCAAGAACAAATTGTTCTAAAAGATACGAATTTGGAAATTCTCTATAATCCCTTAACTCAGCGATTAGTTTTGAATGCGGTGATTAAATCAGCGCTCATTTCCGAACAACAAAAAACAATTTTAATTATGGATAATATTACCTGGCGTAATGATTTACATCATGCAACGCCTTTGTGGGAAGGGAAACGTTCTCTATCTTTAAATAAATTCACTTATTATCTTACACCGGAACAACTCATCGAAGTAAAAAACTTTATTTTGGAAAATCAACAGAACGCAGCGAATGATACGACGACTTTTACTTTTTCCAGCCACGCTGACAGCATTAAAGACACCTCCCTTAATTTAGCGCCGCTTGACATAAAATTTTCGCTCACTCAAATGAACACCGCCGCGCTGGTTAATCTGATAAATACTGCTTTAAATGAAAATCACCTGAAGTTGAATCCTCAGCAACTTCATCAATTTCACACGCCAGCCATTAATTTATTAGCTCAGGGTCTGGAAGTTTCATTAGCTCATTTAACCTTCGGAACCGAAGAGGGACAAGTAAGCGTGCAAGGACAGCTTCATTTACCTGCGCAAAATCAATCGCCCGATTTATCACAGATCATGGTGAATGCAAAGGGTAACCTACAAGCCAAAATGCCAATGGCTTGGTTAAAAAAAGAATTGAGCCGTATTTATGAAGATAAAAAAGTAGAACTCGACGATCAAGCCTTAACGCCGGAGCAAATAGCGGATCAGCAAATTCAATATTGGATAAATAACAAAAAACTTATCCCGCAGAATCAAGATGTCGAATTAACCATAAACTACGATAAGGGTAAATTATTAGTTAATAATTTACCGTCCCATGCTCCGCAACAATGACGAGGGATTACGCCAAACAATCGCGACCTCGACGCAAACGTCGATGGTTAACTTTCATATTCGTTAGTGGAGGTTTAGCTTTATTTTTCTCGTTAATACTTTATTTGAAAACCTACCTTCTCCACCCCCATCACAAAGTAATGACTCCCCCTCCTCTCCCCCATCCCGCTGCCGTCTCCACCACAGCGCAACCTCAATTCGACTTTTATACGCTTTTACCTAAAATGCAAGTCACTTCGTCAAAGGTGAACGATTCTGACTCTGAACCCCAAAATTCACACTCGCGAAAGCGAGAAGCCAGCGAAGAATAGGGATCTCAGCAATTCTAATTTTGACATCGTCGTCCCGCGGCTTGACCGCGGGACCCAGTAAACCGTCACACGCGGATGTCTCTAGATACCGCGGTCAAGCCGCGGACGACGTGCTTTTAAAAGTTTCAAAGCCAAAATGAGAATTGCTGTAGGGATCTCGCTGACGTCTTTACGATGGTAAAGAAAGTATTTGGAAGGGTTGAAAATTGCTTTTCTTAACCCAATCTACATTCTAACTGTAAAAGCATTGGAGAATGGTGTGGAACAATTTCGAGGTACAACGATTCTTTCCGTAAGACGAAATGGCAAAGTTGTCATTGGCGGTGATGGGCAAGTTTCGATGGGCAGCACCATCATGAAAGCCAATGCTCGAAAGGTTCGCCGACTCTACAACGGCAAGGTCATTGCTGGCTTTGCTGGCGGGACCGCGGATGCATTCACGTTGTTCGAGCGATTTGAAAGCAAGCTCGAAAAGCATTCTGGCAATTTGACCCGTGCTGCCGTTGAACTGGCTAAAGACTGGCGCACGGATCGAATCCTTCGACGGCTCGAAGCGTTACTCACCGTGGCGGATTCCAAAGCATCCCTTATCATTACCGGCCTTGGCGACGTCATTGAACCGGAACAGAGTCTAATGGCTATCGGCTCAGGTGGCTCCTTCGCCCAAGCCGCGGCAAAAGCCTTATTAGAAAATACAAAGCTTAGCGCACGCAAAATCGTGGAAAAAGCCTTAACCATTGCCGCTGACATTTGTATTTATACAAACCTAAATTTTACGATCGAAGAACTGGATAGCGAAAGCTAACTACTAATAACAGCGGGTAAAACTATGGCAGATCTCAATCATTCTTATTTAACCGAAAACGCCCCTCTAGCAGCTCAAATGACAATGACTCCGCGAGAAATCGTGGCAGAACTTGATAAATTCATCATCGGTCAAAATGATGCCAAACGCGCGGTAGCCATCGCGCTTCGTAATCGCTGGCGGCGTATGCAACTGGGAGAAGAATTACGCCGCGAAATTTTCCCCAAAAATATTTTAATGATCGGCCCAACCGGCGTCGGCAAAACCGAGATCGCCCGACGCTTATCCGATCTCGCGGGTGCCCCCTTCCTTAAAATTGAAGCAACCAAATTTACGGAAGTGGGCTATGTCGGGCGCGATGTAGAATCCATTATTCGCGATCTTGTCGATGTCGCCGTCAAAATGACTCGTGAAAAGGCCATCCGTCAGGTAAAAAGTTTGGCGGAAGAAGCGGCTGAAGAGCGCGTTCTCGACGCTCTCATCCCACCGGCCCGTGGAGGCTTCCAAGGTGAACCGACAGCCGAGGAAAAACCCACTGAGAAAAAAGAATCAGCCACTCGACAACTCTTTCGTAAAAAACTGCGCAATGGTGAGCTGGACGATAAAGAAATCGAAGTCGAAGTTAGCGCGCACCCATCGTTTGAAATTATGGGTCCTCCGGGCATGGAAGAAATGGTTAGTCAATTGCAAGGTATTATGTCCAGTATGTCGAGCCGTCGCAGCAAATCTCGCCGCTTAAAAGTTAAGGATGCCTTGCGCATATTGGGAGAAGAAGAGGCAGCGAAATTAGTCGACGAAGATCAAATTAAATCCACGGCTCTGGCCAGCGTTGAGCAAAATGGGATCGTATTCATTGACGAAATCGATAAAATCGTTAAACGCGAGGGCGCTGTCGGTGCCGATGTTTCCCGCGAAGGGGTGCAGCGTGATTTATTACCGCTCGTTGAAGGCAGCACGGTGTTTACTAAATATGGGATGGTTAAAACCGATCATATTTTGTTTATTGCCTCCGGCGCTTTCCATATCGCCAAACCATCAGACTTAGTGCCTGAATTGCAAGGCCGCTTCCCCATCCGTGTTGAACTGAAAGCGCTCACGGCGGATGACTTTGTTCGAATATTAACAGAACCCAAAGCGTCCCTGACCGAACAATACACCGAATTATTGAAAACCGAAAACTTTGGATTGTCGTTTACCAAAGACGGTATCAAACGTCTGGCTGAAATTGCTTATCAAGTTAACGACCGCTCCGAAAACATCGGCGCACGCCGTTTGCATACCATTATGGAACGGTTGTTAGAAGAAGTTTCCTTCGAAGCCACCGACAAACAAGGCGAATCTATTACGATTGATGCTGATTATGTTAACAAGCAACTTAAGAAACTAGCTGAAGATGAGGATTTGAGTCGTTATATTCTTTAGTGACCTCTTTGCCGCAAGCGGATGGAGCAAACAGTCCTACCTCGCTTAAAGCAGGTTGCTTTTGCTCTTTGTTTATTTGAGAATAAAACGGCTTGATTTCAGGCGCCTGCAAAATCGCCGGATTACGCCAAACTTCTCGGGCTAAGATATGAATGAGCTGCTTTCGTGATAGTGCTTTTAAACAGTCTTCACGAAGTTGACGAATGTGCTCATCTTCTATTCCCTTTTGGAATTTTTGACGCGTGGCTTTATCAGGCGCTCCTACTGCATGAATGGGCGCGTATTTAAGGTAAGAATCCGTATCTCCCACAATTATCCTGGCCTGATCATAAAGCGCTCGTAATTGAGAGGGCGTTGCCGCCTGTAAGGTCTCAACAGCCTTCGCATAAAACGCATCGGCCTTTTTCATTTCCGCTTCAAACAATTGAGCGGCTTTTTCAATGGTTAAATAGGCTTCAGGTGACGGATTAACGGACTCAACCGGTTTTTCTTCATTTGAAGCGCCATTTGGCAGTGTATCAGGGTATTCCTTTCCAACCGTAAAACGATCGTAACTAATTTGGAGCGCTAACGCCTCGTAAAGGCAATCTCCAGGGATGCTTTTATTAGCCACCGAGGAGCGACTCAGATTTGAGGCATTCACATTCAACCAATGGCTACCCGCTTCCTGCGCTTTTTGATCAACGACCGCATCATTAGCTATATCCATTCGTAATTGGGTGGATTCGTTGTGAGTAAGCGTTAAATAAGGAGGCTGCCCCTTTAAATAAATAGCCGCCTGATAACCCAAATTGTCTAAAACACACGCCAAAACTGTGTCATTACCCCATTTCCCAGAGGTGCGAATTTTTTTGACGAAAGCCGCTTTTTCTCTTTCACTATCAAATTGTTGGTATAAACTCCCACCCACGCTGATTTTCAGTCCAAACTTCTGCTCTATTATATTAGCGGCGAAGTGACGCAATGCTAAAGACAAACCGTAATCTGCCTCCAAGCGCATCAATTCCTGCCAAGCTCGTTGCTGCTGCGTCGTCAAATTTATCGATGGCATGATTGACCTCTCTACCGAGATATTACCAAACCGATATTAACAAATTATTAATTTGAAAACCCCCTCTTTCGCACACTTCGCACACCAAGCCGTAGGTTGGGCTGAGCTTGCGAAGCCCAACAAGAGAAAGAAGAGGGTGGTCAGGAACCCATTGGAAGTTGAAATTCTCGTATGTTATTCTCTTAAAAAGATTTTTCTCATTTATCATGCTGAATAAGGACATAAGCATGTGGTTAAATTTTCTCTATAAAGTTAATGCAGATAAAGACATTGTTTATCTCCTCATAAGAACAGTCTTATTTATGTTTACGCGATTTTTTTATTGCGACTTGGCAATAAGCGCTTCAATTTTGAAACTGCCTTTGATCTTATCTTAACGATCATCATCGGCGCTGTGTTAAGCCGCGCCATTAACGGCCCTTCTACTTTACTAGGAGCAATAGCTGGAAGCGCCATGCTAATCTTCTTACATTGGTTACTCGCGAAAGCGGCCTACCATTCTCACAACTTTGGGAAATTAGTAAAGGGCGAACCAGAAATTATAATTAGAGATGGCAAATTAAATTGGAAAGTTTTGCAAAAAAATCAAGTGACAGAAGCAGACTTAAACGAAATGATTCGAGAAAAATTAAATCATGATAAATTGGAAGATGTAAGAGAAGCTCGTTTAGAGCGATCGGGAAAAATCAGCTTCGTTAAAAAATAATAGAGCCTGTTTATGGTTATTTATAGCGTTTCATTGCCACTAATTAATCGTTTAATAAATGGGGTTGCAATAACCAAAATAACCGCCACCGCTAATGCTAGAAAACCTAATTGCATGAAAGCACGGCTGTAAAAAGGATTCGTGATTAAAGGGTCAAGTGTTTCGCGTGGCCCCATAGCGTAAACTAAAAAAAACTCGCAAATACGGCAGCCACACCTAAGTTTAATAACGTCGTTCCCATTCCCAATCCTTGCCAACGAGTCGGAATCAATTGTCCCACCATCGAATAACCGATCGGACTAATTAAAAGCTCGGCCGTTCCTTGTAATACATAGGTTACAAACAACCAGCCAAAGGCCATGAATCCCCGTGGATCTCCTAACGCAATTCCGAGGGGGAGAATCAGTAAGCTCAGGGAACTGAGAAACAGGCCCGTACTGTATTGTAAAGGCAGCAAAGCGGTCGTTTTCGTTTTTCGACGTATCCAAGTGAAAAACAAAGCCAGTAAAGGACCGCCGATCACAATCGTGATACTGTTAACATTCTGTATCCATCCGGGCGCAATGCGAAACCCAAAGAGATGCAAATTAACATTGTTCTTCGCAAATATTGTTAAGCTCATCGGCGCTAATTGATAAATAATCCAAAAAAATTGGGCACTGACAATTAAGATAATAAAAGCAAATAACTTTTTACGCGCAGCGTCGTGATGTTTAAAAGCAATAAGAAATAACACAACCAACATTAAAAACCCAACGCTTAATACCAAATCATCGCTAAATTGAGTATGATGAAGTAATACTTGCAGCAAAGGCACTAACGCTAAAATAATTAGCGTGCCTATTCCTATCCGTTTAAGGCGCGCTTTAGCCGTTGCTCGGCTGAAGATGGTGTCTTTATCCCGCATGCGTTTCCATTGCGAAAATAAAATAACCATAGCAATAATGTTATTTACGGCTGTGAGGAGAAATAACATCGTATAATTCGTTTTTAATTGAAAATATCCCGCGAGGGTAAATCCCAATATAAACCCAATATTCATCCCACTGTAATTCCATAAAAACCCGCTCTGACGCTTACCGACTTCATCCGCTTGAAACAATTGCGACAATAGCATATTGAGGCAAGTCACCATCGTTCCTGTTCCAATTAACATGCAAGCCAAGCCCCAGTACAAACTCGCTAGAGCGCCATGAGCAAGAAGAAGACAAGCAATGAGCTGAAAAACAAGGCCGATAATAACAAGTCCCCGATAACTCAAAAACCGCCCACCCAGGTAACCGGCCAGCATATGTAATGCAAAATTATAAGCAAAGTAAACGCCTGTGATGAGATCTGCTTGCGTGGCGCTCAAGCGCACTTGTTCTTGCATATAAAGTACGAGACTTGAAAAAATAACCGCGAAACTAATGGTGCTAAAAAGCTGAGTAAAATAAATAGCGCCAAAGCCTTGTGGCATGCCAAGAAAACGACCTTTAGTTGGAGATGAGCGCATCATTATGTTATTATACTGTTTTCTAAACTAAAGCATAGTTATAAGCCCCTTTTCGTTAATGCAAAACTTTTTTATAAAATATTTTCTTTGTTCATCACTAGCAACAAGCGGCTAATTAAAGGGATCCACTTTCAATTAATAAGCGACAATCAATTTGAAAAGTTGAATAACGTTAGGCCGAGGGATGGTGGTTATGCTAGAAGACGAAAAAAAAGAAGTCATTTTAGCTATTCAAAAAATTGAAGAAATTCAAGATTGTTTATTGCATGGGCTTTCCGATTATGACAATTATGGAACTTTTCTTTCCTCGGCAGAAATGCAAAGGCTACGCACTGAATTGTTAAGCATGCCTGATGAGGTCAAGCTTACGGAAGCATTTAGCGATTGTTTTAACCTGATTGTAAGAATATATGATTCAGTCCATTTCTTCACTGATGAAGAGAAAGATGAGGAGGTTCTTGAAAGGATTTTAAAATTTCATACGGAATTAGAATTAATAGAAATCTCTCTTGAAGAGTTTATCGAAGATGAGAGAGCGTTAGAAGATTTTAAAAGGAGAGCTGACGCTTGTTGGTGTGAATTTGTAAGTATTCCCTCCGTCGTTAAAACTAGGTCAGGGCGAACCATTTTTCAAGAGGCTGCTTCATTCAAAGCCCAAATTGATGAAGCTTATGAAACGCAGCTCCTTGACAGAGAACAATTAATTCGGGAAAGAGCAGAACCATTTTATTGTGACGAGAAATTTGAAGACGAACCTCAATCCTCCGGCTTCGATCCCTAAACAAAATCGGCTGTTCTAAGTAGCTCGATTTTTCTCATCGACAGTTGTTCCCTCATTCTCAGCAGGCTATGATAAGCCCATGAATGAAACAGAAAAATCAACGCATTTTGGCTACCAAACCGTCCCTACTGACCAAAAAACTGACAAAGTAAAGCACGTTTTCGAATCGGTGGCGGCGAAATACGATTTAATGAATGATCTCATGTCCTTGGGGATTCATCGGTGGTGGAAAGATTTTGCAATCACTCAGTGCCGGTTGCGAACCGGTCAACGCATTTTGGATTTGGCCGGCGGCACGGGCGACCTTGCTAAACGAATCAGTCCGTTAGTGGGCGATGAAGGCGAGGTTGTGATTGCCGATATTAATGCCGCCATGCTGAACGTGGGGCGTCGTCGCCTTTTGGATCAAGGCATCTTTCGAAATATTCAATTTATTCAAGCTGATGCTGAAAAACTGCCGTTTCCCAATAATTTTTTCGATCGTATCGTCATCGGGTTTGGGCTGCGTAACGTCACCAATCAGTTGGCCGCATTGCAATCAATGCACCGTGTTATCAAACCGGGTGGTTTTGTCGTTATTTTGGAGTTTTCCAAACCCACACTAGCGCCGTTGAAAGCCGTTTACGATGCCTATTCTTTTCAGTTGCTGCCTCGACTCGGCAAACTCGTGGCCAAGGATGAAGAGAGCTACCGGTATTTAGTCGAATCGATTCGTATGCATCCCGATCAAGAAGCCCTCTTGAGTAAAATGACCGATGCGGGTTTTGAAGATTGCGATTACCATAACTTAAGCGGCGGAATTGTAGCCGTTCACCGAGGTTATAAATTCTAATGATGACGTTGGCTTTATCTGGCTTGGAAAAAGCGCTCAATGGTTATATTCGATTAGACCTGGATACCGTTCAGCAACTCTCTAACCTTGAAAATAAACGGATTAAAATCCAAATTTCCGATTGGAATATTGAATTTTTTATTATCCCTCATAAGAACGGTGTACAGCTATCAACTAGCACCAACGCCGAAGCCGACACGATTATTTCCGGATCTTTATTTGGCTTATGCAGAGCGGGCTGCGCCAAAGGCGAAAGTTCTGCTTTATTCAAAAACTCAATTGAAATTAGTGGCGACACGGAAGTCGGCGAAAAAGTACGAAGCATAATGGCGAATATGGATATTGACTGGGAGGAACACTTGTCAAAAATGACCGGTGATATTATCGCTCATCAAATCGGTGCCGGCGTACGCCGCACGATTAATTTTGGTAAATCGGCTGCGACATTGATTCGTGAAAATTTAAAAGATTATTTACAAGCGGAATCACAATTGGTACCAACAATGGATGAAGTCAATTCCTTTATTAAGTCTGTCACCCATTTACACCACGCCGTTGAACGCGCTGAAATACGAATTCAACGATTATTGAGTAAAAGGAAATCGTCGGCATGAGACGTCTTTTCCAATTAATCCGTTTAATTCAAATTAATTTCATTCTACTTCGGCACGGTTTTAATCGCCCCGTCATTGGCGAGCTATCCCCTTCGTTGCGGCTTTTAAGCTATCTAAACCCATGGAGTTTTATTCAAAAAGACAAATCGCGCGGTGAATCTTTTCGCATCGTGCTCGAAGAATTGGGCCCTATTTTTGTAAAATTTGGTCAGCTATTATCAACCCGCCGTGATTTATTGCCGGATGATATTGCTGAAGAATTAGAGAAATTGCAAGACCGCGTTCCTCCGTTCCCAGGCAAAATCGCCAAAGCCATGATCGAAAAATCCTGCGGAAAAACCATTGAAGACTGCTTTGCCACTTTTGATGAAACACCGCTGGCTTCTGCTTCTATCGCTCAAGTTCACGCGGCTACACTCCACGATAGCAGCGAGGTCATTATCAAAGTTTTACGTCCGAACATCGCTAAAACAATCCAGCGGGATATTGCCCTCATGTATCTCGGTGCAAAATTAGCTCGGCGATTTTGGCGACATGGCAAACGACTAAAACCCGTGGAAGTCGTCGCGGAATTTGAACACACCATTTATCACGAATTGGATTTAATGCGCGAAGCCGCCAACGCCTCTCAATTACGACGTAATTTCGCGGATTCTGAAAAAATGTATGTGCCTAAAATTTATTGGGACTACGTCCACCGCGACGTGATGGTCATGGAGCGAATCTACGGCATTCGTATTTCGAATATAGCAGAATTAAAAGCGGCTAATACCAACCTTAAAAAGTTAGCGGAATATGGTGTCGAAATATTCTTTACGCAAGTATTGCGCGATAGTTTCTTTCACGCGGATATGCACCCTGGTAATTTATTCGTTGATGTGACTGACCCGGAAAATCCGAAATACCTCGGCGTTGATTTCGGCATTATGGGAGCGCTGAGCCCTCAAGATCAACGTTACATTGCTGAAAATTTATTAGCGTTTTTCAAGCGCGATTATCGGCAAGTGGCTATTTTACATATCGAATCCGGTTGGATTTCAGCGGATTCCCGAATCGATCAATTTGAGGCGGCCATCCGCACGGTTTGCGAACCTATCTTTGAAAGACCGTTAAAAGATATTTCCTTCGGGAAATTATTATTGCGTTTATTTCAGACGGCTGATCAATTTAATATGGAAATTCAACCGCAATTGCTTCTGCTGCAAAAAACCTTGCTTAATATAGAAGGCCTTGGTCGCCAATTGTATCCCGATTTAGATCTGTGGCGAACCGCCAAACCTTTCATTGAAGACTGGATGCGAAAACAACACGGACCACGCTACCTGCTCAATACAGCTATTAAAGAATTTCCGCTGGCCGTTAAGACAACTTTAAAATTGCCGCGATTATTGCACGACGTTTTACATGAAATTCATTTCCGCCAAAACTTAGAACGAAACGAACCTCGCCCCCCTCGCAAAAAACAAAAACGCGGGTTTATTTTAGGAGCTGGCCTTGCTTTTCTAATAAGCGCCCTTGTCAGCTTTCTCATCGCTCCCACGTCCCCCTCTCCTTGGCAGTGGACTGCTTTAGGGGGCGGCATTTTATTAATAATTATTGGGTGGTTGACACCCAAAGATTAGGGAGCGAGGTAAAGAGGGATTATCAAGTAGTTGAAAAAAATGTCCGTCGTTCCCGTGCGTAGGCCGTCTACCGACAGACAAAGAATCGAGGGCTTTCACGGCCGAAGTCACGGGAATCCAGGCTAAAAGTCTAAGAAAAGCGCCATCGGTGTTTTTCTTAGCCCCCTAATCTGGGTCCTCCCGACTCGACCGTGAAGGTTTTGTATGCTTCAATGCTACAGCAGACGGTCTCGCGGGAGGACGACGGGTTTAAGTTTTTCACGCTTCACCACGGTGGGTAATGATAGGGACTGTTGTATCAAGTAGCTTGAAAAAAACAAGGCGAAAGAGACCATCAACTTTACAGTCATTAGGGGTTTTATGCTTAAGTTGACGCCTATGCGCCTACGCGGGGATGACGGGCTTTACTGAGAGATAGTGGTGGCGCTTGATTTTCGTTTTTGAATCGCATAAATAACAAAAGGGGGTAGTGAAAAAAGAATGAGGCCACCCACTAGAATCATTTCATAAATTTTTACACTATAGATTTTCACGCCCGCCGGCGGAATAAATCCAACCAAAATAGCGGTGATACAAGCGATTATTCCTACGCACCCCACCAACCAAATACCAAAATTTCCTCCCGGAATTCGAAAACATTTTTCTTTTCTTTCAGTTTTAAAGCGCAATCGAATCGCTGCAGCAAAAAAGGGAATATAAAAAATTAAGGCCAACTGCGCTGTTAAATCGCTTAAAATCCAATAAGAAGTATTAAAAGAAGGAATTAATAAAAACAACAAACATAGAAAAACAACTAAAATAACTTGCATCAACAAAACACCCAGAGGGGCGCCTCGTTTATTTCGATAAGACATCCAGGCCGGTAACGATCCGTCTTCCGCTGCCACCATCAATCCTTTCGTAGGCCCAATAACCCACGCTGCCATGCTACCAAAACCCCCTAAAATAATAATGAATATCGTAACAGGCAATAACCATTTTAAATGAAACGCATTTAAAAATAACGCAAACGCTTGATCCAAGCCACTGACAATATTTAATGCCTGTTGCGGCACGATCAATGCAATCGCGGTCGACGATAAAGCCGCACTAATGACAATAATTAACGCCGAATAATACAGGGCGCGCGGATAATCTCGTTCAGGGTTTTTCACTTCTTCGGCATGAACCGCTGACATTTCAATTCCCATCAGACTAAAAAACACCACTACTAAAAAAGCCAAATTAGGAATATGACTAAAATGAGGAATAAAATTATGCCAGTTCAAACTGATGGCTAACGGTTTTTTCATCCACAGCCAAACAGCACCTAATAGAATAATCAAGGCCATTGGAATGATGGTGCCTACGATGGCGCTGATCGAACTTACTACACTGGAAATTGTCATTCCATAACTGTTCGCTATCGTCGCCAACACAAACATACCGAGAATCATCGGCAACATAAATGCTTTATCGGCGGCTAGCGCTGGATTAAAAAAATAAGCAATATTGACAGCGATAAAGGACAAAATCGTGGGGTACCAAAAAACGTTATAAATCCACTGCAACCAAATCGTGAAAAACCCCCATTGAGGCCCAAATGCCTCTCGTACCCAAACATAAACTCCCCCGGTTTTAGGCCGATGCGTCGCCAATTCAGCCGTGACCAAGACACTGGGAACCAAAAAAATGGCAGCCGCAATGAGATAAAATAAAAGTATAGTCAGCCCATTGTCTGCATTCGTCGGCAAATTGCGCAAACTGTCGATAGCAATGACATTGATCATCACCAGACTGAAAACGCTCAAAACCCGCTTTTTTGAATTGTTCAACATTGAAACACAGTTAATCACAATATGCTGATGATTTCTAGCAGGATTTCAATAAGGAGGGTGTTTAAAACTACCAGCAGCATTAATAAGAGGTACAAATCTCTCTTAAATATTCCCTTGCCGTGATTATCCTGCCTTTAATGCCCAATTCGTTTTGGGCTTCCCGAAGGGCGCGTTTTTCTCTTTCTAAGGTTTTCGCCTCTAATGTATCCCACGTCACTTGGATTAACTCACGATAACCCGTCTTATCCACGGTCACAAAGTCAATTTCGTACCCGTCTTGGGTGTGGTAGAAATAAATACTTTTGTTTTGTCGCCTGAAATCCAAATAAATTAAATTTTCCAACAATCTTCCATGATTATTATTCAAGCTGATTGAAACGGCATTAATCAGACCGTTGTCAATTGCATAAATCTTTTTGGGTTTGTTCTGCTTTATCCGTTCCGATTCGGAATAAATAGGCACAGTAAAAATTAAAAAAGCGTCTTCAAGGTAATCCAAATAAGTATGAATCGTATCTTTACTCACTTTATAACCTTGGCTTTTTATATCGTTATAAAATTTATTCACTGAAAAAACAGTGGCCGCATTTTTCAATAAAGTCGTTGTGAGGTATTTTAATAACGCAACATTCGTCACATGATAACGCTCGATAATATCTCTTAAAATCACCGTATCTATGTATCCCTGCAGCGTTTCCCGCCATGCATTGATGGGCATGTGCTGCACAGCCGGAAATCCACCACGCGAAAAATAATTGAGTAAGTGTTGATACAGGATATCGAAGGTTTGTTGTCCAAAGGGTCTACCGCTATCTATTTTTATCTGATGCGCCCCCAAATATTCTCGAAAAGAATACGGCCAAATTTCGAGCGATAATGAACGGCCTCGCAGCGCGGTATTAATTTCTTTACTGAGCAATTTCGCTGACGAGCCTGTCAAATAAAGTTGCGCTTTTTTACGTTCAAAATAGCGACGCACCGCCAAATGCCAATCTTTCACATTTTGAACTTCGTCTAAAAACAGATAACACAAGCGATTGTGATTTTCGGGATATAAACTATAAAAAGCGTCTAACAATCTTCCCATTGCTTTGACATCCATGGGCAGCAGCCGATGGTCTTCGAAATTAACTAGCAGAATTTGTTCTTTAGCAACGCCTTGATCCAAAAACCCATTGATGGTTTGGTAAAGAAAATAGGATTTACCGGATCGTCGCATCCCAATGGCAACTTTAATCATATTAGGCGCTTGTGGAAATTGATATTGCCGCGGCGTCCCCTTGCGGGCTTCCGAGATGACAATAAAGGCTTCTTCTAATAAAGTTTCAAGCAAATCGCGCATTTGTATCCTCTTATATAGGGTTATTATAAGCAAAATATAGCCTTATACAAGAGGACATGATGAAGCTCTTATAACTATAACTCATCTCTTCCGATCCAGCATTCGATAACCCAGCGCCTCAGCTAGATGGGGGCGCTCAATGTTAGGACTTTGCGCCAAATCGGCGATGGTGCGAGCGACCTTGAGAAAACGGTGGTAGCCTCGAGCCGATAGGGCCAGTCGGCTGATAGCGCTTTGAATAAACCTTTCATCGTTTGAGTCTAAACGGCAATGTGTGCAGAGGTCGTCTGTGCTCATCCAAGCATTGGGTTTTTGCTGGCGTTCCACTTGCCGCGCCCGAGTCTCACAAACACGCTGGTTTACCGTTTTGCTGGATTCCGCGTCCTCGGCGCGGTTGAACAATAAATCCGGGGACAGCGGCGGAATTTCTACGTGCATATCAATGCGATCCAACAAGGGGCCGGAAATTCGAGATCGGTAACGTTCTACTTGTTCGCTCGTACATCGACAACGCCCTTTAGGATCACCTAAATAACCACAAGGGCAGGGATTCATCGCTGTCACCAGTTGAAAATTGGCCGGGAACTGCACCTGATAACTGGCGCGGGAAATGGTAATCGCTTTTTCCTCTAACGGTTCGCGTAAGGATTCTAGTACCGCGCGTGAAAATTCCGGCAATTCGTCCAAAAATAAAATGCCATGGTGAGCCAGCGTGATTTCTCCTGGTTGCGGCGGAGTGCTGCCGCCAACCATGGCCACCGCAGAAGTAGAATGATGCGGCGCACGAAAAGGCCGCTGACGCCATTGCCGACGATCAACCCCTTTGCGACGAAGAGAATAAACGGTAGCCACCTCTAGCGCTTCATCCACTGTCATCTCGGGTAAAATGCCCGGCAAGCGCATGGCTAGCATAGTTTTGCCTGTTCCCGGCGGTCCAATAAACAAAAGATTATGGCCGCCAGCCGCTGCAATTTCTAACGCCCGTTTCCCTCGAGTTTGACCTTTAACTTCTTTGAGATCGTGAAAATTCCTCGACAAACGAGCGTCTGTTGATATTGCCGCAGGCAACACCTGTTCACCTCGTAAATGAGCGCAAACGCCGACTAAATGCTGAGCCGTTGAAATTTCCCCCCGCACACTTAACGCTGCCTCTTGCGCATTTGCGGAGGCAATAATTAATTTCCGTCCTGCTTTTGCAGTAGCGATTGCAAAAGGGAGCGCTCCACAAATAGGACGAAGATCGCCAGATAATGCTAATTCGCCAGCAAACTCATAATCATTTAAAGGATCGCTCGGAATTTGCTGTGAAGCGGCCAAAATTCCTAAAGCAATGGCCAAATCAAACCGCCCCCCCTTCCTTGGGCAAATCAGTCGGCGCTAAGTTGACAGTAATACGGCGAACAGGAAATTCCAATTGACTGTTGATAATGGCACTACGAACGCGATGACGGCTTTCCTTAACAGCCGCGCTGCCGCGACTATGCACAATAGCAAGCGACATTGAAGACTACGATTGAAGATTTTCTAGTTCACTTAACTTTTTTTCCAGCGCTTCCAGTTTTGCTCGCGTGCGCTCCAACACCTTAACTTGGGCATCAAATTCTTCGCGCGTCACTAAGTCCATTTTGCTAAACGATTGCTGCAATACGCTTTTGAAGTTTTTTTCGAGATCTTTTGGCAAGTTTTTAACCCCGGGCGGTATCGAACCCAATAATCGGTTGACAATGTCATTAATGTGTCTTGGATCAAACATAACGCTTCCCTTTTGTTTTTATTATAAACTATCATACGCTACTTATATTAAACACAATACCGTAGTTTAGGTCATTCATGGTTCTCGACAATATACTTCAAGTTATCGGCAAAACGCCGGTTGTGCGCTTGCATCGAATTGGCCAATCCCTTCCTTGCGAACTCTATGGCAAATGCGAATTTCTCAATCCAGGCGGTTCCGTTAAAGACCGAATTGGCGCTGCCATGATTGAATCGGCGGAAAAACAGGGAAAAATTAAACCGGGCGATACGCTCATCGAACCAACCTCTGGCAATACGGGGATCGGTATTGCTTTAGCCGGAGCCGTCAAAGGCTATCGAGTTATTATCACGATGCCAGAAAAAATGAGCCACGAAAAACAAGTGGTTTTGGAAGCGCTGGGCGCAACCATTTATCGAACCCCTACAGAAGCAGCCTATGATGATCCCGAAAGCCATATTTCACTCGCTAAACGTCTAAACCAGGAAATTCCTAATTCTTACATTCTCGATCAATACAGCAATGCGGAAAATCCCGATATCCATTACCAAACCACAGGCCAAGAGATTTTGGACGACATGGGGGAAAACCTTTCCATGGTTGTAATGGGCGTTGGTACAGGCGGGACCATCATCGGTGTTGCAAAAAAACTAAAAGAAGTGAATCCTTCGATTCAGATTATCGGCGTCGATCCTATTGGATCTATTCTCGGGGGCGGGGATGAAATTAAACCTTACCTTGTAGAAGGCATCGGTTATGATTTTATTCCCGAAGTGCTCGATAACAACCTCATCGATGAGTACATCAAAATTAACGACAAAGATTCTTTTTTAATGGCGCGTCGTTTAATTCGTGAAGAGGGGCTCTTAGTGGGCGGCTCTTCCGGATCAGCTGTTTGGGCGGCTTGCCAAGCGGCTCAACGATTGAAAGAAGGCGAACGATGTCTGGTTATTTTGCCGGATGCTATTCGAAATTATTTGACTAAATTTGTAGACGACGCCTGGATGAAGGCGCAAGGGTTTTTGTAACGTATTTTCGATCTTAACAATTTCCCGTATTTCGCTTCGCTGCATACGGGCTACTCTTCTTTTGACGGGATAAAAAAGGTGACAGCTAACAACAATAAAAAATCACACATCGATACACGTGTCATTCACGCCGGACAAAAACCGGACCCCTTAACCGGCGCCGTCATGACGCCCATCTATACCGCTTCCACTTATGCGCAAAAAAGTCCAGGCGTTCATCAAGGGTACGAATATTCTCGCAGCCAAAATCCGACGCGCTTTGCTTATGAACGTTGTGTTGCGGATTTAGAGTCTGGACAACACGGTTTTGCTTTTGCGTCAGGAATGGCCGCCACCGCCACTATTTTAGAACTCTTGCAACCGGGCGATCATGTAGTGGTGATGGACGACGTTTATGGGGGCTCCTATCGTTTATTTGAAAATGTACGAAAGCGATCAGCCGGCCTTTCTTTTTCGTTCGTCGATTTCACGGACGAAAATAAAGTGCGAGAAGCCGTCACCGCAAAAACTAAAATGTTGTGGGTAGAATCACCAAGCAATCCTCGGCTTAAAATCGTTGATCTTGCAAAAATTGCGGAAATCGCAAAAGAAAAAAATATCATCGCGGTTGCCGACAACACCTTCGCCACACCGATTATTCAACGCCCATTAGAATTAGGCTTCGATATCGTTACACATTCGGCAACAAAATATTTAAATGGCCATTCTGATATCATCGGCGGCGTAGCCGTGGTGGGCGACAATAAAACTTTAGCCGAACAATTAAAATATTTACAAAACGCCATAGGCGCTATCGCCGCGCCTTTCGATAGTTTTATGGTTTTACGCGGATTAAAAACGTTAGCCATTCGAATGGAACGCCATTGTGAAAATGCGATGCAGTTAGCCCAATGGCTAGAAAAACACCCCAAAGTAAAACGCGTTTATTACCCTGGCTTACCAAGCCACCCCCAGCACTCGATTGCTAAAAAACAAATGCGTTATTTTGGCGGCATGATTTCTGTCGAACTAAAATGCGATTTAAATGAGACTAAAAAAGTACTCGAACGCTGCCAACTGTTCACCTTAGCGGAAAGCCTCGGCGGTGTTGAAAGCCTCATCGAACACCCCGCCATAATGACCCACGCCTCCATTCCACAAGCAGAACGCCAAAAACTGGGCATAACGGATGGTTTTATCCGCCTCTCCGTTGGCATCGAAGCGATAACTGATTTGCGCCACGATCTAGAAGCAGCGCTTTAAAAAACTTAAAGCCCTCATCTCCGCAGGCGGGGACGAGGGGTTTTTTTTGAAATTAAGACTAGGAAAAAATAATTATAGAATGGGAAGATTTATAACAAGGTTTTATTGTTAATCGTCATTCCCGCCTGCGCGAAACGACGAAAGAGTAGGGAGTTGGGCTTAAGTTTTTGATAGGGTTCGCACCTAATCCCCCATAAGCGGGTTATGTGATCTACTTCAGCGTGGATAGCTCTCGAACAGCTGTCGCACGCGCACCAGGGGTTATAAAATTTCGGCCCACATCTGTTAACATTAGGTGCGTTCCAGCGGGGACAAGTTCTTTGCCACCCCCTGTCGATACCCAATCAATTCGAAAGAAATAACTGTGTCCTGCTTTTGCATGGACTACACGGTTAGTGGGAAGCGGGTAGAGCCCGTCATGTAATTTCCGTGTAATAACGTGCTTGCCGGGCGCACTTTAATGACCACCACCCCCCCGTTACCAATCGATCCTTTTAATATGCCGTCGACATAAATATCGTCTTTAACACCTGCGCCTTCGATGAGATGATGGGTGCGATATACGTAAATAACGGCTCGGTTAGCAGGGGGCTGTTCTAACCCTCGAAACCGTGGTTCCAGAGGCACACAGGCCGATAAACCAGTTATTAAAAAGAGCACAATAATTAGACTATTGAAGGCACTCCTCATTTCATCTCCCTTATCCGTACAGCTAGTTTAAAACAAATTTTTTTAAAATCATTCAACCTCTGAGCGAATGGCTGTAAAAAATTGGTCTTTATTTTTCATAGCTGAATATATTTCTTTTAAATCTTGATCACTCGCCCCTGCTTTGATGATCGCTTTTTTATCGCGATAAGCCTCTAATTCATATTTTTTAGATAAAGGACTCATGGAAGGGAAAGCATTAAAAGAAATTCCTCTTTGAGTACGGAGTTCATCAGCGAGGATGGACGATGATCCCCACGTCATTGTAAAAATAAGGATAATGATAGTCAGATAACGGATAAATTTAAAAGATCGCATATAACTTCAGAATCGATAACTTATTTCGCACATTAGCAAATTTTTATAGGTCTTTGCAAGTTTCGCTCTTTTACAAGAGGAGCCTATTGATGAGAGAAGAAAAACCATCGTTTTTGTTGGACGATTATATTATCGTCGCCGAGGTTTCCTGAGTTGGCCTCTCTGCCCTGGTGCCATTATTATGGCGCAGCTTCTTAAATTGCGCCAGTTAGGTAGATGCCTTCAACGAAATGGCGATTGAGGCCTGCGGATTAAAAGTAGCGTTTGATTCTTGGTGCTTTTCTTCTTCTGGCTTAAAAAATCGAGTCCTTAGTTGTTGTTGTTTTTTAGCCCATTGATAATGGGCTTTCCAATCATCCTTTGCCAGCCTCTGAATTACGATTTCTTTTTTATCATATACACTCTTGAACAAATGATGTTTTCCAAAGGGACCTCGTCGGTAAGAGCTCTGAGCGCGAAGATAGGGAATGGGAACCAATCCTTGCTGATAGGGGCGAATCCATATTTCTTTAACTTCACCATAGTATTTTTTTACGATAGGCGCGTGAGGATCTATCAGTCGTACAACAGGCGTCGCGCCCCAATGTGTTGAACCTAGCTTTTCCAAAATGGTGCCGTCTCCCCATTGACGAGCATAATGCCCCTCATAAACGTAAACCTTTTCAAATCCTTTACGGCAAGTAAAATCGTTGTTGCTTTCCAGTTTAATCCAAGTTGAATCTGGCTCCCATGCGGGTCCTTGCGGGTTTTTTGCGGTGGTATCTTGATAAGCCTCATAGCCTCTACCCACATAACTTCGACAATCGTCTGCTATCTTTGGAACTTCAAATACTTGCACTCCTTCTCTATTTTCAATTGGAAAAGTTGATAACGTAATAGCAAGATTTTGAAGAGATTCATCAGAAGTCTGTGGCGTTACAAAAATGGGGGGTAATTCTTTTGGTGGCTCAATCAATGGTGCATTTTGGTAAGCTTCAAGAAGCTTTTTTTCTCATCATCATCCATGAATTCAGTTCTCTTTAGGGGGCGGCTGTGCCGCCCTGTCGTATTAATCTTTCTTTGACTTCGATATTGCCGGCGCCGACTGTGAAACGCTGTGGGCTGGGCTGAGAATGATTAGCGGTTGTACCACAGTCGGATCGAAATCGGAAAGGTTACCATTCCAAGGATTATCCATCCAGCGTGAAAATGCTCGCATTTGCTGCGCCATTAGCTTATCCATATCCCAAAAGACATGCCGCATATAACGCGATTCTTTTGCCTGTTGGTTTTTAATCTGTTCGTACAATTGCTGCGCTTCCTTATCAGTTAATTTCTTGCCATTTTTATAAGCCACAACGTCTATCGTCCGTTTTCCTTTTTCATTGTGCTCGGCACGAATAAATACCGTTTGAATATCCGGCTGATAGTACTTTTGAAGTGCCTCGTGGTATTGATCTCGATTCACCCAGCCTACCTCGCCATTACGCGGATCGCCCACTTTGATCCAGCCCTTTTGAC
The DNA here is from genome assembly GCF_005280755.1 of Coxiella burnetii. Classification (NCBI taxonomy): domain Bacteria; kingdom Pseudomonadati; phylum Pseudomonadota; class Gammaproteobacteria; order Legionellales; family Coxiellaceae; genus Coxiella; species Coxiella burnetii. Next base: position 1,910,349 of record NZ_CP040059.1, read on the forward strand.
GGTATATGGGAATCAAGCGTTCTGCCGGCGATAGTTTTTGTAAAATTTTCGCGTTGGATTGCGGTTTTTCGTAAAGATTAACTTGAGGACTCGACTGTTGGGATTGCTGCGTTGTTGCGTAAGTGATGCTTCCGCTCAAGATGCAGAAAAAAATGCTGAAACTAACAAGTAAACGTCGCATTTTTACCTCCTATTTTCGTTTGTGAACGTGATCTAACATATCACTGTAAAAAATCGGGTGCAATTCAAGTAATTTTTTATTACCATGTTGGCACAACTTACTCTATGTTTCTGAAACATTAATTTAGGGATGCTTTAATGACGCACACGACCTTATTTACCTCAGAATCCGTTTCCGAAGGTCACCCGGACAAGGTGGCTGACCAAATTTCGGACGCCGTTCTTGACGCCCTGATTGGCCAAGACCCCAACTGTCGAGTGGCTTGCGAAGCCGTCGTAAAATCCGGAATGGTTTTTGTGGCCGGGGAAATCACCACCAACGCCTGGGCGGACGTAGAACAAATTACCCGCAACACCGTTTTACAAATCGGGTATAATGACCCCCACCTTGGCTTTGACGGGGAAACGTGTGCCGTTGTCACTGCCATTGGAAAGCAATCGCCCGATATCGTCATGGGTGTCGATGGCCGAGAAGACCAAGAATTAGGGGCGGGCGACCAAGGGTTAATGTTTGGGTACGCTTCTCGGGAAACCAATGTTTTTATGCCGGCTCCCATCACGTATGCCCACCGACTTGTACGCCAACAAGCCCTGTTGCGCAAAAATGGTCGACTTCCTTGGCTGCGTCCCGATGCGAAATCCCAAGTAACCTTGCGTTACGAAAACGGAAAACCCGTCGCCGCCGACTGTATCGTCCTTTCCACCCAACACAGCCCCGAAATTAGCCAAGAAAGCTTACGAGAAGCCGTCATCGACGAAATTATCAAACCTATCATGCCGCCCCATTGGCTCGATAAACACACGCGTTTCCTTGTCAATCCGACAGGGCGCTTCGTTATCGGCGGCCCAGTGGGGGATTGCGGGTTAACCGGTCGAAAAATTATCGTCGATACCTACGGCGGGATGGCGCGCCACGGGGGCGGGTGTTTCTCCGGCAAAGATCCCTCCAAAGTGGATCGTTCAGGCGCTTATGCTGCCCGTTATGTAGCCAAAAATATCGTGGCTGGCGGCCTCGCCGATCGCTGTGAAATACAAGTTTCCTATGCAATTGGCGTTGCCGAGCCCACTTCAATAAGTGTCGAAACTTTCGGCACGGGGAAAATTGACGAAGTCCGCATTCAGCAATTAATTAAAGAACATTTTGATCTTCGTCCTGGCAAAATTATCGAAGAATTGAACTTATTGAGATCCATTTATAAGGCCACCGCCACCTACGGACATTTCGGTCGAGAAGAACCCGAATTTACGTGGGAGCGAACCGATAAAGCCGAAATACTCCGTGAAGCCGCGGGTTTAGCCGCTGCAAACGTAACCAATTAAAATGGAAAATGACATGGAAACAGCAACAATGACACAAGACTACCACATCGCCAATATCAACCTGGCCGATTGGGGCCGTAAAGAAATCGAAATTGCCGAAACGGAAATGCCAGGGTTAATGGCATTACGCAAAAAATATAAAAATGCAAAGCCCTTAAAAGGCGCACGCATTGCCGGCTGTATTCACATGACCATTCAAACAGCCGTCTTAATTGAAACTCTAATGTTATTAGGCGCTGAGGTGCGCTGGTCTTCCTGCAATATCTTTTCCACCCAGGATCACGCTGCTGCTGCCCTCGCTCAAAAAGGCATTCCTATTTTCGCCTGGAAAGGAGAGACCGAAGAAGAATATTGGCGCTGCATTGCCTCTACGCTAGAAGGGCCCAAAGGTTGGACGCCCAATTTACTCCTTGATGATGGCGGCGACTTAACCGCTCACACTCTCCAAAAACACCCTGAATTATGTCAAAACATTCGGGGTGTTTCTGAAGAAACGACCACGGGGGTACACCGTCTTTACAGAATGTTAAAAGAAGGGTCATTAAAATTCCCCGCCATTAACGTCAACGATTCTGTCACCAAATCTAAATTTGATAATCTTTACGGCTGCCGCGAATCATTGATCGACTCTATCAAGCGTGCTACGGACGTTATGATCGCTGGTAAGCGCGTGGTGGTTTGTGGTTACGGAGATGTCGGAAAAGGTTGCGCCCAATCATTACGCGCTTACGGGGCCACCGTTTATATTACGGAAATCGATCCTATTTGCGCTTTACAAGCAGCGATGGAAGGTTATCGCGTCGTTACCATGGATGAAATGGCCGACAGCGCTGATATTTTTGTAACAGCAACGGGGAATACCGATATTATCACTCATGAGCATATGCTGAAAATGAAAGATCAAGCTATCGTTTGTAATATTGGTCATTTCGATAACGAAATCGATATTGCTTCCTTACAAGATTATCAATGGATGAATATCAAACCCCAAGTGGATCAAGTTATTTTTCCCGACGGAAAACGTCTTACGGTGCTAGCCCAAGGTCGTTTAGTTAACTTGGGTTGTGCAACGGGACACCCCAGTTTTGTCATGTCCAACTCCTTTACTAACCAAGTGCTCGCGCAAATAGAATTATGGCAGTATCCTGAAAAATACCCCATCGGGGTTTACGTTTTACCCAAACATCTCGACGAAGAAGTCGCTCGACTTCACTTAGAGCGGGTGGGTGGAAAATTAACAACGCTCACTGAAAAACAAGCCGACTATATCGGAGTTGACCCCGAAGGACCTTTTAAATCGGAACATTACCGTTACTAAAATAGGGATTTTGTGCGTCTTTATTTATGGTTTCCGTTCAACAAAAGAAATTACAATTACTATTTTCACATATTAGCGAATTAATTATCTCTCCCTACAAGGTCGATACCGTTATTGAAAAAATCATGGAAGAGGTAGAAAATTTTTTTACCCCTACCAATTGGAGCCTGTTACGTTACGACTCAGTGGATGATGAGTTATTTTTTGTTTACGCCAAAGGTTTGGATGAAGAGATAATTAAAGGCATTCGGTTAAAAAGAGGTGAAGGGATCGCAGGCACCGTCGCCGAAACCGGAAAATCGCTTTTTATTAGAGATTGTCAAAACGATCCGCGCTTCAGTAAAAAGGTGGATAGATCTTTTAAACAAAAAACCCGCTCGATCATTACCGTACCGATTAAATTCAAAGATGTGTTATTAGGCGTTCTCGAACTCGTTAATTTAGAAAATAATGTTTATTTCTCCGAAGAGGATTGTTTTTTATTAGAAATTGTCGCTAATTTTTCAGCCGTGGCCCTCATTAACGCCTCGCTTTTTGAAAACGTCGTCACACTCTCCCACCACGATCCGCTAACAGGGGCCTACAACCGTACTAAATTGGAGGAACTTTTAAAAAAATGGGAGAAAGCCTCCGCTGTTTATGCCGAAAAGAAAATCAGCGTTTTTCTACTCGACTTAAACAACTTCAAGGCTGTTAACGATAACTACGGCCATCGTGCGGGCGATCAATTACTCAAAAAAAACCACCCGTCTTATCACTTCCTCAGCCCGAAAAAGGGATCTGTTTTTTAGAATTGGAGGCGACGAATTCCTTTATCTTGCTTTCCATGACGATGCCTCCTCGATAAAAGAAGCCGAACAAAGCCTGCTTAAAAAGCTGGAATCCATCTCAAGGGAACTGGAACCTAAAATGGGGCGCTTTTCCATCGGATACCAAACAGGTCTTTTAAAGGATTTTAAAACGTTAGTCGCCAAAGCCGACGAAGCCATGTATATCGACAAGCAACGTCGAAAATCAATCTCTTGATTTTTAAAGATATTTTCCTTCTTCGGACGGCTTCCAATATTTACCAAAACCGAAATTTTCTTTTTTAATCATTTAGTTAATGAACTAAAGCTAATAACTGTGCTATAATTGGAGTATAGAGATAAAAGTGGGAGGGAAGTTTCAGTTAACTCACTCAAGTGGTGACGTTTATGGTTACTCATGAAAAATCCGGCGGCTCTCTTTTGAAACAAGGGCTCAGACCTAAAGAATACGAGAAACACGCCGACGAAATAAATGTGAAATCTTTCGTGAGGGAAAACGTCAATGTTCATTTAGGGAGTGCTGTTGTTCCTGTTGTAGGCCTCGGCGGAGGATTACCCACTCACGTCATAGAAGATGCGAATTTTTTAACCTCAAATAGTCCATTTTCGAGTTCCAGTACATTGCACAGTAGTTTGGACCCTCTTTCTGAGCATACCGATAACGTTGTTACTCACCTCGCGGAACCATCCACTGGGGAATCTGAATCTTTGCTTGAATTCGCCGAAGCTCCCACGAGCGGCTTGCTCCCGGGAACCGTGGCGCCGGGAACTCCTGTCGTTGGCGAGAATATTTATGCTGAAAACGCTTCAGCATTAGCAGAAGAGGCGCCAGCCCTCCTACTGAAACCAGTCTTCCCTCAACAGGTGAGTCGCCATTAACGGCCCCTCCTGACAAAGAAACGTCTTCAGAAACAGAACTCTCCCCTGAAGAAGGAGCGCCAATAACAGCGCCTCCTCTGGAAGAAGAGGCTTCACCAGAAGCCGGCCTGTCTCCGGAAGAGGAGCCCCCTGTAACAGCACCGCCTGAGGAAGAAGCGCCACCCGAAATAGGGTTGCCTCCGGAAGAAGAGCCGCCTGTAACGGCTCCTCCCGAGGAAGAAGCGCCACCTGAAACAGGACTGCCTCCGGAAGAAGAGCCCCCTGTAACAGAGCCGCCTGAGGAAGAAACGCCTCCCGAAACAGGGTTGCCTCCAGAAGAAGAGCAAGGCCCGGGCCGCGGGGAAGGGCGAGGCCAAGATAAAGAAGACAAAGAAGATAAAGAAAATCAAGGAAAGGGCAAAGGCAAGGGCGAAAATAAAGAAGGTGACGATGACGGTTATTCCTTCGAAAAAGCAGATAGTCATGAACTTGATCCCAATGGCTTTAGCGACCATGAGGCGCATGGAGATACACACTCAGAAGGGGCATCTGTTCAAGAGTATCACACCGGAGAGGCAGACGTGGATATTTCCGGCGATTCTTCCGGCGGCGTGGACCAAGACCCAAGCGGATAGCTTTTTATTCTTGCGTAGGCGAAGTCGAAATTAAGAACTAGTGCAATAATCCCTTAGCTATCTTCACCTGCGTAAATTATTTATACTTATAATAGTAACTATATCATTACCCCTAGGGTAAAGACCAAAAACATAAAGCCCGTCATCCCCGCGCAGGCGGGGATCCAGCGCACACATGCGCAGCGCACCGAAGGTGCGCCTGGATTACCGCCCGCGCGGGAATGACGAAGCTTAAAATTGAAAGGATTGCTTTTAAGCGAGTTGGGAAACATCATGGAAGCGCAATCATCCCATCAAGCCCCTTTATCCCCAAAAGGTTCTTTAGGCCTTTTTCGAGGTTACATCAGCATTCTTCGAGAATTATTCACTATTCTTTCTGAGTGGTGCAGCCCCACAACGATGTGGATGGGACTGGTTCTGCCGGGTATTTTTATTAACCTTCTATCGCTCGCTTTTCCGCTAATTCTATTGCAGGTCTACGACCGAGTAATCCCACAGCAATCGATATATACGCTAACCTTTCTCATCGTCGGCGGCATTATCGTCACTGGAATTGCCATGGTCCTTTCCATTTTGCGTTCGGTCTCAATTAACTGGACTAGCGCGCGCTTCGAATATTTTACCCATCTTCGCGTATTTCAACGATTATTAGCTTGCAAACTAGACGATTTTCAAAAAGAAGGGAGCGGCTATTATTTAAAACGCATTGATGACATTCTCAACATTAAAGACTATTACCTCAACCAGGTGCTTACTAATTTTCTTGATCTTCCTTTTGTCATTTTATTCATTGCGCTTATGGCGTATATTTCCACTTATATTGCACGTATCCCTGTTCTAATGATCTTTTTTCTATTCTTCTCAAGCACGCGATCGCTCAATGAATTAGGAAAACACGTAGAAATAAAACACACGGAAGACGGACGGCGCTGGAGTTTTCTTGCAAATATTTTTTCAGGCAGTAAGACATTAAAATTTATGGTTTCTGAGCCCTTGATGTTACGTCGTTATGAGCGGCTATTAAATAAAAGCCTCGAGGAAAATAAATCCATTCATCACATTCTTAGTTCCGTCCAGGGAACTTCTAATTTAGCTCAATACAGTACCTTAGGCCTCGTGATTTTAATAGGCGGAGCTATGCTGATTAATGGCAACCTTAGCATGGGAGCCTTAGCCGCTAGCGTTTTATTAGCGGGTCGCGCCATTCAGCCCGTTCGTCGAATGATTGCATTGTGGCAACAGTATCAATCCATTCCTGTCGCTAAAAAATAATTAAAAACCTTAGAATCTTTTCCGATGGAAACTAAAGGGAAACTCTCGGACGCCGCAATTACAAAAGGTGATATTGTTTTTGATCATGTTTCTTTTCATTATGAAAAAGAAAAACCCCTTTTGGAAGATATCAACCTTCATGTTTCACCGGGTGAGATTATAGGTATTACGGGAACAAATTATAGTGGGAAAACTACACTGCTGGAATTCATTTTAGGATTCCACACACCGACGAAGGGTGAAATACGCATCGATGGAAAAAATATTGAGAATTATGACAAAATGATTCTCAGAGAGAAAATCGCTTATTTGCCAGCACGCGGGCAAATTTTCCGTGGCACACTTTTGGAAAACATCACCATGTTTCGACCGGAAAGAGCCAAACAAGCGTTAGAATTATCCGACCACTTCGGTTTGTCGGAACTTATTTGGCCTCTTCCCAACGGATTTGATACGACAGTGGGCGGCGGCTGTAGCGAAATTTTATCTCGAGGTGTGGTTCAAGTCGTTTCCACTATTCGCGCTTTAATTTCCAAGCCTAAAATTTTGTTGTCAGATGAAGCGAATGCTTTACTTGATTTGAAAACCGATCAACTCTTTCTCAAGATCTTGCAGTCGCTTAAAAAAGACTGCACGATGATTATCATTTCACATCGACCTTCCACGTTAGCGCTCGCCGATCGGCTTTATGAATTAGACAGCGGCCGATTAATACTAAAAACGCACTCAAATGGACGCTCGTTATGAAAGAAGTAGAATCACTGTATAAAAATTACTTCAAAGAATTAACGCCTTTCTTATTTTGTTTAGTCCCCTTACTTGAAGCGCTTCAATGGAATGGCACACCGCGTGATATTATCCAAGCTTTCCCCCATTTCACCGCCCGACTAGGCTTAGTTCAGTTTCTTCGCATGATGAATATTTTAGGATTTGAATATAAGCAAATTGAGACTTCGCTAGACAAACTTAACCAACAATTTCTCCCTTGTCTTTTCGTCGTCGATAAAAAATCGCCTTATGTTTTACTTCGCCGAGAAAATAACAAATAAATTGTCTATAATGGAAAAACCCAAGCCGAAGAAAACCTTTCGGCCAACGTAAAAGGAACCATTTTCAGTTTTTACCGCCTTACAAAATATGAATACGAAATTCAACAACGCAAATCCGCGTCGTTGGTTCAATTTTTTAAAAAATTTCGTTTCCAATTAATCCAATTACTCATTATCAGTTTATTAAGTGCTGCTTTATCTTTAGCCATACCGCTTTATATATTAATCGTTTACGATCGAGTCGTGCGCGCCCTTTCATCGTCTATGCTCTTTAGTTTCGGCGGCGGGGTTTTAATTGCCCTTATTGGGATCGCGCTTTTAGAAAAATTACGAAGTAACCTCATGACTTATATTGGAAACCAGCTCGACGCTTCCACGGGTAGAGAAATACTGGATAAAGTATTATCTTTGCCCATGACATACCTCGAACAAAGTCCGGTAGGATCACAAATTGCACGGATTAAAGATTATGACTCACTGCGAAGTGTCATTACTGGAAATTTGTTAACTTTATTATTCGACATCCCCGTTGCTATTTTATTTTTATTCGTTGTCGCTTTTATGGAGGGAACGCTAACCTTAGTTCCTATCTTTATCGCTGTTCTTTTTACAATATTCATACTGTTATTTTATCGGCCCATCAATAACCGAATTAAGCACCGCGCTTATATCAATTCGGAAAAAAATCATTTCTTATTAGAATCGATGGATAAAATGGTCGCTTTAAAATACACCAATGCTTCTCCCGTGTGGGTGGAGCGGTATAAAAATTTATTGGCGGAATCTACCTTCCTATCTTATCGTCTATCCATGTTGCGGGATTCTATCACCGCTATTTCTGAATGGGTCATTCTCATCGCGGGTTTTTTAATCATCGGTTTTGGCGTATTAAAGTTTTTTCATGGCACGCTCACGATGGGCGCATTAATTGCTGTTATGATACTGACGTGGCGCATTTTAACTCCCTTTCGATTCGCTTTCGTATCGATTACACGAATCGGTCAAATTCAATTTAGCATTCGCCAGCTATCTGCCTTAAGTCGATTGCCCCACGAGACCCCTCCTTATTTCCGGGAGCTCGTCATCGGCAAAATAGAAGGCCAAATTCGTTTTTCCAACGTCACCTTCCGTTATTCTCCTCAAGCCAAGCCCGCGGTTTTTAATTTAACATTCAATCTCCCCGTGGGATCGATGACAGCGGTCACTGGATCTTCGGGGTCTGGCAAAACCACTTTATTAAAATTAATATTTGGCCTTTATGCTCCTCAAGCTGGGATGATTCAAATTGACGGTAAAGATGTCAGTCAAACCAATTTATTAGAACTTCGTCGACAGATCGGTTACGTCGCTGAAGAAGATGAATTTTTTTATGGCACTATTGAACAAAACCTGAGATTGGCCAATCCGCTGGCAACGGATGAGGATATTCGTCAGGTACTGGACTTGTTGAACCTTACCCAGGAAATAAATGCCATGCCAGAAGCTCTTCAAACCCGAATTCGCGATAAATATCGGAGTTTAATTAGTCCTAGTATTCAAAATCGTCTTTCTGTCGCGCGCGCTTTGCTGATGGATACGCCTATCTTACTTTTGGACCAACCTGGAGCGGCATTAGATAAACGCAATGACCAAATTCTTATGGATGTACTTAAAAAATATCATCGAAAAAAAACCATCGTCTTAGTCACTGTGCGTCCCTCCCATATAAGATTAGCCGATCGAGTAATGGTGCTTGAACAAGGAAGACTAATGATGGCAGGCAAACCCTCTGAAATTATTCCAAAAATAATGGCGGATATCCAATGACCGAACGTCAATTATGGTACTTGCCTAAAAAGACGCAGATTGAGTCGATTCAATCTCGCCGGCTCGCTCTGTCATTGGCAATTATTATTTGTGGAATACTTGCTGCCTTTATTATTTGGGCTTATTTTGTTCGGATTCAAGAATTATCCCTTGCCGTGGGCGAAATTACCCCTGTTAATCGGATTAGCGTCGTTGAACATCTCGAAGGGGGCCTCGTTTATCAAATATTGGTAGATGAAGGCAGCCAAGTAAAAAAAGGGCAACCGCTGGCAAAGATCGATGAAACGCTGGCAAAAGCTGAATTACAACAATTGGAAGCAAAACACTTAACTTTAATGTCTAATGTCGAAAGAGAAAAATCGCTGATAGAAAAAACTGATTTTTCCCCCACTTTACCCGCCACCGCCGTTCACAATAATGAACCCGACATTTCGGTTAACGAAATTTTAGAGCGGCAACAGCAGCTCCATCAACTACAGTCACAAGCGCTTAATGCCCAGCAAGCCGTCATCGTGCAGCAAATTCTACAGCGGGAAGAAGAATTACTGAAACTTCGGCAACAACTGGAAACTGCCAAGAAAAACGCTGTTCTCCATCGGGAAGAAGTTACTATGTTTAGAAAACTCATTGAACCCGGTTATATCTCCAGACTGGATCTCATTCGAGCCGAACGCAGTTTAAATACCGCCGAAGGGACTGTTACTGAACTTACCAAAGAAATCTCGATCGCTAAACAAGCTTTTCAAGAAGCGGAAAGTCGCCTCACTGAGTTAATACAGACTGAAATGCAGAAAATGGCTGACCGTTTACAACGGTCGCAACACGAATTATTCCAGGTTCAGTTCGCTATTCAAAAGCTTAAATATCATTTGGCTAATACTGTGGTTCGAGCTCCCATCGCCGGAACAGTCGTCAACATGAAAATTACTGAAGGAAAAGTGTTAGCGGCTGGTGGTTTTGCCATGAATATTGTTCCTCTTAATGCGCCGCTGAGAGCGGAAATCCGCATTCGCCCCGCCGATATAGGATTTATCCGCATCGGAGATCCCGTTCTTGTAAAGGTTACTGCTTATCATTTTACGCAATTTGGTGGCATTCCAGGAAAATTAATTCATCTATCGGCTACCGTTTTGCTCGATGAAAAACAACAACCTTACTATCTTGGGCGCGTATCACTCGAACGCGACTACGTGGGATTAAAAGAAAATAAAATTATTCCCGGCATGACCGTGAATGCCGACATTATCACGGGAGAAAAATCTTTGTTAGCCTATCTCTTTAAACCGGTGAGAATTTTTGCGTCACGGGCTTTTTATGAAAGATAACCTTATCGATCAATTAGGGCTTAAAATGGATAAAGCTATTGTTATAGCTGACCACTGTGGACTTATAACTTACGTGAATGCTGAATTTGAACAACTGTTTGGATGGCGTTCTCAAGAAATTATTAATCAACCGGTATTAACTATTATTCCTTCGCGATTTCACGATGCGCATAATATTGGATTTTCGAGACTCGTCGTCACAGAACAATCTTTGTCGTTAAATAGGCCATTTAATTTAGTCGGCGTAAAAAAAAGCGGCGAAGAATTTAATGCCGTTCACGTTTTTCGAGCTATTAAAACAAACGGGGAATGGATTATTGGTGCGAATATTTTTTTACCTAACGAGAACTTCGTTTCATGAAATCCATATCAGAATCTTACTTTGACCAAGTTTTTAATATGCTTGGAAAATTAGACGTTGCCTTAAGCGCTATTAATGAAGCCATCGTTTGGATAGATCACGAGGGGCATATTGCGTGGTGCAATCTTCCTTTCAGTCAATTAATCAGCCGACCTCGCATTGAAATCATTGGGCTTTTCATTGATAAAACAATTACTCTTAAAAAAGGGAATCAAATTATTTCTCTTTTTAAAGTTTGTCACGAAAAACTTCATTTTAAGGAGGAAATTATTGAGTTTGCAAAAGATAGCAAAACTTTATATTTATCGGCGTTTAGTCAACAAATAGTCGATAAAAAGGGGGCCTGCATTTTATTATTGCTCTACAAGATGTCACACTTCAACAATCTATCTTCCATACGCTTCTTAAAAATGAAGCTAGAATTGCCTATTTGGCTTCCCGCGATCAGTTAACTTCATTGCCGAATCGGCGAGAATTTATCCATCGATTAAACGAGGAAATAGGAAAACCTAAATCCGTCGATTCTAAACTGAGTCTTTTATTTCTAGATTTGGACAATTTCAAAGACATCAATGATGCCTTAGGCCACCACATGGGCGATCGCGTCCTCGTACATGTTTCGGATCGATTACGAAAGCTGGACTTATCGCCACTTAATTATTTTTTGGGACACCTGGGTGGTGACGAGTTTGTTATTCTTCTAAAAGACTTGCAACAAGATAAAGATGCTACCCTTTGCGCCAAGAAAATTTCGGATGCCTTTTTCGAATCGTTTAAAATCAAAAATTTTTTATTGTACGTCAATTTTAGCATCAGCATTACTATTGATTTTTATTCAAAAACCGACAGCGAAACACTCTTAAAAAAAGCCGATATGGCAATGTATCAGGCTAAAAAGAAAGGTCGAAATACATTCTCTTTTTATACGGAAAAATTGGGAGAGCGCTATCGGCATCGTTTAATTTTGGAAAACGCTTTCCATCAAGCTTTGGAAGAAAACCAATTTTATTTGGTTTATCAACCTCAATACGAATTATCTACTCAGAAAATCCGCGGGATGGAAACGCTCTTAAGGTGGAAACATCCGGAATTGGGAGAGATATCGCCGGAAGATTTTATTCCCATTGCGGAGAAAGCGGGAATCATCATTCCCATCGGGGAGTGGGTATTACGCCATGCGTGCCAACAGTATAAGCAATGGCAATCAAAAATCCCCGTAGGAGAAATTAAATTATCCATTAACGTCTCCCCGCCCCAATTAATTAGAAAAAAATTTGCGAATTCAGTTGCTCATATTCTTAAAGAAACAAATACGCCGCCGAATGTTATTGAACTCGAAATCACTGAAAACTCTTTGATGACTAAACTAAATAGCGCTAAGAAAGTATTAGAGGAGCTGCGAGAAATAGGTCTTAATATTGCGATCGATGATTTTGGCACGGGCCACTCCTCGTTAGCCTATCTCAAGATACTGCCCATTGACACCGTTAAAATTGATAAGGCCTTTGTTAAAGGACTTCCTGATGACCAACACGATACGGCTATCGTAAAATTCGTTATCGATTTAGCCCGTTCTCTTAATTTAACAACAATCGTAGAAGGGGTCGAAAAAAAGAACAAATGGAATTTCTTTTAAAACTGGGTGGCCCGTTAGTACAAGGCAATTATTTTTCAAAAGCCATTGAAGCTGATTTAATGTTTAAATTACTAAAAAATCAGTCTCCATAAATTGACAAATCGGAACTTTGTGTTAGTCTAACAAAACTCACAACCTCGAAGAAAAAAAGGAGTGTGCTAATGGATAAGCGTTAGGTATCCGTTCTTTCTTATTTATTATTATTTCTTTATTTTTTCTTTGTCTTGACCCAATAATTTTCGCCTCCTCTCCTCTTCCCTGCGTATCATTTACAACAGAAACGGGTGTTTGGTCACCCTCTTTTATTTTAAAAAATAATTGCGGTGAATCCTTAGAAATGCGAGATAGCTTAATTCAATTTGATACGAATCAAAATTTATCGGGAACTTTTTGGGGCGATTTCGGCTCGTTAACTTCTCCCACCCCAACGTCTTACAGCAGTGAACCTAAAGGCGACAGAACCTACTTAACTACTATGCCGTTGACATTTCCACAACCCAAAGATTGGACACCGAATACAAAATTACCCGCAGGCAAAAGTATAAAAATCATTTTTTCTGCTTCTCCTAAGACAACCATACAAAACCTTAAATTTTATCCTTTATCCGCCTATTCCCGGTAAAAAAGGTGAAATTATATTAAATCTTCCTAACAATCCTACGGAACAAACGGGTATTGCTCCGGATATTGAAGTGAGTGAAAACGATGGAACTTATCACGTTCGCATCAAAGATGCCGCATGGGGAAAACCTTATCCTCTTAAATCTATCCCTTATTGGACTTACACGGTTACGGTTCACCCATTAGAAACCTCAGGAAAAGTCTGGACAGGCTCTACGATTCCTCCTAGCCCTATCACCGTCAATGACAGCAAGCCGGTTACCATTGAAATTCAATACGCTCAACCTGTTGAAACGGGAAATATTCGTATCCAATTGAATCAGGAAATACCCGAAGCCAATTTAGCAGCACCAACTGTTCATATGAAGGATCTCACGACAGGACAAACGCTGCCGGATGTTTCCGTTAATTGGAATTCATCCTCGACTGTTTCTGCTCTTGCTGCCGGCCATCAATTTTTATTGACGGCTGATCAATTAGCGGGGCAATGGCATTTGTATAACGGAATTTTTTCTAATGGAAATCCCATTACTGTAAAAGCGAACAGTACGCATTTAGCTTCGTTAACTTTCACTGCCGTTCCTGCTGTTACAACCGAAGTAAACGCTTCGATTAACAATATCCCTTCCAAAAAAACAGCAACGCTAACGGCGATTGATAATTTTAATTACCATTATTCACGGGAAATTACGAATGGAGATATGTTGCTTTGGAAATTACCCGTCAATCGTCAATACCAATTGAGCGCGACCCCTGTTGAAGATCAAGGAAAAATTTTTGCGGCGCATATTGATCCAGCCCAATTTCTGACGAAAGAAAATGTCCCTCAACCTATTAAAATTAGTTATTCTTCCCAAACATCAGCTTCTTTTAGTCCCTATGTCGATGTTACGCTTGGGAGTATTGCCAAATGGGACAATACGACGGAAAGCATGCAACCCTTGGGTTTATTAGATATCGAAAAAAACGCTGGCATTAAAGCCTTTCATTTAGCTTTTATCACCGCCGATAACGGATGCAAAGGAACGTGGGCCGGTTACCCCGTTTCTTCGGCTGCTAATGGATTTGGCGTCCCTGTTTTTAAGAAACTAAAAGACGACGGGGCTTCACTTACGGTTGCGCTGGGTGGACTTAATGGACAGTACCTAGCTCAAGCCTGCACGACACTGCCGCAGTTACAAGCGGCTTATGAAAATATCATACAAATTTACCAACCCGATGCGCTAGACTTCGATGTTGAAAACGATATGCAAACCAACAATACGCAATTGGATCGAATGATGCAGGCGATAAAAGCGATTCAAAATAAATACCCTTCACTTAAAATTAGTTTCACTTTACCTGTCATGCCATCCGGTCTGATTCCCAGTATGGGTTTAAATGTACTTAAGAGGGCAAAAGAAAATGGGTTGACGCAGTACGGTGTTAATATAATGGCGATGGATTATGGTCCAAGCTTTACGGAAAAATCGATGAGCCAATACGCCATTGATGCCGCGACAAATACTTTTCAACAACTCAAAGAACTCTACCCTGATCAATCGGATGAGACATTGTGGCATCGCATTGAAGTCACGCCGATGATCGGACTCAATGATACCCTTCCCCTCAATTTTTCCTTACAAGATGCGCAAACGTTAAAACAATTCGCGAAGGAGAAAAATTTAGGAATGCTATCTTTCTGGTCACTCACTCGCGACCACCCTTGCAATGTTACTTATGTGAGCAACACCTGTTCGAGCCAAAATCCGGCAATCGGGCAACCCAATCAAACGGTCGATTATGAGTACAGTTTGCTCTTTATGGGTAGCAATTCTAAGCTTAATCCAGCGAAAATAAAGCCTGTTCCATGAATGCCAGAATTAATCCGATAGCGAAATTTATGGCTCAGTCATATCATCCCTACAAATGATATCTAGTTCAATTTTAGACTTCACCATTCCCGGGCGGGAACCCGAGGTTTTTTGAAATTAAGACTAATAGAAAACCCAACCCAGAATAGAAAAATTTATACCAAGATTTATTTTTTTAACCGTCATTCCCGCAAAGGCGGGAATCCAGCGCGCTTTTAGCGCGCTGCGCACGCAGTGCGCTGGTTTTGGAAATTAAGACTAATAAAAAAACAACCTAGAGCGGGAAAATTTATATCGTGAATTTTTTATTCAGGCAACAACCGCTTGTTCACGGAAAGAGGTGATGGATTGAAGGTTTTCAATAATGGTTTGGGTAGGTTCACATTGATTTAAAGTGTAAAAATGAAGCCCCGGGACCCCGTAAGCGATTAAATCTTCACAAAGTTTCGTTACCACTTCAACGCCGTAAGCCTTCAATGAAGCTTTATCATTTTTATAAGACTCTAACCGTTTATACAACCATCGCGGTATTTCTGTAGCACACGTTTTTGAAAACCGAACTAACTTATCAAAATCGCTGATGGGCATGATCCCAGGAACAATAGGCGCTTCAATTCCCACGTTTCGACACGCATCCACGAAATTAAAATAAGCATCGCGATTATAAAAATATTGCGTAATTGCTCCGTTAGCACCGGCGGCGATTTTCTGTTGAAAATTTTTAAGCGCTTCCTGAACCGTTCTCGTCTCAGGATGAAATTCAGGATAAGCAGCCACTTCAATATGAAAATAATCGCCGGTTAATTTACGAATGTAGGCCACCAATTCATTGGCGTGATTAAAATCACCACCCGCTATGTCTTCCTCAAGAGGCAAATCACCCCGTAACGCAACAATGCGCTTAATACCTAAAAGGCGATAATTATTCAGTAAATCGAATATAGCGGTTTTCGAAAGACCAATGCAAGTTAAATGAGGCGCCACTTCAATGAAGTCTTGACGCAACGCACGGACAACGCGCATCGTTTTATCCTGATTTCCTCCACCCGCCCCAAAGGTTACCGAAAAATAATCCGGCGTTTTATCCTGAAGGGTCCGCCAAACTGACTTTAAATTCTCGAACCCTGTCAGAGTTTTAGGCGGAAACAACTCAAAGCTCAGAGAAAGATGCGACGCGTCCATGACGTTTGTCTCTTATTTTAAGTGCTTGCAGGTTGCAGCTCTAAATCTATGGTCGGTGTCTTTTCACTAGAAAACGCCTTGCGTAAATGTTTCGCGGCATCTACCATCCTGCTGAGTGCTTCTTTCGTTTCTTCCCAATTTCGCGTCTTCAATCCACAATCCGGATTAATCCATAAACGTTCAATAGGAATATACTGAAGCGCTCGCACCGCCAACTCTTCAATTTCAGCCACTCGCGGGATACGCGGCGAATGGATATCGTAAATGCCTGGCCCGATATCGTTTGGATAAGCGAATTTTTCAAAGGATTTTAAAATTTCCATTTCAGAACGGGAGCTTTCGATGGTGATAACATCGGCATCCAGCGCAGCAATCGCTTCAATAATATCGTTAAATTCGGAGTAACACATGTGGGTATGAATTTGAGTTTCGTCTTTAACCCCACAAGACGCTAAGCGAAAGCACTTCACCGCCCACTCCAAATAATCCTGCCAAGCCGCTTTTCGCAACGGCAAGCATTCACGGAACGCAGGCTCATCGATTTGAATCACTCGAACTCCGCTTCTTTCCAAATCCTGCACTTCATCGCGCAATGCCAAAGCAATTTGTTTGGCTGTTTGCGAACGAGGTTGATCGTCGCGCACGAATGACCAAGCCAATATGGTAACAGGTCCTGTTAACATCCCTTTAACCGACTTAGTCGTTAAAGATTGGGCGTATTCGATCCATCGGAGTGTCATCGGCCGTTCGCGGCTCACATCCCCAAAAATAATGGGCGGCTTAACGCAGCGGGACCCGTAACTTTGAACCCATCCGTTGCTCGTGATCGCTATTCCATCCAACAATTCCCCGAAATATTCCACCATATCATTGCGTTCGGGCTCACCGTGAACGAGAACGTCCAAACCCAGCTTAACTTGAATGCCAATGACTTCAGCAATTTCTTGACGAATTTTCTCTTCGTAGAGGGCATCATCTATTTTTCCTTGCTTATAATCACGCCGCAAACAGCGAATTTGGGAGGTTTGTGGAAAAGAACCGATCGTTGTCGTTGGAAATAACGGCAAATTTAATTGCGCCGTTTGTTTATTTTTTCGAATCGAATGTTCATGTTGACGCCGCATCAAACGTTCGGTAACGCTTGCCGCTTTTTTTTCTACGTTCGGGTTGTGAATGCGTTTAGAAGTTTTTCGAGAAATAATCACTTCTTCATTTTTCTTTAACTCTGCACCAATACTTTCTCGTCCTTCTCGCAATCCGCGTGTCAAAAACGCTGCCTCAGCTACTTTTTGTTTCGCAAAGGCAAACCAAGATTTCAATTCCACATCCAATTTATTTTCTTGATCAAGATCGATAGGCACATGCAATAGCGAACACGAGGGAGCCACCCATAAGCGATCACCCAATGAGGACTGAATATTTTCTAATAAGGTCAGCGATCGATTTAAATCATTGCACCAAATATTTCGACCGTCGATAATCCCTACCGACAATATTTTTTCAGCCGGTAATTGACTTAAAACAGAATCGAGTTGGTCGGGCGCACGACAATAATCGATATGCAAACCATCCACGGGTAACTGGCAGGTCAACGATAAATTATCATCTAACGATCCAAAGTAAGTGGCTAATAAACATTTCAAGTTGAAAAAATTTAATTGTTGATAGGTCGTTAAAAACGCTTGCTGCCATTCAGGGGGCAAATCTAAAACGAGAATAGGCTCGTCCACTTGCACCCATTCGACGCCTAGAGAAGAAAGTTGCTCAAAGATTTCTGCATAAACCGGCAATAATTTTTCAAGCAAAAGCAATTTATTAAATGATTCCCCTTTGCATTTGCCTAACCATAAAAAAGACAGCGGGCCTAAAATAACCGGTTTTGCGCGATAATTATTTTCTAACGCCAGTTTCGTAGATTTAAATAAATCGTCGTGGTGTAACTCAAAACTTTGGTTTGTAGTGAATTCGGGAACGATATAGTGGTAATTGGTATCAAACCATTTGGTCATTTCGCACGCTGAAGTTTCAATGCCGTTCGGCGCTTGTCCACGCGCCATGCAGAACATGGTGTCTGTTATATTGGAATTGAGCGCTTTGAAACGCGATGGGATAGCTCCCACCCTTACCGCCATGTCAAGCACGTGATCGTACCAAGAGAAATCCCCCACCGGAATTAAATCCACTCCCGCTTCCGCTTGGATCTTCCAATTCGTGAGTTGTAATTCGATCGCCTGTTGTTGCAATTGTTGTTGCGAAATTTCACCGCGCCAATAAGCCTCCACGGTTTTTTTCATCTCTCGTTTAATTCCAATGCGCGGAAAGCCTAAATTATGTGCATAAACCACGTCGTACCTCCTATTGTGACGTTAGACAATGCCGGGAATTGACAGAAAAGTGCTAGACGGGATAACTAAGTGCACCGCTTTAGCTGTTTTTTAATGCCCGCAAGCTGATTATCAAATCGGCATGTTTTTAATATAACGAACTTCTTGAAATAGCGCAACAATTTTTACAAGCTGGCCGAAGGGCTTAGAATTGCTGTTTTGTGGCTTTTCTCACAAAACGCAAAGTTTCATCGGCAATTTCGTTGACCCGCTGCGCACCTTCATTCAAAATTCTTTGCACTTGAGCAAAGTCATTTTCATATTCAGCCCGTCGTTGTTGAATGGGATTGAGAAATTCCAATAATACTTCAACCAATCGTTTTTTACATTCCACATCACCAATTCGACCTTCTCGGTAACGGGTTTTCGCCTCGTCTACCCAATTTTTATCGGGGTTAAACGTATCGTGAAAAACCCACAGCGGATTATTTTCAACCGTTCCAGGATCGGTTGCACGAAGACGTTTGGGGTCAGTGTACATATTCATAATTTTTTCCTGCACCCTATCTGGCGGATCGCTTAAAAAAATAGCATTATTTAATGATTTACTCATTTTCAATAATTGACCATTTTTGCCAGGCCCGCCTGTGCCAACCAATCGCCGCACGCGCCCCACTTTCGTTTCCGGTATTGGGAATAATCCACCCGCTTTAGGATAATCTTTATCTTCCGTATGAGAGTCGACGCCGCAATACATTTGATTAAAACGTCGAGCTACTTCCCGAGTCATTTCTAAATGCGGAATTTGATCTTCTCCTACTGGCACCACTTGCGCGCGAATAGCTAAAATGTCGGCCACTTGCAGGATGGGATACAATAAAAAACCCATCGAATAATTATCACCCAATTCTTTGTCTCGAATTTCGTCTTTAATCGTGGGATTTCGCATCAAGCGAGGAAAAGGAATCAACATGCTGAAAAACGCGGCTAATTCAAAAATCGCGGGCACATCGGATTCAATAAAAATGACACTTTTGTCGGGATCGATACCCGCCGCTAAATAATCTAAGGTAATATCTATGGTACTTTGTCGAATGGCCGCCGGCTGATCGACCCGCGTGGTGAAAGCGTGCGTATTAGCCAGCAAAAAATAACAATCATAGTCCTCTTGCAACGCCACCCGGTTTTCGACTGACCCCACCCAATGCCCCAAATGCAACCGCCCCGTCGGCGTGTCGCCCGTGAGAAGACGCGGTTTATGTGAGGATTTAATCATGGCGTCATCATCGCGGGTTAGCGAAGTGCTGTCAATGGAAGTTTAAATCAAACGAGCTCGAGCTCCCTCTCTCACCCCCGTTAGGGTTGAGATGATGCGGCCTCGAAAACAAATTAACCCCCTCCCCGAGGTTAAATTGTGAATTTTCCTCCCCTCTATTAGCCTCCTGCGGAAAGGATAATGTAGACGTATCGGGAGACAACGAACCTTGAATTGAGGGGCGCGGCGGACTAAAAAACAAAACTGGTGATCTAACGGGGATACTTCCTACAGGGCTATTATTAATAGTCTGCCAAGTAGGGGAAAAAATAAACCCAATGGAAAAACGACCCTCCTCTTCTTGTTTTTCTTCCTCAGCTGACAGTTCATTAACAACGGGAGAAAAGGAAATACCTTCTTGCGTTTCGAACGTATTGTCTTGGTGGTGAGTGACTATTTGAGTCTGCTGAAAATCATCTGCATCGACCGGGATAACGTTATTTTCTTCGGCATTGGCTAAGGCTGAGTGCCTCAGAAGTTCGTTTGAATGATAAGACCAGCGCTGCAAATGTTTTTGAGACTCAACAAAACAATGCCACCAATATTGCTTAGAGTTTATTAGCGTTTCCGTCAACATAAGGAGCCTCATGTGTTCGTTGTACGACGCCTCATGCGCATCGCGCGATGCGCTATGAAACAAAAAATGACACCAGGTAAAAACTCATCATTTGCCAATACTCCTGAATCCTCTTGACCTAGTAGCGAAATTCCCCTCTCCTTCATGACACACACTGCCTCGACAATTGCCTGCGTTGCCCTTTTCCTCATTACCTGTTCCTCCTCATTGTCCACTTGGAATGGGGTCCATCCGTTAAATTGACCAATCACCTTTGGAAATAGCTCAAAACAACGCTCCGAAAGTCCAATAATCGCCACTTGTTCTTGAGGAGTGAGGCCTTGCGCAAGCAAGAGTCCAATTTGTTCCTCATTAAACCCCAATAAACGGTACTTAATTGTATAAAACCCAGGGCTACTAAATGCTCCTGGCTCACCTTTTTCTTCGTAACTTTCGTTCGTACAATTGGGCATTTTTAGTCCCCTTCTACCTATTGACTATTATCTACAGTGTACCAAGCCATGCTTAAAAATATATGAAGTAATTTCCTCAGAGGTTGTCCTAAGCAAGCGCGTCGCTCAGAATGGCACCTGGGAAAATTAATTTGTTTTGTGGAAAGGGGTGAGAGTAAAGAACCCATTTTTATCTCTATCAGCGATAGTGTCCTCTCTCTCCTGCTCCAATCCAAGCTTATTCTCTGAGTTAAACAGGCCTGCTGAATTGTTTATTGGAGATTCCATCGACAGAAAAGGTTCGTACTCTTGATCATCAACCGAAGTTGTTTCCGCGGATTTCGTTTCGACTTTAGCCTTATTAGAATTATCTGTCTCATTGCGCATAATAATGCTCGCACTTTTTTACGAAACTTCTAGAAAACTGAACCTTTATACTAATAACCGTTGTTATTTCAAAAAAGCATTTACAAGATCATTGTCTTCATTGTCTTCATTCTCCTCATTACTACCTCCCTCAGAGGACAAACATAAAATTTGATTACGTTCAGAGAATAAAGAGTTTCCCAATGAAAAAGAATTGCTTCTAAGTAAAGAATCACCCTCTGAGCTCTCAGGCTTAAATAAAGGGGTTCTCAAAAGAACGGTTTCTTTCAGGGTATCTGGTGGTGGGCTAAAAAAGAAAGAGGGAGACCCCAAGGACGGGGAGTTCATAGGCTCGTCACGTTCTTTTAAGAGATCGCCCGGTGGTGGTGGTGAAACTAACAAAGTTGAAGGATTGGAGGTAGATATGCTATTGCCACTGTTAAAATCGGGGGATTGAGGAGGAGTCTCCATGCGTACAGGTACTCTGGATGGCTCTTGTTCTTTTTGCAAGCATTGCATTAACTCTTCCAATAACGAAACATTCTCTTCGTTTTCCCTCTTTTCCTTAATCTTGAGTACGGCTTCAAAAATTGCTTCTTTCGTAAAGTTAAATTCCCGCAGTTTCTTAAACACACCATTCATATTAGAAAAATAAAGCAACTCCTTCAAAGAAAGTACTTTAAACAACTCTTGAACTTCCTGATGTGTAAATTCGTAATTTAACAGATTTTTGCTAGCCCTCAATAAGTGCCCAATCCTACCACTAAAAGGAAGGTGCTCCGTGATAACAGTATCCTCAAGCAATAAAGCTTCTAATGTAGGGTTAATTAATTCATCTGATGGATTATTAATAAGGTTAACAAAGTTCCCTATAGTATTTTCTGTTGGTTTTTGAGCTTTAATCCAAGGGCAAGTTTTTTTTCGCTCCTCGTACCATTTTGACGCTATTAAAGACAAACGCGGATCTGGATTTGTGTTTTTAGGCATTTAAGGCCCCTATCAAAGAAATGAATCTAATTGTCTAAAGTATATCAGCTAATACTTAAGAAAATATGAGCTGAACGCTTTTCTTCGCTCCTTATCACGCGGCAACTTTTGTTTATTAAAGTGCTTATTAAAAACAGCAACAACTCATTTTGACTCTTACAGTTCCGTCATTCGCGTAGTCGGAAATGACGAATTCAAATTAAAAAATTTCTGCCTGCTATTTTTGGAGGCGCTCTAACTCTTGAAAATCGGACCGTCTAATCGCCCATCAATTACCGTCCAATCGCTCATAAAAGAGCGTCCAATCGCCCACTTTTGGCTCTTAGCGCCAAAGAAGGGAAAGAATCTCGCCATTCCTGTGCCACTTCGGTACAATGAGCGGCATGGAAAATTTGAGTCTGTTGGAATCGCTAAATCCGCCGCAAAAAGAAGCGGTTACGTCACCCTTTGACCATGTGTTGGTATTGGCCGGCGCAGGTAGTGGGAAGACGCGGGTGTTAACGCACCGTATTGCTTGGCTGATCCAACAAAAAAATGTTTCGCCTTACAGCATTCTGGCCGTGACGTTTACCAATAAAGCGGCGTATGAGATGCGGGGACGGATTGAGTCGATGCTGGGTATGCCGATGGGTGCGATGTGGGTAGGGACCTTTCATGGTTTAGCACACCGATTGCTCCGCGCTCACTGGAAAGACGCTGGATTGCCGCAGTCGTTTCAAATTCTCGATACGGATGATCAATATCGCCTTATCCGTCGCATGCAGCGGAATCTCAATTTAGAAGAGTCTCAATGGCCACCGAAACAAACCCAGTGGTTTATTAACAAACAAAAAGAAGAAGGACGGCGTTCGCATCAAGTTCTCGATAGCGATGGCAGTTATTTTACGGAAACGTTAGTCAAAGTGTATAAAGCCTATGAAGATGTTTGTCGCCAAAGCGGGCTTGTGGATTTTGCGGAATTATTATTACGGACGTTAGAATTGTTGCGCGATTCGGCCACGCTTCGCGAACATTATCAGCAGCGATTTCAGCATATTTTGGTAGATGAATTTCAAGATACCAATACCATTCAATACGCTTGGTTAAAAGCGCTAGCAGGCGAGCAGACCGTTTTCATGGCGGTGGGCGATGATGATCAATCGATCTATAGCTGGCGCGGTGCAAAGATTGAAAACATCCATCATTTTTCGCGCGATTTTGCTGGTGTGAAAACCATCCGTTTAGAACAAAATTACCGTTCAACGCAGACGATTCTCGATGCCGCCAATGCGGTTATCGATAACAATAAAAATCGCTTCGGAAAAAAATTGTGGACAGACAGCCGCACTGGCGAACCCATCACTTTATACACGGCGTTTAATGAGCGCGACGAAGCTTTTTATGTAATTTCTTGTATTGACGCGTGGGTGCGTCAGGGCCACTCTTATAACGACGTCGCTATTCTTTATCGTTCGAATGCACAATCTCGTTTATTCGAAGAATGCCTGATTGATCGGCAAATTCCGTATCGTATTTACGGTGGCTTAAAGTTTTTTGAGCGCGCTGAAATTAAAGACGCGTTGGCATATTTGCGACTGATGGCCAATCGAAACGACGACGCCGCTTTTGAA
This sequence comes from Coxiella burnetii, assembly GCF_005280755.1. Lineage (NCBI taxonomy): Bacteria > Pseudomonadati > Pseudomonadota > Gammaproteobacteria > Legionellales > Coxiellaceae > Coxiella > Coxiella burnetii. Next base: position 1,934,184 of record NZ_CP040059.1, read on the forward strand.
CGCGTGGTGAATGTCCCAACGCGTGGCATCGGGAATACAACGCTTGTGGCATTGCGCACAACTGCCCGCGATCACGCTGTTTCCCTTTGGCAAGCCACTCAGCATTTAATTACCAATCAGACATTGAATGCGCGCGCGCTCAACGCGTTACAGCACTTCATAGAATTAGTTGACCGATTGCAAGATGAAACTAAAAATCTACCGCTAGCGGAACAAACCGAAAAAATGCTGATGGGAAGCGGTTTACTGGCTTTGTATAAAAAAGATAATAGTGAAAAAGGACTTTCGCGCGTTGAGAATTTAGAAGAATTGATTAATGCGACCTCTCAATTCACACCAACGGACGATTTAGCTTTATCGCCATTGGATGCTTTTCTTTCTCACGTCGCGTTGGAAACCGGCGAAGAACAAGCAAGCGCGCACAGCGATTGTGTGAGTTTAATGACACTACATGCGGCGAAAGGTTTGGAATTTCCATTAGTGATTATTAGTGGTTTGGAAGAGGATTTATTTCCGCATCGTATGTCTATCGATGCTGCTAACGGTTTAGAAGAAGAACGTCGCTTGTGTTACGTTGGCATGACGCGTGCGCGGGAAAAATTAATTTTGACGTATACTGAAAGCCGCCGTCTGCATGGTTTGGAAAAATTCAATCAGCCGTCCCGATTTATTCAGGAAATTCCACCGGAATTAATCGATGCCGTTCGCCCCACTCCTAAAATAGCGCGTCCTGTTACAATCACTTCTACTCAAAAATCTCTGGTGGGTGAGACGGGTTATTACGTCGGGCAGCGTGTGAGTCATAAAAAATTCGGGCCGGGCATTATTATTAATTACGAAGGTCATAGCGAACATGCGCGTTTGCAAGTGAAATTCGATTACCACGGCACGAAATGGCTGGTCGCTAGCTATGCCAAACTGGAAGCCCTAACGTGATTTCGTGCTCAGCGGTCCTCGGATATACCAGTATTCCGGTGCTGCTAATGATCGTCGGTGGTATTTTAAGTTTTCTCAAGAAGCCTTCGCCTTCTTTAACCAGCGCGGTTCAGCATTTTGCTGCCGGTGTTGTTTTTGCAGCGGTGGCTGCCGAATTGATTCCTGTCTTGCTTCATCATCACATTCGATGGGTTATCGTTATTGGTTTTGCTGCGGGCGTTTTTGTGATGCTTCTGACAGAATGGTTCGCGGACAAACTTTCCACTTCAACTCGTCATTTTAAACGATTACCGCTATCCCTTATTGTTGTTGTCGCCATCGACGTTTTTATCGACGGCATTCTCGTCGGCGTTTCTTTTTTAGCAAATTCACGAAGCGGCATTATTATTGCCTTAGCGCTGGCTTTGGAAACGCTTTTTCTCGGGATGGCCACCACGTTAAAAATGGCAGATAATAAAGTTCACCGCGCCCTCGGTATTTTTGTGATTTTTCTTATTGGCTTATGTATATTAATCGGCGCCTCGTTGGGTTTTGGCATCGTTTCCGGATTATCCCTTAATTTTCGAATCGCCATCATCGCGTTTGGTGTTGCTGCGCTGCTTTATTTAGTCGCCGAAGAATTACTTACCGAAGCCCACGAAGTTCCCGAAACACGCTTGGCCACTGTCGCTTTTTTTGTGGGATTTTTAATTGTTTTGTTTGTGCACTAAGAACACCTGAAAGGGTTTGAAATTTTAGTTGTCACCTTCAATTCCCTAAGGTGCGGGTGCGCGACCTAAAGAACTGTCATCGCCCGAGGAGTCATCACTGTCTTTCCGCGGAGAGAGGGTCCAAAAGTTAACCTGAGAAGTTATCAATTCTTCCCCTTTTGTTTCTTCATTGCGTGCTGCCTGATAGGCTCTTTCCAAGTCATCCAATAACGGGGAGATGTTTTCATTATAACGACCGACCAAACCAAGGTTAGAAGGAGCTTGAAGACGTTCGATATACACTTCTTGATAAAATTGCAGAAATATCTCTAAGCAAGCTTCGGGGGTAGCCTCAGCATAAAATCTTTGAAGGACTCTTAAACGCGGGTTTTCATTCCGAGGAGCCGTATCCGTTTTATTTTCTTCTGTTTCCCTCTCAATGTTTTCTGAAAAATAATGCGGAAGGATAACCCTTTCGTCGAACGATATTGGTTCTAAGATCCGGGCCTGCTTTGCCAAATCAACACCGTGCGCATAAAGCCAGCCCATTAATTTGACCTCGGCTAATCGCACACGAATATTATTCCATTTTTTCTCGCGATCTTCCGCATCCTCTGAACATGCCCTGGTTAGATCTTCTTGTGTGATGGGGGGTAGTTTCGGAAAAGACCCCCGGAATAAAATAAGGATCAACGAGGTACGAATCTTTATGAAAATTAAACTCACCACGAGACATGTTATTTCCTGAATTTTATTTTTAAATAATATGCTAGATACTAGCAGGCCAAATCATGCCGATGCAAATTTTTTTAGAGAAATGAACGTATTTTTTATGCAATGCTGCGGAGGGAAATTAACATAACGTTAAAAAATCGTTTTGCATAGGCAGCTTTTTAAGAATAAAACGGGAACTTGCATTAATCTTGAAATATCTCTTCTAAAGCGTCGGCGTCCAGAAGTCGTTCACCCCATTTTAACAATGTTTCAGCATCTGCCTTCTCAAGTTTCTGGCAATAAACCGCCGGCAACACATGAAATTTGCGCTGAAGTAACTTCAACAATAACATATACTCGCCTTCTTGCTTTCCTTTTTGCAAGCCTTGTTCAAATCCTTGCTGTAATCCTTTTTGTAATCCTTTTTGAATTCCAAATCGTTCAATGGTACTGATATAAGCCATCTTTTCTTCTACCTCCCAATGATAAACTGTTTCTTGATATTCTATCTCAAGTGCCCGGAGTAAGTGAATCACCCAATCAATGAAGAGATACAACCGGATGATTTGTTCTTTCGTATAACCCTTGCGGTAGAGCCGCTTCGTTAATGTCAATTTCATTTGCAGGCGCAGTTCTTCAGGACTTTGCTTGATTTGCAATGCTGCTAAATAACTTAAAATCACGCTTGCGAACGGATTAGAAGAATGCTCCAGTTCTACTTCTCGATCCGCATAATCCAAAAGCTTCACCACGCGAAAATCCATGCGCAATCGTGACCCTGCCACCGCAATTTCATAATGATCGGGACGCCAGTTTGCATTTTGATCTGTCAAAATCGCACAACTCACTATCGGTTTTTGATATTTATCATAAAGGCGATACCCATAAATCAACATGCGCCGCGGGAACCTTACTTCCACCTGGCCTTGAACCTCCAAGTGAATGAGGACCCACTGCTCTTGGCCGGATGTAAAATAAACCCGAAATAATTTATCTAACACGCGCTTACCCGTTGCACCATCCTTCGTAATCGCTAAAAGCTCTTTGTCTAAGCTTTCCCATGGCTGCCTCCAATCAATCAGCTTATCTAAATCAGGTAGGCACAATTCGATAAAATCCTTGAAATAAGCTTCCAGAATTTCTTTCCAGGCCGTGTCGTTTGATTGATGGACGGCTGCCATTTTGTTCTCACCATGGATGGATCAGCCGACCAATATAAATCAAAAAAATGGATTGCATATACCGTAATTAAACGTGCATGAGAACCCTAAACAGTATTAAGCGCCAATTTGAGTCATTCATATCATTACCCACAAGTCATCGCCATTTCAATTTTTAGGCTTCGTCATTCCCGCGCAGGCGTCAACTTAAGCATAAAACCCCTAATAACTGTAAAGTTGATGCTCTCTTTTGCCTTGTTCCTTTCAAAGCTCCTGGATACAACGGGCTCCTATCATTACCCACCCGTGGCGAAGCGTGAACTTAAAACCCGTCGTCCTTCCGCGAGATCGTCTGCTGTAGTATTGAAGAATACAAAACCTTCACGGCCGAAGTCACGGGAACAACGGACATTTTTTCAACTACATGATATTCCTTCTCTACCTCGCTCCCTTAAGTTGACGCCTATGCGTCTGCGCGGGGACGACGAGAGGGCGAGGATGACGGAAACGGAAGGGAAAATGGATGAGGAGGGCTACCGCCATGAATATTAAATAGGAGGCGGGGGCTAGAACGGAGTGCAATTTAAAAATAAGAAACGTGCATATGAGGGGGCTTAATCCGCCCCATATCGCGTAGCCGAGGTTATAAGCGGTTGCAATTCCCGTGTAACGGACCGTGGTAGGAAATAAAGTCGTTAATATCACCGGATAAGCGCCCGTGATAAAAGCAAAGATAATTGAAAATAACACGTAACTGACTATAACGAGCGATAGAGAATGTAATGTAAAAAGTAAAAATAAAGGATACGCTGACAAAATAATTAAGACCACGCCAATGAAATAGATGGTTCGATACCCAAATCGATCTGCTAACCAGCCCGTTAAAAAAAGCGTAAAGCTGAAAATTAAAATTCCCAAGGTATTAATCTTAAGCGTTGCCGCGAGCGGGAAACCCAGGTATTGGTTTAAATAATGCGGCCAGTAAAGAAATAAAAAGATAGTGACTGAAGCTAATCCCACTAATAATGCACTCTCAACTACATTCTTCCGAAAATGTTTTAGCAATGTAATGAGCGGTACCCGTTGCAACTGACTTCTCGCTAGCTTTGAGAAAGCAACTGTTTCTTCTAAATAGCGGCGCAAAAAAACAGCTAAAATACCGAAAATTCCACCGACAAAAAAAGGAACCCGCCAACCGTAACTATAAAGGGTAGCCGGCGTGGTCATTGTCGTTAAAATCATCGTGGCGAAAGAGCCGAGCAAGAGGCCCGCATTAATACCGAAAAACAACGTAGCGGTTGCGAGACCTCGCCGGTTGTTATCGACGTGTTCGGCAACAAAGGTAATTGCCCCGGGGATTTCCCCGCCTAACGCAAGCCCTTGCATGATCCGAAATAAAACCAGTAATACCGAGGCAGTGATTCCAATTTGGGAAACGGTTGGCAGTAAAGCGATACCAAACGCAGGAATTGCCATAAATAAAACGGTAAGTAAAAAGACGACTTTCCGACCATAACGATCGCCAAAGTGCGAAAAAAGGATTCCACCGAGCGGACGAAAGAGATAGCCGATGGAAAAAACGATCAGTGTTTCCAAGGTAGCGACAAACGGCGTACCGCTAGGGAAAAATAGTTTTTCAATCACATTAGCTAAATAAATATAGATAATAAAATCATAATATTCGAGGATGCCGCCCAGTGACGTGAGAAACAATACTTTCTTTTGCTGGGAAGTTAAATGAGCTTTCTGGGACATACGGATATGAAACAAGCATGGAATTAATGGATTGGCTAAATTTTAACCTTCTTTCCATAACTTAACAAGAGCTCCGACGAACAAGCACGGCGTAACCCAGCACGCCCTCATCCCGTGCGAAGGCCGTCTGCCGAAAATACAGAAAATAGATAACTTCACGGCCGAAGGCACGGGATGATGGGAAGTGTTAACTCATTTGATTGTTAAGGAAGAAGCTAGACTCTCCGAAAGGTCTTCATCAGCAGTGAACTTTTCGCGTTCATACTGTTGGATAAACCCAGGAATGCTTTCTATCTTTTTTTGAAGTGTTGGCTTCCTTACTCCTTTTTCTTGTACCTGTGTTATTGACCCTTCGATCGCTTTTTTGATTTCTTCCCAGGCGAGCCCTTTTTCATTCTGAAGGGTATCACAGGACTGCTTAAAGTCTTGGTAACGGCTCCATATACCATTTTTAGTCTTTGTTTGTAAACTCGTTATCATCCTTGTCTTTTCCTTCAGCATGAGGGCAAGAGATGGAGTATTTTCTTGTTTGTTTTCTTGCTTAATTTCAAGCTCGTTGGCTGGCGTCTTTTGCTCGAGTAAACCAATGATCTTATCCAATTCCGGTAATGGCAGTGTGGAGTTGATCTTCCTCATTTCCCTTGCATAGGCAAGGACTGATCTACCATTGGAGTCGGAAATCAAAAGATTTTCGGCAGAGGCTTTTTTAATAAAATATTCAGCACATTTCCATGCTGATTGGCCTATGGCATAGTGTAAAAGAGGAAGCCCGTCTTGATCAAAAAATTTCAAATGCCCTAAGGGCGGTTGATTCACCTCACGAAAATAGGTCAGCTTCTCTTGATGACGCTTCTTATCGACTTCGGAAAAAAATTGTGGCCCATTAGTATATTGACTACTGGAATACCTTCCGGGTGTCGCGGCTAAAGGAGTTTGGACCACCGGAGTTGTGGAATTTTTCACTTCCTGGGGCTCATTATCGCGCAAAGGATTATAATTTAATGCAACCGCTTGTCGATTTTGACCACCTAAACTTCGACCCCCTAACCCTGATGCCGTTAATTGCTCACTTACACGTTCACTCTCCACTTTTTCTTCTTCTGTCAAAGTACGTGGTGACAAAGCTGAACGTTTCGTATAGCGGAATTCTCTTAGTTGGTTGAGCAACGTGACGCTGTCAGAAGCTATCGCAATTTCGGATAATTCTTGCATAAACGCACGAAAAACAGAAACGTCTCGGGTGGCGGGAAGAAGAAAATATTCGACGTTTCTTCGAATTTTATATTTTTCATATTCGTGACTAGCGTAAAGGTCCCACTCGCAGACACCGATTGCGCTATCATCTTTATTTCGCTCGAACTCTGGATGAAAATAATTATTCGGGGGTTCCGACACTGTTTTGAAACGAGGGACTCCTTTCTCATTATACTCAGACCAATGGGCTCCGACTACAAGTAAAGTAATCGCTAATTTAGCCGCCTCATTCCAGGAGTTAGCTTTTTCTGCCCCTTTTTCGAGGGGATTAAACCCTAACTCATTGATTCTTATGTTAAAGCTTTTTGTGTTCGCGCTAGAATGAATATAAGTTCGTAATTTTTATTATTGGAAATAATATTCTCGACGATGACCTCTAATTCTTCATTAGTAAATTGTTCTTGTTCTGCTAACTCGGTGAATTTTTCCTTTTTTTGAAGCCAATTGCTTTTCGCTAGAAGCCAACGGCTTTGCGCTATGTTTTGAGCTTCATTAATTCGCTTTTCTCTTTCAGTTGTTTGTCTTGTCATACAATTTTCTACCTACTAGAATCATAATCGTCCTAGTTTAATCGCCTAAAACCATACAAACAAGCATAGATGAATCAAAATATACTTTGAAATACGGACTTTTCAGCTAAATACTTAAGACTCGCTTATTTTCCCTTTTAGATTTCGTCAAACCCTAATTCAATATAAACTGCTTTTAACGTTAAATTAACGAGGGGAATAAAATGCCCGTTTCTTTTTGTTCTATAGATTCTGATTTTGATTCTGGAAGCGGCACTCCAAAAATATTCATACACCTTAAGTTGGGGGACGAGCAGGAATTTATTTATCTTCGTTTCGAATTCAATATTAAAAATACCTTAAATGGGCATAGCATGGAAACGGCCTGTTACCTCGTTTATGAATACGACGAAGAATACCCATTACGGGTGGGTCTCATTATAGTTGGGGTTCAAGAAAAAGAAGATCAGGAAGGCCGTCTGGAAAGATTGTTCGGCGTGCATCCCCCAGGAAAATCTGATCCTCTATCCCAAAAACTTCAAGTCTTTTGCCATCCAGCCCTGTCAGCTGGAAGGATTTTCCAATTCAGGAAAGTGATCAAAATGCATGGAATTTTGCTATGGAATATTTGAATTAAGCAAAGAGATGGCTGCCATTCTAAAAGAGAGCCCCCAGAAACCAAAATACCATTGGCAGATGATGCTTAAGGAAAAATTTAAAGAAAGACTTACTAATACCGATAACGGACCTCTCTATAGGATAAACCATACTTTAGTAGACCTTAATAGGATCGATCTCGCCCAAATTATAAAAAATTCCCGGCTCCAGGAAGAAAATTCAAAGGAATTGTCAGCCTTTCTTAGTCCTCTTTTTTTTAATCCAGAATGCAACGACATTGGCAATCATGCGTATCTAAAGGCCATTCAAAACGCTGCAAACCGTATTTATGTGGGTTGCCAAATCTTTCATGGCATAAAAACTTCGAGACCTCCACTCGCAAACACCATCGTATCCTTAGATCAAACCCTAAAAACAATGGAAGATAATTTCCCTAATGTGGAGCAAAAACTTCCCTACTATGATGAAGAATTCGACCTCGAAAATAAAACCATCTATGTAATCTACGCGCTACCCCTTTCATCCTTTCCAAAGGATGTTTCGTTTCGTATTCCACCCACTAAGATGAGCTATGTACCCCTTAATTTCCAAGGAAATTTTCTGGGTAACGATGAAAACACCTCATCCCTCACCCTTGGGTATGTAGATATTAAAAAAAATAACTCACCTCCTCAGCTAAAGCTGGAACTACTAAAATCAAATCAAGAAGAAAAGGAAGAATCTAAAAGGAATACAGACAAATATTTTTTAATTCCTCGGACCGTACACAATTTACATTGGCATTCGGTTGGGATGATACCCTCCTGCGTTTGCTGTTTATTCTTCAACAAATGATCTTAGTTAAAGATAACGATAGCCACAAATTATCATCCTTTAAATTTTTAACTACTGTAAAAACGCATATAAAAAACCTTCCCAAAAATCCTGAACGGATCTTTAGCTACGATCGGCATAATTTAGTTTGCTTATTTATTCAAAAAACTTCGGCTGAAGAGCTAGAACAAATATTTTCCGAAGCAGATGAAAATAAAAAAGAGTCTGAACAATTGAGTAGTAGCAACCTGAACCGATAACAGGAGAGTCGGGGTCGACGCACTGCGATGATTGTGGGTTAAAATTTCCACCATGGTTTTTGTGGCAGACTGGGTTCGCAACGCAATAGTTGAATCCGATAATGGTGTGCTTGTTTTGCCACTTGATGGGAGGCTAGAGTCAGTAATTTTTTATTATGTCGATAGGTTTTTTTTCGAAAGCCTTTAATGCCTTCGTGATAGGCTAAATAAATAGAGAAGGCGTCGGTTTTTGAAATGCCTAACTTTATGTGGGCCAAATTGGCATACCAACCGATAAAATAAATAGCGTCACTAAAATCATTACGATTACCGCTCAATTTGCCTATCGCTTTTAAATAGCGCCGCCATGTCCCATCGACAGCTTGCGCATAACCCGAGGCGCTCGTTGGTCGAAACCAAGGGATAAAACCCAATAATCGTTGGCGCGGTGGTTCGGCATGAGAATTGAAATGAGACTCTTGGTAGATAATGGCCATTTGCACGCTGATAGGAATTCCAAAACGATGACGCGTTGTTTTAGCTGCCCAAAACCATTCGGGATATTGCTGAAAAATTTCGCACACATTTTGTAGGTTTTGCGGGGGCGATTTTGAATGACAACCGTCCAAAAAAAGAAGAGAAATCAATAATAGCAAAATTAGAATTTTTTTCATGACATTAATAGCTAAAAAAGACATGGGAAGTCATGTAAAGCCCCATCGTCAGTAAAAAGAAAGCGTACAAAATCCTTAACTGCCGTAGCGATAACCGTTGGGCGGTTTTTACCCCGAATGGCGAAAAAATAATAGTCGGAAGAATGCAAATGAACGCTAAAAGATTTACAAATCTTAAAGAATATGGCGCGCGACCCGGTGCATTCCATCCACTAATAATAACCCCAATGGTCCCGATAAGACCAATAAAAATCGCGGTGGCGGAAGCTAATGCAATCGATTTTTTTATCGAATAGTTGTACGCCTGACAAAAAGGAATGCTAAAAGTACCGCCGCCCATTCCCAGCAAGACGGAAAATCCACCAATTAAAACACCGGCGATACGCATACCCCACCCGCGCGGTTGTTCTTCGATTTCATTTCCTTTTCCTTTTTTTAGAATCACATATAAAAATGAAGCATACAAATACAACGCGAACAGTATTTTTAAATACGCTGTTGGAATAAACTTAATAATCAAAATTCCCGTAATTGCGCCAATTAAAATAAAAGGTATCCACTGTTTTAATAAGGGAAAGTCGAAATTTCCTCTTTTATAATGATTGCGCGCCGATAAAAGAGCGTTTGGAACTAGTAAAGCAAGCGATGTACCAACGGCATTATGCATCACTGCCTCATGACTGACATGAAAAAAGGAAAGATAGTTAAGAACACTGGAACCAGAACTATGCCGCCGCCTACGCCAAACAAACTTCCTAGATAACCTGCTATCCCACCAACAAATAATAAAAGCAGCGCAAAATAAATATCTTCAATCGGCGTTGGCATTAATTTCTCCCTTAACTAGAAATAGACTCATTAACCAATGGCACATCTCTACTATCCTTTTCTTTTTGTATTTTTTTCGATCCTTCTTTCAACCAAAAGGCCGCACCTAATGCAATTAAAAAACCAATAGGAAAGATCAACATCGCCCACCGAAAATCGGAAATACTGTACCCAGTAATATGACTAAAATAGCCAGCACGTAAATCCATCAAGTGCCCGAAAAGCGGTTGAAAAAGCGCTTGGCCACCCATCGTTGTAATGCTGACCACGCTAACTGACATCGCCGTGATGGCGGGAACACTACTTTCAGCAACCGCTGGATATCCGATGATTTGAGTACTTGTCGATAACCCTATCGCTAAAAATAATATTAACAAATCGTAAAACGATAATTGCGGGACCAACATAACGATTAAAACTAAGATAAATGAGATTATCGCGCCGATTAACATCGGTAAACGACGTAATTCTATTTTATCTGAAGCCCAGCCAACCACCGGTCCCCCAATAACCGTGCCCAAAAATAGCATACTGGTTATATAAGTCGCGTCAATTCTCGTCAGGTGCTGAGCGCCAACGAGGTATAAAATTCCCCAAATTCCTCCTAACAAACTTAATGGTAGATTCATCAAACACGTATAAATTCCTCCCAACCAATTTTGCACACTTAAAAAAGCCAAACCCATACTTTTCCAATAACCCATACTCTTAATCTGTTGTTGTTCCAGTTGATGGCGTTCAATATAAATGGGTGGGTAATCTGCGATGACAGCAAAAATCAATAAAAAAATTAACGCTCCTACCGCCGCATCAATCACCAAGGCATTGCGCCAACCCACCATTTGTTGAAGGAGCATTAAAGGCGTCTGCGCAGCGATTCCGCCCAACATGGCCATTGTAACAATAACGCCAGTAACAAGTGCTAACCGAGCCGACGGAAACCATCGCGACGCTAAACGAATGACACTTAAGAAACAAAATGCGCTCCCAATTCCGGTTAAAAACCGAAAAAGAGAAGCCCAGAAAATCGATGTTGTCAACGCAAACGAGACAATACCCAAAATGCAAATTCCAAGAGAACAAAGAATAATTTTCCGTGTGGAATAGCGATCGAGTAACATGCCGGCCGGAAAAAGAAAAATAACATTAGAAATAAAATAAAAAGAAGAAAGTTGACCTAAGCTAGCTGCATTGATATGAAAAGTTTGCATTAGCGGGGCGCTAATGGCGTTGAACATATTCATTTGAATGAATTCATAAAAGAAAAAAAGCGATGCCGTTAAACAGACTATCCAAGCACGCAGCGATCTTATAGAATTTGTTGAGGTTGGTAATGTTAGGTTGTCTACATTAATCGCTGGGTTTTGCATTTTGACGCTCACGATAAGAAATACAATGCGTTTCTCGCACAAAATACGCTATTACCAGCGCTAACACAAAAGCAATTGGCATAATCGCCAATGCTAATTGATAATCGCTGGGTGAAAATATCGGGACATGATTGACAATGTGGTGCCCCCACCGCCATTCCATTAAGCGAGCAAAAAAGGGTTGGGTGAACCCGCCGGCCATAATTAATACGGAAGCCATCCCTTCCGCTGTTCCTGTCAATGCGAGAGAATTGCTTTCGGCGATTAAGGGATAACTAATAATCTGAGTGCTGGTAATGAATCCTAACCCTAGAAAAATAAGGAGCAGCGATAAAAAGGATAAATTGGGTTCATACATTAACAGCAATATTAAAATTAACGACACAATGGCGCCAAGCACCATCGGCATGCGGCGACGCTTTATTCGATCTGATAGCCAACCGATAACGGGCGACCCAACGATTGTGCCGATAAACAACATTGAAGTCACTAGAGAAGCATCGGGTCGACTCAGCCCACGAATTTGCACCAGATAAAGGATTCCCCACATCGCACCCAATAAAAAAATGGGTAAGTTCATTAGTGAGGTATATAAACCCCCAAACCAATTTTGGCGGTTTTTAATTGTTTGTAGCAACGCACGCCACAATCCGAGACCGTGCAGTTGAGCCTGGTGATCCTGAAAAATGCTTCCTTGCCCAGGCGGATAATCTCTCACAAAAAACACAATCAAAAACAGCATAACTAGACCGAAAGCGGCATCGATTAATATCGTCATCCGCCAACCCACGGCGTCCGTCAATAAGGTGAAAGGGGTTTGCGCAATCATCCCGCCGAGCATGGCGAAAGTAACGATCAAACCGATAATTAACGCCATGCGACGCGGCTCAAACCAGCGCGATGCTAATCGGACGTTGCTTAATAGACAGAATGATCCTGCAATGCCAGTGACAAAACGACAGACATCCGCCTGCCAAAGCGCAGTGGAAGCCGCAAAACCAAAAGTACAGATGACGCTGGCCGCCATGGCCAAGATGATTACTTTACGGGTGGAAATTCGATCGAGAAGCATCCCAGCCGGAAAAAGAAAAATGACGTTAGCATAAAAATAATTGGCGGATAAATGACCCAATCGGGTAGCGCTAATGTGAAAAGCCTGCATTAAAGCTGGACTCAGGGCGTTAAATAAGTTGAGCTGAATAAATTCAAAGAAGAAAAATAGAGAGGCAGCAAAACAAACAACCCAAGGTTGCAAAGGGTAATCGTAAGTTATTCCGTCTGTTGGGCTCAATCTCGACACGGCCAGCGCCGGTTCCGGCATACTGATTTCCCCCCGCTAAATTAAACCAGGATTATATATAAAAATTTCTTAGAAGGATAGGCCGTAGGTTGCGCTGAGCTTGCGAAGCCCAATAAACCAGCGTAAAGAATGAACATAGGTAAAAGCCACTTTGGAGTCATTCATTTTGTTTGCGTCGGTTGGCCTAATCGAAAATGCTTGCGACAGGTAGCCGTGTATCGATCGTTGCCGCCAAGGCGAATCTGTTCCCCTTCGCGAATGGGATTTCCTTCATCATCGATACGTAAGTTCATCGTCGCTTTTCGTCCGCAATGGCAAATGGTTTTTATTTCAATTAAAAGATCTGCCCAAGCCAGAAGATAAACACTGCCTTCGAATGGTTCGCCTTGAAAATCGGTGCGGATGCCGTAGGCTAGGACAGGCAAATTAAGTTCATCCGTCACCAAGGCTAGCGCTTCAACCTGTGATTTAGTCAAAAACTGAGCTTCGTCTACTAGCACACAGCGAATATTCGGGTTCTCTGCTAATTTATCCGAAATACATTTAAATAAATTCGTATCCTTTGTAAGGGCAATGGTTTTTCCCGAAAGCCCAATCCGGGTAGCGATTTTTCTTTCTCCCTCACGATCATCAACAACGGGCAAAAACACCAACGTGTCCATCCCACGCTCGTTATAATTATAACTCGACTGCAAAAGGGTCGTGCTTTTGCCTGCATTCATAGCGGAATAATAGAAATGTAATTTTGCCAAGCTATTCCTTTCGGTTTTATTTTCTGGTATTTAATTTTTGAGATTGATAATGATGAAATCGTTTCTCATAATTATTCGATTGATGCAAAATGGTTTTAAACACAGCCTTGACTATCTCACCAGAGTACCCAGCCTTCTCAGCTTGTTGTGACACAGAAGCTAAAATTTTATCTTCTCGCACTTGATCATGAATTGATTTTTTCCCTTTCTTTAACTCTGCGGCGCGTTGGACGTACATCAGCCGATCCTTAATCAGAAGGACAATTTTTTGATCAATTAAATCAATTCTGTCTCTTACACAGTCTAATGTGTCACAACGTTTTGCGAGTATTAACTGCTTAGTCCTTGGCATCGAAGCCGCAGACGCAGAAAGGATAGGAACAAGGACGCAAGCAAGCAATAAAAACCTGGCACACTGAGTCTTCACTAAATTCTCCCTCTCGTCATAAAGTATGAATATGCTATAGTCTAACTAAAATATCAAAGCTAAAGGACCCTAGCAATGGTTAATAATTTCCTTATTCTTCTTTGTATTCTTCTGGCTGTCATCCATCATTGGATTAAACGCAACCAGTATTCAAAAAAACAAATCGTGGATTTGTACCTTTCCTATTTTCTATTTTTTACGGTGGGTTTGGTCGGCCTGATCGGATTTATCAGTCACGTTTTTTATGCCGATCAAACAGCACGAATGATTGGGTGGGCACCCGGGAGTCCGTTTCAATTTGAAGTGGGGTTTCACGATGGCGCTTGGGGGTTGCTCGGCATTCTTTCGTTATGGATTCGGGATAAATTTTGGTTAGCGACGGGTTTGGGATGGTCTTTCTTTATGCTGGGAGCTACCTATGGGCACATTCATCAAATGGCCGTTCACGGCAACTTTGCTCCCTATAACGCGGGCATCATTTTGTCCGACCTTCTAATCCCCATTATTTTACTGGTATTGTTGTATTTGAAGTTTGTTAAATTTAGCTCTTCTCGATAAAAGCATCCGTTCCTAGTCAGGTAGCCTGTATGGAGCGAAACGAAATACGGGAACTGTTATTCGTTTTCCCGTATTTCGCTTCATAATACGGGCTACTTCCCCTACGAAAAGAGGTCCCTTAGAAAAATTTATTTGACAGAGTACTAGTGAAAACGGGCGCTTTTTACAGTAAAATTGTATATCAAATTAACAATTATTTAGAAAATATCTACTAAAACAATGCGTTATCCGAAATTCAGTTTAGTTTTCTTTGTTGTTCTTCCTCTACTGGCGACGGAAAGTGCTGCCGCCCCTGCAACGCTCGTTTCTCCGCTCCCTAAGGGCTATCTCACCTGTCCAGAGATCAGTAAACTGCAAAAAGATCCCAACAAGATGACTTGGTCGGCGAAGAATGGCTGGAAGAGTTATTCACCTTCCTTTGCCAGTCATTTGAATAAATTTCTCGGGGCTCAATGGCAGGGCGTTAATGTGGGTAATATTACTTGCCTTTATCAATCCGATGAAAAAATGACATTTCCAGTGAGCTTGGAATACAATTTGCTAGTCTATATGCCCGCTGGCGGGAAGTGGAGCAAAAATTTGGGTGGCTACATGAATTGCGTGTCACACGACCAAAAACAGTGTATTTTTAAGCCTCAAATTCAAGCCAAAACCGGTAACCTTTATCAGGAGGTCGGTCGGCTAAAGGGCACCAGTCAACAAGAAATTGGATTTTAATAGGCATTTTAAGAAATTAAGGGAGGGTTGGCGGTATGCGCCGCGTCTTTAAATTTTTATTCGTCACTCTCGTCGCTTTTCTTTATGTCATTCTTTCAGTCATAACGGCTCTTTTTGCGATTATTTTTGGTGGTTTGGCAAAATTAATGCCTATAAAATCATGGCATCGAGCCGTGATGAAAATGGCGCTTCAAGTTCCTGTAATTTGGGCCAGTATTTCTAATCAATTTTTGAAATTACCGTCCAACCATGAGTGGAAGATCGAAGGAAAAGGCCCACTGGACACCAACCATTGGTATATGCTAATCAGCAATCACCGAAGTTGGCTGGATATATTGGTGTTGGGTTATGTATTTAACCGCAAAGCGCCGGTAATCAAATTTTTTATGAAGAAAGAATTATTATGGGGACTCCCGATATTAGGGCTGAGCTGTTGGTTATTGGATTACCCCTTTGTCCAACGCCATTCTCGAAAAGAAATTCGAAAGCGACCTCATTTGAAGTACAGGGATATTCATACCACCCAAAAGGCGTGTGAAAAATTTAAAGAGTTCCCAACGACGGTGGTCAATTTTATGGAAGGCACTCGGTTTACTCCCGAAAAACACCAACGTCAACATTCCCCTTATCTGCATTTACTCAAACCCAAAGCGGGCGGAACCGCCATTGTGATAAAAGAACTCCAAGAAAAGTTGAGCGGAATTTTGAATGTTACTCTCCACTATTCTCGTCCGCTCTCATTTTGGAATTATTTTCAGGGGGAGCCCTTCAAAATAACCGTCCATTACGAATTATTGCCGTTGACTCCCGATTTGATCGGTGACTATTACAAAGATCGAGAATTTCGTCGTCATTTCCAACGGTGGTTAAATGGAGTATGGGAACAAAAAGATTTACTTCTTGACGAATTAAGCCGCTCGAATGATCAAAAAACGTAGTATTTTAATTGTCACGCGAAAAAGTCCGCTAGCATTATGGCAGGCTGAATTCGTAAAACAGCAAATTGAAAATAGTCACCCTCACCTGGCCTGTCAAATCTTGGGGTGCACGACTCAAGGCGATCGTCTTACCACGGAAAAATTAGTCGACAGCGGCGGCAAAGACCTTTTTGTTAAAGATTTGCAAAAAGCATTGCTAAATCGCGATGCTGATATTGCCGTACATTCTATAAAAGATATGTCGGCTTGCGACGGTCCTGAATTAATGGTCGGTGCTTTTATTCGTCGCGAAGATCCACGCGACGTTTTAATAGTAAAGGGTGAATTATCCACTTTACCTCCTCACGCCGTCATCGGAACGTCGAGTCCACGTCGCCAATGTCAATTGAAAAAATTTCAGCCGGGTTGCAAAATTAAAGAAATTCGAGGCAATGTCGGTACGCGATTAGCTAAACTCGACGCTGGGCATTACGAGGCTATCGTTCTAGCGGCTGCAGGCTTAAAACGCTTAGGCTTAGAAAATCGAATCCATTATTATTTTGATCCTCACGAATTTATACCGGCCATCGGACAAGGCGCCATTGGTGTTGAATGTCGTTCTGATGATCATGAAATGCAAACGCTCCTAAAATCATTGGACCATCGGGAAACTCGACTTTGTGTGACTGCGGAACGCGCTGTTAATGAAAAACTCGGCGGCGATTGCTTTACACCCATTGCAGCGCATGCCATCATTAAAAATGATCAACTTTCGCTGTTTGCGATGCTCGGAAAAATAGACGGTCGCGTTATAATCCGCGCGACGGAGATTGGAAATTCAGAGGAAGCCAAAAGAATAGGTTTTAAAGTAGCATCGCAATTATTAGAACAGGGCGGTGATTCTCTACTGCGTGAGTTAAAACAATAATGTTAAATACACCCCGTATCTGTGTTGTGGTTATCGGCAAAACGCTCGAGGAATTTTTGTCTCAGCTTGAAGCGGCGCAAACCGCGGTGGATTTTGTCGAGTTGCGCATCGACTATCTCGAACAAATAAACCCGAACTGGGTGCGAATTATTAAAAATCATACCCACAAAAAAGCTATCCTTTGCTGTCGGGCACGAGCGGACGGCGGAAAGTTTCTAGGAACGCCCGAAGCCCAACAGGAAATCTTACAAGCGGGAAATGATCTTGGTTTTGATTATCTTGATATCGATCTCCCGGTTGCAAATAAAATCAGCATCCACGAAAAAAAAGCAAAAATTATTATTTCCTACCACAATTTTCTTCATACGCCCCCGATAACCGAACTTAACTTTCTTTTAGAGAATATGCGATTATTTAATCCGGATGTTTTTAAATTTGCAACGAAGTCTGAGCAATACGAAGACGTTAAGACTTTATTTAAACTACTTATTAATAAAAAAAATAATGAAAATATGATTGTGCTCGGAATGGGCGAACAAGGAAAAATAATTCGTTTACTTTCGCCTTTATTGGGAGGGTATTTAACCTTTTCATCGATAAACGGCGCCATCTCTGCTCCAGGGCAAATTGATTTTAAAACCATGCAAGATTTTTATCAGCGCTTTTACAAAATTTCATCACCGCTCAAGGGAGAAGATTAAGGGGGTTTTATGTACAAACTTACTTTTTATGTTCCCGAAACTCATTTAGAAAACGTAAAAAATGCGTTATTTGCCAAAGGCGCGGGTAAAGTGGGTAAATATGATTGCTGTGCTTGGCAAACTTTAGGAACGGGGCAATACCGTCCTTTAAGTGGCAGCCAGCCACATTTGGGTTCTGAAGGTCAAATTGAAACGGTAAAAGAATATTTAGTAGAAATGGTCTGCGATGATAAGTATTTAAAAGCGGTGCTGGAAGAACTACTTCAAGTGCACCCTTACGAAACCCCAGCTTACGCAGCTTGGAAAATCGAGCACCATGGAAAATGAATCCTTAAAAAATAAAACCATCATGATCACTCGCCCTGAATGGCAGGGAGAATTATTAAAAAAAGCCATTGAACGTAGGGGCGGCGCCGTTATTTTATTTCCAACCCTTATTATAAAACCAATTAATAAATGCAACTACTCGCCCTTCGCATCCGCAAGTTTTCCACCTTCCCGCGAAAGCGGGAGTCCGGATGATAAAATGACTAAGGCTGGATTTCTGAATTCAAGCGACATCCTCATTTTTCTAAGTGCAAATGCTGTAAAACATTCTCCTATTTTAAATTTTAAAGCGGAACAAAAATTAGTTGCTATTGGCACAGGTACCGCCGCGGCTTTATTTCAACGCGGACTTTCTGTTGATGCCGTTCCCGAACATTTCAGTAGTGAAGGCCTTTTAGATTTGCCTTTACTCCATCAGGTGACTGGAAAAACAATTGCTATTTTTTGCGGCGAAAACTCTCGCCCTTATTTAGAAAACGAACTTATCCATCGCGGCGCAAATGTATTCTCCATTATTACTTACCGACGAGAAAGACCTGTCGTCAATAAAAAAACGATTGACGCACTCACTCACCAAACGCTTCATGCAATTGTCTCCACTAGCGCCGAAAGCCTCCAAAATCTCTGCACCTTATTCGAATCACACCAACACTGGTTACACCGTATCCCGCTCGTTGTCATTAGCAAAAGAATGGAAAACTTAGCAAAATCTCAAGGGTTCCACTTGGTGCTTCTAGCAGACAATCCTGGAGAAAAGGCTATTATAAAGGTTTTATCCACTAAATATCCGAGTTAATTTCTAATTTCTTAGGTTTTATTATGGGTGGGCGTGATTGAAAGTGTAGGTTTTCAACAAGTAAAGTAGCCCGTATGAGCGAAGCGAAATACGGGAAAACAATGATGTCATCTATCGTCCCCGTATTTCGCTTCGCTCATACGGGCTACTTAGCTGATTTCTCTTTTAACTTATAAATTAAATTGCTCGTAGCACCACTACTTCTGACAAGACCCCTATCAATCAAATCCTTTAATTCGCGCTGCAATGTTCTTCGAGTAACTTCAGGACACATTTTTTCAAATTGCTGAATTGATAAGCTGCCCTCAGTTGTCATGTAATCAATTGCTAGTCCTTGACGCTCAGATAAATGATGCTTCTTTGATAAAAGACTTTGTTTTATAGCTTGCTTACCGAGGTCTTTTATTTCACGTAATTGTACGGCAAGTCCCTCTGAAAAATATTCTAACCACCCTGTCATATCCATATCGTTTTCACGAACGCTTTGAATGGCTTTGTAATAGTCAGCGCGATTTCGGTCGTAATATTCACTAATTGTAAAAAGCTTTTTAAAGTCATAGCCTTTCCGATAAAGACAAAGCGTTGATAGCAATCGTGCTGTACGACCATTACCATCTAAAAAAGGGTGAATATGAACAAGCTGAAATTGTGCGATACCGGATACCAGCACAGGATGAATATCTTCTTCCTCGTTTAACCAATCAACGAGTCCCTGCATTAGGTGTGATATTTCATAAGCTGGTGGTGGTGTATAAATCACTTCTTTTGTTTTCGAGTTAACAACATAATTTTGAATTTTTCGATACAGACCAGGTGTAGCAGAATCACCACGAACACCTTGTACTAATCGTTTATGGATTTCACGGATTAAGCCTTCTGTAATTGGCTCACCATCGCCCACATAGTTTGACACCAGTTCAAACGCTTCCCGATAATTTAGCAATTCCTTGGCATCATCTGGGTTAACCTCAGCCAGGTGCTGCCCTTGCCAGAGCCGTTCTGATTCCTCCAATGTTAACTGAGTACCTTCAATATGCGTTGTGTGGTGCGCTTCTAACACGAGTGCTTTATTTTGCATTTTTTCAAGCCACTCTAGAGAGAGAGTAGCCGCCTCTAAAAAACCTCGTGCTCGTTCAATAGCCGTCAACGCATTGGCCGTTTGGTTAGAAATTTGGAATAGGGGTTTGAACATAGCAATACCTTAAATAGAAACAGAAACATCATACCAGTGTCGCAAGATTGTCGCAAGATATGTCGTAAAAATGCCGCAAGACGCGTCATAAGTTTGTCACAAGATAAGCTGGCAAACAGGTAAAAAATCATTTTCAGCAGCTACTCAGAAATCAGCTGGGAAGCATTCGTCTCCAAAATCTCAAGGGGTCCGCTCGGTGCTTCTAACAGACAATGCGGGAGAAAGAGATATTGTAGAAGTTTTATCTACTAAATATCCGAGTTAATTTCTTATTTCTTAAGCTTTATTATAGATAATTATTAAGGCTAAATGAGCTATATTAAACGAGATCATACAGCGTTGAGGGATATTGCTATGAAGACTTTCCTAAAAGTGGTTGGGTTAGCCGCGTCTTTAAGCGCCGCTAGCGTGGCTTTTAGTTCTTATCAATTAATAATTAAAAATAATTATAATCAAACTGTTGCGATCTCTTTGTTCGACGATCAAGGGGGAACCCATGACGCAGGTGAAGTAGAAGCAAACGGTCAGACGAAAATCACTGCTCATCTAGACCAAGCTTCTGGTTTTTGTCTTAATGTCGCTGGTAAGCGGGAAGTGGTGTGTTCATATAAATCAGGTTCTCACCCAAACGGGACGATTACCATAGATTCAACGGGAAGGTATTGTATTTACAACAATACCAAAAAAATAAGCGGAGGTCATGGCTGCGGCTAAACATCCATAAGCTTCACCTTTCCCGCGAAGAACAATGAAGGTACAATGATTTAAATCAACTTTTTCAAAAGGAAAAAGCCGTGCCTGAGATGCCTTCGCCCCAACAGTCTCCCGCAAAAACTAAATCAATGCCCATACAAACTATCGCCTTCTTGTTGGGCATTATTGCTTTTATTTTAGCTCTCGGCGGCATCGCCTTTGGCGTCGCCATTTGGCACCGACTTAATAGTGCTCAATTGGAACAATCGTTAGGTCGATTTCAAGGTGAATTACAACAATCCCAAGCGGAGTTACAAGCGGCCATTGCGACTAACCGAAAAAATATTGATCAACTAACGCACGAGGTGACCCATCCGTCGGCAGAACAAACGGTTGCAGAAATAGCCTATTTAGTTCAATTGGCCCATCTTCATTTAACAATCGAAAATAATACCTTGGCGGCTATCCAAATATTAAAAATGGTTCGACAGCAATTGCAGCCGGTTTCCTCTGACGCTTTAACTCCATTGAAACAAGCGGTTGATCAAGATATCACAGCACTGTCAGCCGTTCCGCAAATTGATTTTATTGAACTTTCTGAGCGATTAGATCATTTAAAAACTGAAATTGCGGCTTTATCCATGCAGCCTCATCGAAGCGCCCCTGAATCACCGACGACATCCACGCCCGAATCAAAAACGTGGTGGGAAAAAATCAAGCACAGTTTTAGTAAAGCGCTAAACAACCTCTTCGTGATTCGTCGAGTGGATCATCCTACCTCACCTTTAACCGAGCCGGGTCAAACGTTATTTTTAAAGGAAAATTTGCAATTGCAATTAGTTCAAGCACAATGGGCGCTGCTTAATCGGGAGCCTAAGGTTTACCAAGGCAGTCTGAATAGAGCCGTTCAATGGCTATCCAACTACGATCATAATCAACCCGAAGCGGATAATATTATCAAGAAAATTCAAGCCCTTGCCGTTATTAATATTAAGCCGCAAACCCCTCAACTCCAATCATGGTCCATCGTAAAAACTTTACTGACCCAAGACGTCGGGGGTTAGCCTCATGCGATATTTGATTATTCTCTTTATCCTCTTGGTGTTATCCATCTTGCTTGGTTTGGAAATGACTCGCGATACTGGTTATTTATTAATTGTCTATCGGCATTGGAGTATCGAAACTACCTTGTGGGCGGCCATCCTTTCGCTTCTTATTCTTTTTATTCTTTTTTATATTATTTTTCGACTTCTCGGACGTGCCGCTCGCCTCTCAAAAAACATCCATCGTTGGCGGAAGATGAAACAATATCGTCGTGCTCGTCAACTCACCACCGCAGGACTTTGTGAACTTGCGGAAGGCCGATGGCCCTCAGCCGAACAAAAGCTCGTAAAAGGAGCTAAGATTACCAAGAATCCTCTGGTTAATTATTTAGCGGCTGCCCAAGCAGCAAATGCCCAACAATCCTACGAACGACGCGATAATTATTTACGCCTGGCGCATACCAAGGCAAAAGGTTCTGACATTGCTGTCGATCTCACTCAGGCAAGGTTACAAATTAGTAAAAATCAATGGGAACAAGCGCTTGCAACTTTGGAGCGGGTAAATCGTGCAAATCCTAATCACGCCTGCACCTTGCAATTATTAAAACAAGTTTATGTTCATTTACAAGACTGGGAGAAATTACGCCATCTCCTCCCCCGTTTACGCAAGCAGAAAGTGGAATCTGCTGAAGCGCTCGATGCTTTTGAAAAAATTATTTATGTAAATTTACTAAGCGCTGCAGACCGTAAAGGTAAACAAGCCTTAATTGCGATGTGGAATTCTTTCCCTCGCCGTTCTACTCAAGAGATAGAATTAATTGATGTTTATACGCATTCGCTAATTAAATATGATGAGGGTGATAAAGCTATTCCCTTAATTGAATCTGCACTTAAAAAAGAATGGAATTCCAATTTAGTTTCTACTTACGGGTTAGCACGAGGCGAAAAGAAAACCGATCAATTGACCACTGCTGAAACGTGGTTAAAGAAATATCCTAAAGAACCCGAATTATTTCTCTGCCTCGGACGTTTAAGTCGGCGGGAAAAATTTTTAGGGAAAGCACGCGATTATTTACAAACCAGTATCAAATTAATGCCTTCGTCTGCTGCTTACCGAGAATTGGGACAGGTTTATGAGGAGCAAAATCAAAAAGATTCTGCTTTGGATTGTTACCGAAAGGCTTTAAATTTAGAAACTATTTAATTATGAAGCAAACCCTGCTCCGTTATTTTATTTTTTTCTTTTTTACACTGATCGTTGAGTCTGCATGTGCAAATCCAAGCATCCAATGGAAAGCGTTAAACCCCGGGATGGCTTATACCGTTGTTACTCCTGCTTTTTCCTCAGAATCTCGTCCCGGTCTTTTTACTCATTTATATGCTTGGAAAATTAATCCCCGTCAGTACCATTTTAATATAGTAACTGCCAAAAGCTTACAACAAACGGCACTGTATGCTGCTCAAGCTGCTAAAATAAAAGATACCGTCTTAGCAATAAATGGCGGTTTCTTTACGCCCAATTTGGAACCACTTGGCTTACGCATTAGCGATAATAAAGTTTTATCCTCTTTAAAGAGGATAAGCTGGTGGGGAATTTTTATGATTAAAAATAACCGTGCGGCTATTACAAGCCCGCAAAATTATCGCTACTCCCCTGAAATTAATTTCGCCATTCAAGCTGGCCCCAGATTAATTATAGATGGCCGAATACCTCAATTACGCGGTGGATCAGCACAACGATCCGCATTAGGCGTCACTCCAACAGGAGATATTATTATTGCAATAACAGATAATAATTTACTACTCACCGCCACACAATTAGCGATCCTCCTGCAAAAACTCGGCTGTTCCAACGCATTAAATCTAGACGGCGGTACCTCTTCACAGTTATTCGTACACACCAATAATTTTTCACTCCAAATCCCCAGCTTGCGCCCGGTGGCTGATCTTATACTTGTTAAAATTCCATCATAGTCTTTTAGAAAAATACCGTGGCTTACATTAAGAAAAAGAGGTATAAATCTTCAATGCCACAGAGAACTTACATGAAAAAAGCAGTTATTTTAATATCCGGTGGTTTAGATTCTACAACTTGTCTAGCCGTTGCTAAAAGTAAGGGTTTTTCTTGTTATGCTTTGAGCTTTGATTATGGTCAAAAGCATCATTCTGAATTAGTGGCCGCAGAAAAGATTGCAGCGCATTTTAACGTTGTCCGGTATGAGGTTGTTACGCTTTCAATTGGAAAGCTGGGTGGGTCTGCGTTAACCGATAATTCGCTCGACGTGCCGGATTATGGCGGTAATGAATCTATTCCCATCACTTATGTGCCCGCTCGAAACACTATTTTTCTTTCAATAGCCTTAGGTTGGGCCGAGATACTCGATGCGGAATCCATTCTTATCGGCGCGAGCGCTATTGATTATTCGGGTTATCCTGACTGCCGACCGGAATATATTGCAGCGTTTCAAAACCTCGCTAATTTAGCGACCAAACGAGGCATAGAAGGCCATTCTATTAAAATAGAGGCTCCTTTAATTCATTTAAGTAAAGCAGAAACGATAAAACTGGGTTATTCGTTAGGTGTTGATTATTCGATGACGGTTTCTTGTTATCGCGCTAACGAAGAAGGACTCGCTTGCGGGTATTGCGACAGTTGCGAATTGCGAAAAAAAGGATTTAAAGAGGCCGAAATTAAAGACCCAACTCAATATATTACGAAAGTCTAATCGTAGCCCGTATGGAGCGAAGCGAAATACGGGGAATTAAAACGCAATTCCCGTATTCCGCTAACGCCCCATACGGGCTACGGCTGAAAATAAAGCGGATTAAAAATCACCTGCACGATAATTTTCCTGGATCATTCTTACAAGTAAAGTTTGCGGCGGACGGTGGTTGGTACCGGCTTGAGCAGAAATTCAGTCAGTAAATTGACAAAAGGCACACAATGTATTAGCCTAAGTCATAGGAGTTGAAATGATTTACAGCTTTAGTCCCGAAAAAAATGTATGTAGTTGAATTGAACGGCTACGCCTATTTAGTACCGTTTGTTGAAGAAGGCGGAAAACTATTTTTAAAAACCGCTTTTCCAAGCCGAAAGGCAACGAAATTGTATTTAAAGTAGGGGAGTATATAGTGGCAAAAAGAAAAAAACCGATTTTTAATTTAGATGAAGAAGAGCAAGCATTATCCGATGTCTTTGATCAAGGCAAATTTAAACGGGTAAAAAATATTAAAAAAGAATTAGCTAAAGTTAAAGAAGCAGCCACTCATTATTTGCAAAAAGATGCTCGAATTAACATTCGTATTTCTTCAACCGATTTAGAACAAATCAAACAAAAAGCGGCCTACGAAGGGATACCTTATCAAACACTTATTGCCAGTATTTTACACAAATACGCTGCTGGGCATCTTGAAAAAGATAGGCGTTAAGGTGCGGGACATCTTCTCGAGCTTAATCGAATTTTCTGAATGCGTAGTCAATTAAATTGGGGGTCGTAAAAACACGAAAAAGGGAATGACAAGAAGGAAGTAGCCCGTATGGAGCGAAGCGAAATACGGGGAATTAAAACACAATTCCCGTATTCCGCTAACGCCCCATACGGGCTACTTTCTGATTTAACCTTTCATTGAATCAAAAAAGTCATTATTTGTTTTTGTTAACTTTAAGCGATCGATTAAAAATTCGCTGGCAGCAAGTTCATCCATGGGATGTAAGATTTTACGTAATATCCAAACTTTTTGTAAAACGTCTTGTGGCATCATTAATTCTTCACGGCGAGTGCCGGAACGATTGATATTAATGGCAGGGAAAGTTCGTTTTTCTGCGATGCGGCGATCCAAATGAATTTCCATGTTGCCCGTTCCTTTAAATTCTTCGTAAATGACGTCATCCATCTTAGAACCGGTTTCAACCAACGCCGTCGCTATAATTGTTAAACTGCCACCTTCTTCCACGTTGCGCGCCGCTCCGAAAAATCGCTTCGGTCGTTGCAACGCATTAGCGTCCACGCCGCCGGTCAATACCTTTCCGGAAGCAGGAATTACCGTGTTATACGCGCGCGCTAAACGAGTGATGGAATCCAATAAAATAACAACGTCTTTTTTATGTTCGACCAACCGTTTCGCTTTTTCAATCACCATCTCTGCCACTTGAACATGGCGCGAGGCCGGCTCGTCAAACGTACTTGCTACTACTTCCCCTTTTACTGAACGGTCCATTTCGGTGACTTCTTCAGGCCTCTCATCAATCAACAATACGATGAGTACACATTCCGGATGATTTGTCGTGATTGAATGAGCGATATTCTGTAACATCATCGTTTTACCGGCTTTTGGCGGCGAAACGATAAGGCCCCGCTGGCCTTTTCCGATGGGTGAAATCAAATCAATGATACGAGCGGTAATATCTTCCGTGCTGCCATTGCCCGTTTCCATTCTAATCTGCTCGTTTGGAAAGAGCGGCGTAAGGTTTTCAAATAAAATTTTGCCTTTTGACGCTTCTGGTTTTTCGAGGTTGATTTCATTGACTTGGAGTAAAGCGAAGTAGCGTTCGCTTTCTTTAGGAGGGCGAATTTTTCCTGAAACCGTATCGCCTGTTCGCAAATTAAAGCGTCGAATTTGACTCGGGGAAACATAAATATCATCGGGGCCGGCTAAATAAGAACTGTCTGCGGATCGTAAAAATCCAAAACCGTCTTGTAAAATTTCAAGAACACCATCGCCAAAAATATCTTCGCCTTTTTTAGCATGTGCTTTTAATACTGCAAATATAATGTCTTGTTTTCGTGTACGAGAAACGTATTCCAGATTCATTTCCTGAGCAATTTGCATTAATTCCGGAACCGATTTTTGTTTAAGATCAGTTAAATTCATAAGTTATGATAAAACCTCTTTAATGATTGTTTAAATTAAAATACATGCCGCCCATCCCAAACAAGCATCAGCTCATAATGCGATACTCCAGCTGATATCTCATAGTTAGGAGCAAACTTGAAAGCGATGGGATTATGCCGATAGGCCCGTGATATTTGATGAGAATTCTAGTGACTTATGAAGAAAAATGCAAGCTCTCATCTAAAAAGGCCGCTAATTGCGATTTATTAAGTGCACCGACTTTCCTATCAACTACTTCGCCCTCACGAAAGATTAAAAGACTGGGTATTCCTCTCACGCCGTATTTTGTAGGGGTTTGCGCATTTTCATCCACATTGAGTTTAAATACCTTAACGCGACCGGCGTATTCCTTTGCGATTTCCTCAACAACCGGACTAATCATCTTGCAGGGCTGGCACCATTCTGCCCAAAAGTCCACAAGGACAGGCATATCGGCTTGCAGCACTTCAGTTTCAAAGTTTTCGTCGGAAGCAGTATGTACATGTTCGCTCATTGTAAATCCCCTTAAAATAATGATCCTAATGAATCGTTAACCATCCTCAATTATGCTTATAGCACATCGAGGCAGTAAGAGTAGGAACATTTCCTTTTATGCAGCCGTTCCTATCCAACAGCAAGAATGATGACTAGGCATTTCACAAACTGATACACTATTATGCTGAAATCAATTATATTTGCAACATTTAGGGTGCGATTAAAAGTGCAGGTTCCCTACGTCGCCTCGCGGGCCCAGTAGCTAAGTAGCCCGTATGAGCGAAGCGAAATACGGGGACGATAGGCGACATCGTTGTTTTCCCGTATTTCGCTTCGCTCATACGGGCTACTGGTTGAAAACCTACACTTTTAATTGTACCCCAACATTAGAATCAAAATTAGAGTACTCTTAGCCGAACACAAAGCGAGGAAATGGTGCGAGTTGAAACTTCAGTACCCGTAGTACGCGAGCGATGGTCTTCAAAACTAGCTTTCATTTTAGCGGCCACCGGGGCGGCAGTGGGTTTGGGGAATATTTGGCGATTCCCTTACATGGCGGGAATGTATGGCGGAAGTGCCTTTCTCTTAATTTATTTGATATTTGTTCTTATTATTGGACTCCCCATTATGATAGCGGAGATTTTAATTGGTAGACGCTCTCGCAAGAATCCTGTCGACGCTTTAATTACGCTGGCACAAGAATCTAACCACAGCCGTAAATGGGGCTTACTGGGCTGGCTAGGGGCGCTAGCCTTATTACTCATTCTGTCTTTCTACAGCGTGGTTGCCGGTTGGAACGTTGCTTATCTTATTAAAAGTTTTTCTAATGAATTTTATCAACTCAATCCCGCGCAAATAACCAATATGTGGAAGAGCTTTTTAGCTAATCCTTGGCATCTGCTCGGTTGGCATTCTATTTTTATGTTTTTAACGATGGTTGTGGTTGCAAAAGGCGTCAAGGGCGGGTTAGAAAAGGCCACGAAATTTATGATGCCAGCGTTATACGTTATTTTATTTATTTTAGTTATTTATGCCTTTTCTTATGGAAATTTTAATAAAGGCTTCCATTTTTTATTTGATTTTAATCATTCAAAAATAACGACTTCTGTGGTTATAGCCGCATTAGGACATGCCTTTTTTACATTAGCGCTTGGCGCCGGTGCGATGGCCATGTATGGTGCTTATGTTCCAAGGAATGTTAATTTGGGTAAAACCGTTTTAATCGTTGCAAGCTTAGATGTGTTAGTAGCTATATTATCGGGACTTGCGATATTTCCTATTGTTTTTGCTTATCATTTACCGCCAAATTCAGGACCGGGTTTAATGTATGTTACTTTGCCTATTATCTTAGCTCATTTGTCCTCCGGCTGGTTCATCGGCGGTTTATGTTTTTTATTGTTGCTATTTGCCGCCTGGACTTCATCAATTAACCTCGCAGAACCGCTCGTCGTTATTTTAACGGAGCGTTTGGGACTAAAACGCACTTATGCGGCTATCATTATTGGTTTAACGGCTTGGTTTATTGGTATCGGTTCTGTGTTGTCGTTTAATCGCTGGCAGAGTATTAAACTTCACGGCTTAACTATTTTTGATATTTCCACCAACCTGCCGACCGATATTATTTTACCGCTAGGCGGGCTAGGGTTTGCCATTTTTGCCGGTTGGGTGATGAAAAAAACAATAACGCAAAAAGAAGTTCCTTCAGAAATCTATTCGATTTGGCGTTTTTTGGTAAGGTATGTCGCGCCTTTAGGAATTTTAATCGTTTTTATCAGTTCAATTTGAATCTCGGTCGCAAGCGACCGAGACTTTCCCCATTTTGAATTTCGCCGCGCTTGCGCCGGAGATTTCTTTTTTTAAATTTAACGCAAAAATAACTTTACATTAAAGCCAGTTGCGTGCCGAATTCAATCAATGGTCTGAAAACAAGAATAGAGATTAATTGCAGTAAAATTAAAAGGACGATGGGCGAGAAATCAAATCCTGCAATAGAGGGTATTAATCGCCGTATCGGTCTCATTAAAGGTTCAGTGATTAGAAAAATAATCTCTGCGATAGGATTATGTTGTAAAGATGCAATCCAACTCATGACGACTCGAAGGATGATGGCGTAGAAATATAAATTTAGGAATTTATTACCCAACGTGGCAATAACAATAATTACTAATCCGCTAAATTTGGGCAGCCACCCCGCCCGCAACCACAACAATAATAACACTTGGATAAATTCCAATAATACTAACAATAAGACGATCGCGAGATCGAACCCCTTAAATCCTGGAATGATCCGTTGCAGTGGAGAAACAAAAATGTTGGTTAGTCGAATAACGACTTGGGAAATGGGATTGTAATAACTCGCTCCCAATTTTTGCATCAAGAGACGCAACATGAGAATAATAATGTAAAGATCAAAAATAAGACCGACTAAAAATATTCCGGGATTAGTGAATGCTGTCATCATTGGTCTACCGTTTTCGATAACTCTTTAGCGCGATTAACCGCGGCTGTTAACGCTTTAATAAATAATTCACGAAGGTTTCCTGATTCCAATACTTTGATCGCTTGCTCCGTGGTGCCACCTGGCGACGTTACAAATTGACGCAATTGTACTACACTTTGTTCCGTTTCAAGTGCCATACGAGCCGCGCCCAAAACTGTTTGTTCCGTAAGCAATTCCGCTGTTTCCTTCGTTAAACCTAATTGCTCTGCGGCCTCCTGAAGTGCCTCCATAATTAAAAAAATATAAGCAGGGCCCGAGCCCGAAAGTGCAGCTATTTTTTCAATTTGGTCCTCAGACGAAACCCAAATGACCAACCCCACCGCACGCATAATCGATTCCGCTAGATTTTTTTGGTCTTTATCCACAGTCTCGTTTGCAAATAAACCTGTAGCACCGGCTCTTACCGAGGAAGGTGTATTGGGCATAGCACGCACAATACGTGAAGCCTTGCCTAACCATTTTTCAATGAGCGGTGTGGTAACGCCTACTGCTAAGGAAATTACAAGAATTTTCGTTTCGCTTAAAATATCTTTTAATTCCTCGCAAACCATTTTAATTTGATGAGGTTTAACGGCTAACACAACCACATCAGCGTTCAAAGCTCCTTGACGATTATCTTGAGTAGTATGGACTCCACACTTTTCCTTAAAGAAATCTAATTTATCTAAACTTCGATTAGTAACACAAATACGGTTAGGGTCGTAGCCGTTGGCAATTAATCCTACCACGATATTGCGCGCCATATTCCCGCCGCCGATAAAAGTAATATTGGAAGTATTCATCTATCCTCCCGAGGACCAAAAATTCCAGTTCCGATACGAACCATAGTGCTCCCCGCTGCGATAGCCGCGCGAAAGTCGTGCGTCATTCCTAATGACAAGACATCCAATGGTAAGCCTTTCTTTATTAATTGCTGTTGCGCTTCTTTTAACTTTTCAAATGTGGCCTTTTGCGCATTAAAATCTTTCTGATAAGCCGGTATCGTCATTAAACCTCGCAACCTCAGACGATCAAACTGACTAACTGCTTTTGCAAATTCTGATAAATTCGTTAAGTCTACACCGCTTTTAGTTTTTTCTTCACTGATGTTTACCTGAATGCAAATAGACAATGGTGGCAATTCCAAAGGTCGATAATGATGTAATTCTGAAGCAACTTCCAAACGAGAAACGCTTTGTACCCAATCAAAATTTGTGGAAATGAGGCGCGTCTTATTAGTTTGAATGACACCTATAAAATGCCATTCCAATGGATGAGCGCGCAACGCTTTTATTTTTACCAACGCTTCTTGCAAATAATTTTCACCAAACTGTCTTTGTCCTGCTGCAATAGCTTCTTTTATCTTATCAAGAGATTGCGATTTACTCACAGCTAAAAGCGAAACCGCGTTAGGCGAGCGGCTAAATTCTTTTTCCGCTTGGCGAATTTCGGTAGTAATTCTTTTAATATTTTCGCTAATGGACATCAGACGGTCCGGCTTCCCGAATGGCAGCAAGCACTTTAAATTTTTCAAAATTTTCACGGAATTTTTGAATTAACCGCTGGGCTCGCGCATCGTAGGCGCTAACATCTTCCCAAGTCTTCCGGGGATTTAATAAATGATCGTCCACACCTAAAGCCGATTTTGGAATGGTGAGATTAAAGCCGCTCAACACTTCTGTTGGTCCCTCTTTGAGTTTTCCGCTTAGAACAGCGTTAACAATCGCTCGTGTCGTGGGAATGGAAAAACGCTCACCTCCTTCACCATAAGCGCCCCCTGTCCAGCCAGTATTAACGAGGTAAACTTGACAGCCCGTTGCTTCAATACGTTTCATTAATAATTCAGCATAGACAGTCGGAGGGCGTGGAAAAAAGGGTGCGCCAAAGCAAGTACTGAAGGTGGAGGTGACGCCCTTTACGCTGCCCACTTCCGTGCTGCCCACTAAAGCGGTATACCCGCTTAAAAAATAATAAGCCGCTTGTTCTTTCGTGAGCAGTGCCACGGGCGGCAAAACACCATCGAGATCGCAAGTTAGAAATAAGACGGCATCGGGGGGGCGCCCTCTATTATTTTCCACCCGCAACGGAATATACTCGCGCGGATAAGCGGCACGCGAATTTTGGGTTAGCCGCGCATCCGCATAATCGGGAACGCCATTCTCATCTAAAACCACATTTTCCATAATAGCGCCGTGCCGAATCGCATTCCAAATCATGGGCTCTCGTTCTTGTGACAAATCAATGCACTTGGCATAACACCCGCCCTCAAAATTAAAAACGCTTGTGGCGCTCCAACCGTGTTCGTCGTCACCGATTAAAAATCGATGAGGGTCAGCCGACAAGGTGGTCTTACCCGTTCCTGATAATCCGAAAAATAGTGCAACATCGCCCGACTGGCCAGCATTAGCGGCGCAATGCATCGGTAAAACATCGTGCGGCGGCAAAAGATAATTCAGCACGGAAAACATGGCTTTTTTCATTTCACCCGCATAGGGCATGCCCACCAATAACACACGGCGCTGTGATAAATTAATCATTACCGCACCATCACTATTCACGCCGTCTCGCTCAGGATCAGTTTTCAGCCCGGGGGCACTTAAAATAACCCAGGACGGTTTCCCATTCGCATGATCACCAGAAGGACGGATAAAAAGATCACACGCAAATAAATTGTGCCACGCAAACTCGGTGACCACCTTAAGTGGCAGAAAATAATTATCATCCGCCCCTACTTGCAAATGCGAAATATAAACAGCACGTTCAGAAAGATACCGCAGCGCTCGCTCCCACAACTGGTCAAAGGTGCGTTGCTCAACAGGCTGATTGATATTGCCCCACGCCACTTGATCGGCGGTTTGCTCATCTTTGACAATAAAACGATCTTTCGGCGATCGACCCGTGCGTTTCCCAGTAGTAACCGCTAAAGCACCGGTGGAACTTAATACGCCCTCGCCATTTTTTACGGCGTGTTGAATCAACTCATCAGGAGAAAGGTTAATATAGGTAACTCGCGCAGCAATTTGCTCCATAGCTGTTCCTTTATCTCATTTTAACGAGGGACCATTATGGCAAATTATCGCCGTATTGAATAGCCGCTTCTGGCAGAAGTAACTGGATCGAGAGTTGCGACTCTCGGGAGATCCGCGCATACTTAGCGTCATTATGGTAAAGACCAATATCCTGTCCAATCATTTTCTCGTCGCTATGCCTCAATTAAATGATTTTACTTTTACTAAAGCGGTGATTTATGTCTCCCAACACGATGCGAAAGGCGCTTTGGGAATAATTATTAATAGACCGTTGGCGTTGACTTTAGGAAAAGTTTTGGAACACTTAAATATTGAAATCGCCCAACCGCAAATTGCCAATCACCCTGTTTTGATGGGAGGGCCCATCGGTCAGGAACATGGTTTTATTGTTTATGAACAGGAATCACCTCAAGGAGCGGAAATTTTGCTTTCGGCATCGAAAGATATGTTGGATGACATTGCTAAAAATAAAGGCCCGGAT
Source organism: Coxiella burnetii (assembly GCF_005280755.1). Taxonomy (NCBI): domain Bacteria; kingdom Pseudomonadati; phylum Pseudomonadota; class Gammaproteobacteria; order Legionellales; family Coxiellaceae; genus Coxiella; species Coxiella burnetii. Next base: position 1,967,450 of record NZ_CP040059.1, read on the forward strand.
GATTTTTTAATCACACTTGGTTATGCCGGCTGGGAAGCAGGGCAGTTGGAAAATGAGATTGCCCGTAATGATTGGCTAGTGGTGCCCTTTAATCGCAAGATTCTTTTTGAAACTCCTTTAAAAAGTCGTTGGCAAAAAGCAGCGGCGCTCATCGGAGTTGATATTAATCAGCTTTCTGGCCAGATTGGGCATGCCTAATCAAAATCTCATCGCATTGGGATTTGATTTCGGGATGAAACGTATTGGTGTTGCCGTTGGCCAAACCGTAACGCATTCTGCGAATGCGATTGCAATTTTGAAGGCTCAAGATGGCGTTCCCGACTGGGAAAAAATTAAAATGCTCATTGAGACTTGGCATGCGAACGTGCTCGTTGTTGGCATTCCCTACAATATGGATGGCTCCGAACAAACACTTACATTCGCTGCGCGCAAATTCGCGCGCAAATTGCAAATGCGGTTTGGCCTCCCTGTCTCTATGGTTGATGAACGACTCACAACGATCGAAGCGAAAAGGCAGTGGTACGAACAGGGACTGACAAAACGACCCCAACATCTCGATAATTATGCGGCTAAACTTATTCTAGAACAGTGGTTGCAGGAACAGAAAAATGAATGAACTTCCTTTACATTTATTGAATATGCGCTCACTCACGCGCGACCATATTGAAAAACTCATCCAACGGGCGAATTATTTTTTAACTCAGGGCATGGAAAAAAATTCGGTCTTTGAAACATTAAAAGGGCACGTAGTCGCCAACTTATTTTTTGAACCCAGCACACGAACGCGCAACTCCTTTGAAATTGCGGCAAAACGTTTGGGCGCCATGGTTCTTAACCCTAATCTTAAAATTTCGGCAATAAGTAAAGGTGAAACTCTTTTTGATACGATTAAAACTTTGGAAGCGATGGGTGTTTATTTTTTCATTGTACGCCATTCTGAAAATGAAACCCCGGAGCAGATAGCAAAACAATTATCCTCAGGCGTCGTCATCAACGCGGGTGACGGTAATCATCAACATCCCTCACAAGCTTTAATTGATTTAATGACAATAAAGCAACACAAACCCCATTGGAATAAATTGTGCGTCACGATTATTGGCGATATTCGTCATTCTCGCGTGGCAAACTCATTAATGGACGGCTTAGTCACGATGGGCGTTCCGGAAATTCGATTGGTAGGCCCATCGTCATTATTGCCGGACAAGGTCGGGAACGACTCGATTAAAAAATTCACCGAATTAAAACCAAGTCTCCTTAACAGCGACGTTATTGTCACCCTTCGTTTGCAAAAGGAACGCCATGATAATTCTGTCGATATCGATGCTTTTCGCGGATCTTTTCGATTGACACCTGAAAAATTATATTCCGCAAAACCCGATGCCATTGTTATGCATCCGGGTCCCGTCAACCGCGAAGTCGAAATTAATTCTGATGTCGCAGATAACCAACAATCTGTCATCCTTCAACAAGTACGTAACGGCGTCGCTATGCGGATGGCTGTGTTGGAATTATTTTTGTTGCGAGATTTTCGATTTTTTTGATCTTCATAGTAGCCCGTATGCAGCGCAGCGAAATACGGGAATTTTCGTTATGTTCCCGTATTTCGCTGGGCTGCATACGGGCTACTTTTATTCTAGCGCCAGTTCGATAAAAATATGAACAATTAAAACTTTAATTTCTTTTCTTTCCACTCTAGATAAGTTATCCACAGCGAGATAGAATAAGTGTCTTACAAACTCCAAATTTCTGAACTTGCACGATT